>CAMOTC010000018.1 GCA_946625545.1 uncultured Clostridia bacterium | reverse complement strand
TTTTTGGTGGAGAGAGATGGATTCGAACCATCGAAGTCGGTGACAACAGATTTACAGTCTGCTCCCTTTGGCCACTCGGGAATCTCTCCGCATCGTGGAGCTGGTGATCGGAATCGAACCAACAACCTGCTGATTACAAATCAGCTGCTCTGCCAATTGAGCTACACCAGCAGGGCTGGTGCCTTGGGGCGGAATTGAACCACCGACACGGGGATTTTCAGTCCCCTGCTCTACCGACTGAGCTACCAAGGCATAAATATGGCGATCCGAATGGGGCTCGAACCCATGACCTCCAGCGTGACAGGCTGGCGTTCTAACCAACTGAACTACCGGACCGCATTACTAACGGATATTTTTTGGTGGGCCTTCACGGACTCGAACCGCGGACCAATCGGTTATGAGCCGACCGCTCTAACCAACTGAGCTAAAGGCCCAAGATACATCTTGGTCGGGGTGAAGAGACTTGAACTCCCGGCCCCATGGTCCCAAACCACGTGCGCTACCACCTGCGCTACACCCCGAAGATTTGCGACTTAATAATCATACAATAGACCGCAGGGAATGTCAACATTTTTTCGCGAATTTTTCAAGATTTTTTTATCTCGAAAAAAGCTACTGTCGACTACTCTTCTGCGACTTTGACGTGGAAGGCAACCACTTCCCGATCGAGATCGTTTTCTTTGGGATAAAGTGCATACATTCTCTCCAAAAACTCGAGGATCCCGACGTCACGAAACCCGATCGCCGCGTGATCGAGGGCGTCGTATGCGCTCTCGAGGGAGTCAAATCTCTCGATCTCGGTCACGTTGACCTTCATGATCGCGGGTGTATGGCTCGTGCGGATGAAATAGATGGTATCGCCGACATTGATCGAGTCTCTTTTCATATCGGAGAGACGTAGCTCGATGGTCTTTGACCCGGATTTCATCAGATCAAAGAAGCGAGGATCGAGGTGCATCGTGATGACGCCCCCCTTCTTTACTTCCTTTTGCCAGCGACGTTGCAGCGCAAAGGCTTTTTGTTTACGTCTTGCGCGGAGTTTCCCGATCTCGGCGCAACGCATCGGGACAAAGGAGCCGTTTTGCATCCTGCCCGGCGTGATACCGTAACGCTTGATCATCTCGTTAAAGGATAATCCCGTCTTTTGGAGACAATGCTGCAAGAGGTAGAGAGCCATCTCGGAGTCATCATCCGCTTGATGATGGGTAAACTCCGACGTACGGCCGAGCTGTACGGACACTTTGTCCAGCCCGACGCCGTTTTCCACGTCATACACTGCGGAATAGATCATCTGCGTGCATATAAAACGAAACTCAAAAGGCTTTACGCGTGCGCGCTTGCACGCTTCGTTAAACATAAGCATATCGTTATTTGCAGAATGCGCCATAACGATCGTATCCTTATCCTCGAGATAGGATGCGAGTTCATCGCGAAGCTCCGCAAATGTTGGCTTATCCTCGAGATCGGACTTATTCACCTTGAAATCAATTGGTTTACGAAATTTCATCGCAAATCGGCAGAGAGGATTGATCCAATAATTGCGCTTGAAGATGATGTTGAAGTTCTCATCTGCGAGTACCATTCCGCAGCTGAAGACGCTCCCTCTAACAAACATATTACAAGCTTCGAGATCTACCGATAAGTATTTCATACGTTTCTCCGTGCTTATTATAACATCTTTACAATGGAGATAGCAAAGAGATAACACTATAAATATGAGAAAAAGAAGGATCGGAGCATCTTGACAAGGGATAAAACATATTTATAATATAAATATATGATCGTCACGATACTGATTTTGACAGCCGTATATACGTTTTATATGGGTTATACAGACGGTTCCAATGCCGTCGCCACTTCGATCACAACGAAAGCGATGAATCCTCGCTTCGCGATCTATTTGAGTGCGGCGATACAGTTTGCGACCGTCGTCGTCATGTATTTTCTCGTAAAGGATATGAGTGTCGCCGCGACGATCGGCAATGGAATGATCGACGCCACTGCATACGAAGGGATCGATCAAAAGTCCGCTTTTATCTTTATCCTCTCCGCCCTATTGTCCTCTATCTTGTGGAGTGTCATCACCTTCTTTCTCAAGCAACCGAATAGCACCTCGCACACCTTACTCGGCGGGATCATCGGCGCAGGGATCGGCGCCTTCGGCTTTGGATCGATCCTGTGGACAAACGTCTTGCTCCGCATCGTCCTGATGATCTTTCTCGCCCCGCTTCTCTCCGTTGCGATCGGATTTTTGATCAATAAACTTTTGCGCCGTATCGCTCTACGCGCCTCGATCGGCGCAGGTAAAGTCGTGAAAGTGCTTCAATGGGGAAACGTCGTTCTGCTATCCTCGGCGATCTCGGTCAACGACGCACAGAAGTCTTTCGGCATCTATCTCCTGCTCGTGACGATCGGACTGACGGACGTCCTCACGCCCCCAATCTACCTCCCCTTTGTCTTTGGCGCGGCGCTTGCCTTCGGCATGATCTTCGGCGGATATCGCATCATCATCACGATCGGCAATAAACTCTATAAGATCAAACCTTTGATGTCTCTTTCCTCGCAGATCGCGACAAACGTCGTTATCTTTTCATCCTCAGCTCTCGGCATCCCCATCAGCACGGGGCAAGTCATATCCTCCACCATCGTGGGGATCGGCATATCCGAGCGTGCGCGCGGGGTCAGATGGCTGACCGTCAGGAGGATCGTACTCGGCTGGATCATCACAATGCCTGCGACCATCGCTTTCGGCGCGACATTTTACCTACTTACAAAATTGATACTCGGAGGACTATTATGAGAAAGAAAGTAAACTTTTTCGACCTACTCAAAGAGCAGAGCTCCTACGTCGTCAAGTCGATGACCTTACTGCAGGAATACTGCACGACGGGAAAGGAAGAGCTTGCGGAGATCATCATACAGCTCGAAGATGAAGCAGACGCCGTCAGGCGAAATCTGATCGTAAAACTCAATCAGACCTATATCACCCCCATCGACCGCGAAGATCTTTTTCATCTCTCCCTCCTTCTCGATGAGATCGTGGACTATATCAAGACCTCGGTGGACGAGATCCATCTATTCAAGATCACACCCAATGAGGACCTGATCACCATATCTTCCACCCTCCTCGAAATGACCACGCACCTACACGACGCTATCTCAAATATGGAAAAGGACGAAGAAGCCTCCAAGAAATCTGCCTATCTCGTGAAAAATCTCGAGAATGAGATGGAGACCCTGACTAAGAGCGCCTACGCGAGGATCTTTGAGAGTGACGATTTCAAGATGATATTCAAGTATAATGAGATCTATCGGCACCTAAATCATACCGCCGACGTAGCGGATAATGCGATGGACTTTTTGCTCGATATATTCGTAAAAATGTGAATTTTTCACAAAAAAACTCCGCAGGAAACCTGCGGAGTTTTTGTATTAAATCAATGATTACTTGTTGTCGTCATCAGCGGGAGTGAAGTTCTTCAAAAGATCACCCAGCACGTTGTTCGAGACGGTCTCGGTGGTGCCGAAATTCTCGACGATCTCCTGCTCTTCCTTGGAGATCTCATCGCCGGCAGGCTTTTTGCCCCTTCTCTCAGCGGTGGGACGGGCGTTGGTGCGCACTCTCTTCTCTGCCTCGGAAGATTCGCCTTCGCCGGTCTCCTGCGCATCTTTGATGGAGAGAGCCATACGATTGTTCTCAAACTTGATGACCTTCGCCTGAACGGTATCACCCACCTTCAAGACGTCAGCGGGAGAGTTGAGCCTCTTATCGCTGATATTGGAGACGTGTACGAGTCCATCTACACCCGGCTCGATGCTGATGAAAGCACCGAAGTTCACGATAGTCTGAACGGTACCGGTCACGATGGTGCCCACGGGATACTTCTCCTGAGCGATCTCATAGGGACGCTTCTGGAGGAGCTTATAGGACAAGGAGACCTTGTAGTTCTCGGGATCGACCTTGATCACGACGAACTCATACTCTTTGCCGATCTCGAGGACGTCGGCGGGAGCCTGACCCTTGATCCAGCTGAGCTCGGTCTTGGGAGCCAAGCAGTCGAAACCGTAGACGTTGACGAATGCGCCGAACTCCGCAAATCTCTTCACGACACCGGGCACGACGTTATTGACCTCGAATCTGTCGCGATTTGCCTCAAAGATAGCCTTCTTTTCCTCTTCCTCGCGAGCCTTCTTCTCCTGCCACTCTTTCTCAGCCTTTTCACGAGCCGCTCTCTTCTCAGCGATCAAAACCTCTTTGTGAGAGGCGACGATTCTATGACGCTTTGCTTCCGCGCCTTCCTCGCCCTTCTTATCGGGGAGCTTCTTGACGAGAAGCTTCTTACCGACGTAGCTCTGGAGATCCTCGTCCGCTACGCGATGCAACTCGATATGAGAAACAGGGATAAAGACGGTGTAGGAGCCTTTCTTGCCGAGCAAGCCGCCCTTATCCACCGCTTTGTCGATCTTGAGCTCGAAAACACTGTCGAGTAAAGCCTTATCCATCTCTTCGACTTCATCAAACTTTCTCTTGTCGAGAGCGATGTAGTCTTTGTTTCCGTTCGTGTTGGGGACGACCACCGCGGTAAACTCGGTACCGACGGGATAATCCTCGGGCTTATACTCGCCATCTGTCAACCTGTCAGCAGCTACAAAGCCATCCTTCTTGCCGAGCTTCACGCCGGAGACGTACACGCCGGTCTCGTCATTTCTGATGACGGTCACCTTTACGCGCATTCCCTCTCTGATCTCAAAGCTGGTAGACGCCATGACGTCGTCCATCGTCATCTTCTTGGCGACGGGTTTCGTCTCTTTGACCTCTTCTGCTGCCGCTGTGACGGGAGCGGTTGCTTCCGTCGTCTCATTCTCCTTCTTGGGGAGAGTCACTTCGTTTTCGTTGCTCATTCCTGATAATACCTCCATGATCAACTCCTTAGGGGTTGATGCTCCTGCTGTAACGCCAATCTTTTGTACTTCGGTGAGATCGATGGCTTTCACGTCCTCTGCGTTTTGGATCAAGTAGACTCTATCACAGGCTTCTCTGCAAATATCCACGAGCTTCGTAGTATTCGAGCTGGATTCGCTACCGATCACCAAAACGGCGTCGCACGTACAAGACAGCGATTTCGCCTCTGCTTGTCGTTCTTTCGTAGTATAACAAATTGTTTGATTTATAGCAAGTGATTTAATAGTGTTTTTTAAATGATTTATTATATTATTTGCTTTATTTTCCGAAAAAGTAGTCTGACAAACCAAAATATAGTCCCTTTTCGGATCAAAAATGACTTTTTTCGCACTTTCGAGAGAATCGATCACATCGCACTCTTTTGCGTACCCTTTCGTCCCGATCACCTCGGGATGCGTAGGATCACCGACGATGATCACCCGATATCCTTTGGCGTCGTATTCGGTCACGATATCGTGTATCTTCTTTACAAACGGACAGGTAGCGTCTATGATCTCCACGCCGATAGAACGCAGTTTTTGATATACGCTCGGCGACACGCCGTGCGCCCTGATAACGACGCTGCCTCCCTTGATCGCGCTAAGATCGCTCTCATCGATGACTTCGCGATGGGCGTCGGCAAGCATCGCGATGACTCGCTCGTTATGTGCGATATTCCCAAGGAGTCTGACGGGGGCGACTTTCGCACCGAGAGCGAGATCGATCGCCCTCTCGACTCCCGAGCAAAGTCCTGCGTGCTTTGCGATGATGATCTCACTCATTCGTCTTGGGAGCGGTCAATTCCGCCACTTTAGCGTCGAGTTCACGATGTAATTCTTCCATTTTTTCGTGCAAAAAAGCCGCGACCTCATCCTTTACGTCATGCAAGTTTTTGCCGTAAAATTCCGACAAATCGATCTTATCGCCAACAATCAGATAATTGCGGCGGAAAGGTTTGCTCTGATGGTGAAACATCAAGGGGATAATCGGTACTTTCGCCTTGATCGCGTACACCCCTGCGCCCGACTTAAACTCCGCCATTTCGTGCGTTCCTTCAAGGTTCCTCGTACCCTCGGGAAAGATCAAGATCTGACTTCCCCGCTTTAAGCGCTGTAATATCTCTTTATGCACGGATACTTCGGGAGTTCCGCGGTTCACTTTGATCGCGCCGAGTTTAGTCAGGAACCACGAGGAGAAACGCCCCTTAAATAGCTCCGCTTTCGCGAGAACGTTCAACTCTTTCTTCATCAGTTTGGATGCGACGACGAGAACGTCCGACGATGCGTAGTGATTGCAGCACACGATGGCGCTTTCGTCGGTAAACTTTTCCTTATTGATGATCGTCGTCGGATGGATCAGAGAGATGAACGGCGTCGCTATACAGCGGATAAAACGATACATTATTTTACTCCTCGATATAGGAGAGCACCTTTTGGAGGACTTGCTCGATCGTCATATCACTCGTATCGATATAGGTGCTGTCCGCCGTCCTCGTCAGAGGCGCGAAGTCTCTGTGACTATCGTTATAGTCTCGTTTCTTTATATCCTCCAAAAGTACGGAAAAATCAATGGTTTCTCCCTTTGCGGCGAGCTCGTCAAAGCGGCGTTTTGCCCTAACTTCGGGACTCGCGGTGATAAAGAATTTATATTCGGCATCCGGCAAAACGTAGGAAGTGATATCACGTCCGTCGAGCACGCAGTCGTATTTCGCGGCGAGAGCGCGCTGCATATCTACAAGTTTCAGCCTGACAGCAGGGATCCTCGAGATATCGGATGCCGCCTTGCTCATTCTGTGCTCACGGATCTCCTTGGAGACGTCATTCCCATCCAAATAGACGTGTTGCACACCGTCAATATACTTGATATCGAGATCCACAGAGGGAAGCATCTTTTCGACAGCTTCCGCGTCGTTTACGTCCACCCCGATCAGTAACGCCTTCAAAGCGACGGTACGATACATGGCTCCCGTATCCAAATAGGTGATATTCAGTCGTTTCGCCAGTTCCTTGGCGATCGTACTCTTCCCTGCGCCGGAAGGTCCGTCAATAGCGATATTCATAAGCTACCTCCTATATGATTTTAACACAATAGCCCCCTACAATCAACCGATTGCCGCTTTGGTTCCCGCGAGATACCCCGTAGAGAAGGCGATCTGCAGATTAAATCCGCCCGTTAGCGCATCCACGTCGAGCACCTCACCTGCAAAGTATAGTCCCGATACGATCTTGCTTTGCATATCTTTAGCGTTGACGTCGGCAACGGATACCCCGCCCGAGGTCACGATGGCGCCATTCATATCTTCAAAGCCGATAGGGGCCATCTCTATCCCCTTTACGACCTGCGCGAGGCGCCGCCTGACGTCCTTCGATAAAGAATGACATGGCGTTTCCGCAGCGATCTCCGCCTTTTCGAGCACGAGTGGGATCAGAGATTTCGGCATCAATTCGGGCAAAACGTTCTTGATCGCACGATTGTTATTTGCGGTAAAATCACGCACAAGCCTCGCGTCCAGCGTCTCGTTGGTCAATGCGGGCTTGAGATCGAGAGAAAGGGTTATCTCAGCTAAATCTTCCTTATTGATCCTGCTCGACGTACGTAGTACGATGGGCCCCGAGATTCCCGTGTGGGTAAAGAGCATCTCGCCAAACTCTCGAAAGAGCTCTTTATCTCTCCTCGAAACCGTCAATTCGACGTTTTTCAGCGAGAGCCCCGCAAGGTTTTTAGGGATATTTGCGCGTATCCCGACGAGTGCGGGCAGTAGATCGGACACGTGATGTCCGAGTTTCGTCGCAAAGCGGTAGCCGTCCCCGGTACTTCCTGTAGCTTGATAGGTCATACCGCCTGTACAGATGATGACTTTATCAAAGAAATACTTGCCTACAGCGGTATCTACCGTGAATTTTTCCCCATCTTTCCCTATCGCGTGCACCCTTTCATCGATATGTACTTTGACACGAAGGGAGTCAAGGAGCACCTTCCAAGCGCGCAAGATATCCGACGACTTATCCGAGAGAGGAAATACACGTCCTCCCCGCTCCGTCTTTAAGATCGTTCCCGTGCTCTCGATCAAGCGCATCAGATCGCTTGGAGAGAGGGCGTGATAAGCAGAATAGAGAAATCGCGGGTTATTGACGACGTTCGAGAGATGATGCTCGATATCGGAGTCGTTGGTCAGATTGCACCGCCCTTTTCCCGATATAAAGAGCTTTTTCCCGAGTTTCTCGTTTCTCTCAAAAATCACGACTTCGGCGCCCATACTCGCCGCGCCGTATGCGGCAGCCATCCCCGCCGCGCCACCACCGATGATCGCTATAAGCATAGCTTCCTCTCCGCAGACTTATCGAAGTATTCGCGTGCGGTATCCTGAATGGCGACAGGAGTGATGGTAATATACCCTTTCTTTATGAGCTCGACGTCGGAGTCGGGAGAATTATCCAGCGGGATAGGCTCTCCGAGCAGGAGATACCCGCTTCCGTCTCGATTTTCCCGGAGCTCGTAGCGGTCGCTGAATTTGCGCAGTCCGAGAGAGGCAAAGCGCACCCCTTTGATGCACTCCTTCTTATTGGATGGGAAATTGATACTGAAACAGATGTTATCGCTCCGCTTCAAGGACAAAAACGTCTGCAGATTTTCCTCGATAAAACGGGCAGGATAAGTGAAATCGTCGGCGTTTTCCCTACCGATCGAGACGGCAAAGGAAGGAAATCCGAGGAGCGCCCCTTCAAGCGCAGCGTTGACCGTTGCCGAATACACGACGTCGGTACCGAGGTTATAGTCATCGTTGATCCCGCACAGGATAAGGTCGGGGAGATCATCCTTCATCAGGACGTCGATAGCAAATTTCACACAGTCACAGGGAGTCCCCGTTAAAGAATAAGACTTCAAAGGAAGTCCGAGATTATAGGGCGCGTAGGTAATGGTTTTATGAAAGGAGAGCGAATGGCTGTAACCCGACTTTTGCGTATGCGGCGCGACGACCACGACGGAATGCTCGCGGGAGAGTTGCTCTGCGAGTTTATGTATTCCGGGCGCTTGAATGCCGTCGTCATTTACGATCAGGATCCGCATGATTTCGCTCCTATTTTTTATCGAAAGACTTTAGATACGCGATCTCTCTATCGGTCAGATAGCGAGCACTGCCGCGGGAGAGTCCGCCGAGTGATAGCTCACCGATCTTGCGCCTGCAGAGGAATACGACGTTCTTTCCCACTGCCTCGAATATCTTTCTTACTTCGCGATTTTTACCTTCGGTAACGGTGATCTTGATACGGGTAAACTTTTCGGACTTTTCCTTGACGGAGACTCTGGCGGGAGCGTAACGAACGCCCTCGAATTTCACCCCTGCGCGGATCTTCTTTAAGTCGTCATCCGAGATCTCCCCTTCTATCTTGACGAGATAGGTCTTAGGCACTTCGTAGCTCGGATGGGTCAAGACCTGCGCGAGTGCGCCGTCATTGGTCAAGAGCAAGAGACCTTCACTGTCATAGTCAAGTCTGCCGACGGGGAAAAGCCCTTTCCCCGCAAATTGCTCGAGATAATCGTAAACCGTTTTTCTGCCAAACTCGTCCTGCGCTGTGGTGATACAGCCCTTGGGCTTATTGAACATTATGTAAGTGTATCGACGAATGGGAATGATGCGTACGCCGTCAACGTAGACGGTGTCATTCTCGACGTTGATATCGATGCCGCATTCCGAGATCTTTTTCCCGTTTACGGAGACTCTGCCGTCTTTGATCATTTGATCGGCGTTTCTTCTGGACGCCACTCCCGCTTCTGCAATATATTTATTGATTCTCATATCGTTCTCCCGATACAAATAATACAATATTTAAGGTATTTTATCAAGTACTTTGCGCGTGATCGCCCGAGGGTGATGAAAAATACTTTTCAAATAGTGATTTCGACACACCGTAGGTATCATAGACATTCAGTGTCACGCAGATCAGTTTCCGTCCCTCTTTTTCCGCTGCAGACACGAGACATCTCCCCGAATGCTTGGTATAGCCTGTCTTAACCCCGATCGCATACGGATAGGAGTATAACAGCTTGTTTTTATTATAAAAAGTAACCTCCTCCGTCACCCCCTCGTCCTCCTTGACTGCGCGATGAGTCTTTGTCTTTACTATTTCCGCAAATATAGGACATTTTAAGGCGTAAGCCGTGATCTTTGCAAGATCACTCGCGCTGCATAGATGGCGCTCGTCGTGCAAGCCGTGCGGATTGGTAAAATGACTATTTTTCGCTCCTGCCTTTTGCGCCGTTTGATTCATTAAAAGAGCGAAATCCTCTACGCTTCCCGAGGTGATCTCGGCAAGCGCTACGGCGGCGTCATTCCCGCTCCTAAGCATCAAACCATACAAAAGATCGAGAACTCTCCATTTTTCCCCTTGACGCAGATAGATCGAGGAGCCCTCTACCCCGACGGCAGACGCGGGAATGGGAGCGGTCATAAAGATATCGGCATTCTCTATCACCGTGATCGCAGTCAGTATCTTTGTCGTAGAGGCGATCTCCATCGGCGTGTCACCGTTCTCATTCAGCAGGATCTCCCCTGTATCGGCATCCATAACGACGATACTCGAACCTCTGTTTGCCGCGGCGGCTTCTGTGATCGGGACAAGAAAGAGCACACCGACTAAGATCAGTACAAGTGCGATCAATCCTTTTTTCTCTTTGAGAAAAAGCGAGCGACCGTTTGCATGACGTTGACCCATTTTTCATCCTCCTCTTTGCCGTCGGCTTTAATGAACGAATGCGTTAATTTGCCCAAAACGAGAAATCCGATGGGGGTGATCGTCGCACCCGCGCCGCCTGCCCCTGCGCCCGTAAAGTCACCGTTCATACGTTGCAAGCCGTACTCGCCCCCACCTGTCACCATCCCCAAGCTCACCTTTGAGATAGGGATCACGAGAGTGCCGTCAGGGGCGAGGATCTCGCGGCCGATCACCGCGTCTGCGTCAATCATTTGCCTGAGATCGGATATCGTTTTCTCCATCAAATTTCCTATTGCTTCCTTTTGCATATTTTACTCCTTTCCTAGTATGCGTAAATGCGTCGAGTATCAGTACGGGAGAGGTAAATAGCGATATGGAAAATTTTGCCGAGAACTGATCGTTCACATAGCACGGAAGTGCTCTGATACGGCAAGACTCGACGGGGAATCGCGCGTTCGCACCGGCGATAATATCCTCTAAAAATATCTCTACCATACCGAGCAGCAGTGATACTCTTTGCGGTGCACCGCCGACATAGAGGGAGATGTCCGCCTTGGTGAGATATATAGCGGATAAGATAGCTAAGAAATTCACCTTCTTCTTTGGTTTCTCCTTTTGCGACAAGATGGGCTTTCCTTTCTTTCCACCTATAGAAAGGTACGGTTCACCCTCTTTATCAACATAGAGGATGATAGATAGGATACGCATTCCGTACAGTCTGAATGTAAGGAAAAAGAGCCTCCTTTCAAAGGAGAATGCCCCTTCAATGCGCACAAAGACAGGCAGGATGATGATCAAAAGAGCCAATAAGGCATAAAAAAAGACGTCCACCCGATTAGTATGGTGGACATCTCGATAATTATCTCATAAAAGCGCTTATTCTTCGTCGGGATCCTTCCTATCGGTTAGATCTGCCGCGACCTCTTCTCTCACGATCGCAGAGAGATCCACCTCGACGTCCTCTTCGCTGATACGCTCGACTTTGATCTCCTCGCCGGGAGCAAGCATCGGGGCATCCACTTCATTGACTTCTTTTTCGGGGAACAATTCCACGCTCGTTTTCTGCAGTCCTTCTTCAATGACCTTGATGCGCTCCTGCACCTCTTTTACGGAGGGAAGCTCGGAGAGATCCTGCAGTTGGAATTTCACAAGGAAATCATCTGTCGTACCATAGAGGAGCGGACGTCCGATCGCATCCTTGCGCCCTACCACCGTGATCAAGTTCGCCTTGAGCAGCATCGTGATCGCATAGTCGGAGGATGCCGAGCGTATATCGTCGATCTCGAGCCTCGTCACAGGCTGTTTATATGCGACGATCGCCATGACCTCGAGGAGCGAACGGCTGAGTTCTCTCTCCTTCAGAGGCTTCAAGACTTCGGCAACCACGTCACCTACGTCGGGCGCGGTCACAAAGCGTAAAACTCCCGCCGTCTCGATAAAAACGATACCGCCGTTCACGGGCGAATACTTTTCCTTCAGATCCTCTACGATGCCGTCCAGCATCTTCTTGGTGATATCGAGCTTTTCGAGGATCTCGCTCTTATGTATCCCTTTCCCCGAAGCAAAAACGATCGCCTCAATTATACTCATCCGGTTGTTCATCGAATCCTCCCTCGTACGATATGGCTTCTGCGCCTTCTTTCAACGTGATCTTTATATCCTCAAAAGGCTTTTCCTGGATCGCCTCGGCAAACTGCTTTTTCAAGAGTTCGAGTAGAGCCAGGAAGGTATTGATCTTTTCACTGTCAGTATAATCGTCGTCAAAGAGCGAGAAAAAGCTCAACTCCTTCTGCTCGATCAGCGCAGCGGCGAGCGACTTGGTCTTTTGTCCTACGGTGAAACGGTCTTTGACGATGACCTTGGCGACGACCTCGGTAGTCTTTGTTTCCGCTTTATACATAATCTTTGCAAAAGCGTCGATCAAGTTCTCGAGGTTAAAGTTCGTTAGGAGCACGCGGCAGTCCTTTTCGTCAAATTCGGGCTCACGGAAAAAGCGATTGGTCGTCTCCGTCGCCTTTAAGCGCTGTGCGCTGTCCTTGATAAGATCGTACTCTTCGAGAAGGAGAATAATGGAGTTCTTATCCTCTTCAAGGATAACGTCCTCTTCTTCCGTGCGCGGCAGGACGCTACGCAGTTTGATATCAAGAAGTGTCGCCGCCATTCCCGCGAAGTTGCTCGCCTTCTCGAGGTCGAGAGAACTCATATCCTCGATATAGCGGAGATATTGTCCTGTGATATTGGAGACAAAGATGTTTTTGATCTCGATCTTTGCCTCTCTCAGCATATGCAAAAGGAGATCGAGCGGACCTTCAAAGTCGTCGAGCTTAAAGCTGAACGTCTCTTTGCTTTCGACAAAAAAATCATCCATCAGCCGAGCAAACCTCCCATTATGTCATTAAAGAGAAGGATGATCCCTTCCTGGACTTTGGAAAGATAGAGCCCAAAGATATTCGCCTCGGGGATCCCTATTCTCTCAAAGAAAAAGCCAATCACCACGATCCCGATCAATACGAAGGAACCGTAGCGGCGCATAAAGCGAATGTATCCGTTTTCCCTCTTCGACAGCGCTTCAAGCACGCGAAAGCCGTCCAAAGGATAGATCGGGAGCAAGTTAAAGGCGATCAATGCGGCGTTTAAGAGGGTAGCGTACAGCGAGAAATGGAACATGAAGTAGTAGACATAATACAAGGGCGTGATCGCCGTGTCGTAGCCGAAATAGAGATATCCGAAGCCCACCATCATAGCGAACCCGATGAGCGCCTGGATACAGTTCGCGATAACGCCCGCGAAGGATGTGATCAGCAAGCCCTTTTTATAGTCACGGAAATTATTGGGATTGATGGGCACGGGACGCGCAAAACCAAATCCGACGAGGAGAAACATGACGAGCCCCACAGGTTCAAAATGCATGAGCGGATTCAAAGTCAGTCGATCATTGTCTTTTGCCGTAGGATCTCCGAGTTTATATGCAGCATATCCGTGCGCATATTCATGCAAACAAATCGCGATCGTCGCAGCGGACAAAAACGCGACTATGAGAAATAATTTCTCCCAAAATTCATAATTTGAAAAAAGTATACGATAAATCATTATTTGAATTATAAATATTTTTTATTTATTCGTCAACACATTTTAGAAAGAGAAAAAGGCGCGCACCGAAGTACGCGCCCTTTTTTATGCCCATTGTGTCGCGATCTTTCGGAAGATATCTCCGATCGTGGCTTTCTCCACGTTCTCTGTCGCGATCAGTCGCACGGTATAGGTTTTATCCCCATCTTTGATCGTACATTCGCCCACAGGATCCCCCGTTTGAACGGGTGCTTTCACATCATAATATACAGTTTCAACGTCCGCCGCGCTCGCCTCTCCGCCTATTTTTCTCAGTACCGAGATGTCATTCTCCGCGGCGCATAGGACCTCATCAGCCTTGCCCTGTTTTACAGGACAGCGGAATAGCGCTTCCCCCTTCTTGATCAAGACGTCAGTCGCAAAGTTTGCAAATCCATAAGAAAGCAATCTTTTGCTCTCTGCGAATCTCGTCTTGCTGTCTTCTGCGCCGATCACGACCGAGATCAGCTTAGTATCCCCTCTCGTCGCCGTCGCCGCGAGACAAAACTTTGCTTCCTGCGTAAAGCCCGTCTTCCCACCGTCACATTCGTCGTAAAAGCGTACGAATTTATTGGTATTAGTGAGGGTGGTCACCCTACCGTCGGGATGAACGTAGTCCTCGAGCCAGATCTTGCTGTAATCGTAGTAGTGCTCGTGGCTCGTGAGTTCGCGGAGCATGAGCGCTACGTCGTGGGCGGTGCTGTGTCCGCCCTCTTTCGGGAGACCTGTAGCATTCACAAATACGGTATGATCCATACCAAGGGTCTTCGCCTTTTCATTCATTCGCGCGACGAAAGATTCCTCCGATCCGGCGATCCTTTCGGCAAGCGCCACGCAGGCATCATTTGCGGATACGACGATCACCCCTTTCAGAAGATCGGTCACAGGATATTCGAGACCCCTGTCGAGGAACATCTGGCTGCCACCCATTCCCGCCGCATTTTCGCTGATCAAGACCTTCTCATCAAAGGTGAGATCTCCTCGTTCGATCTCTTCAAAAGTCAAAAGAGCCGTCATGATCTTTACCATACTCGCGATCGGATACTCGGTGTTTTCATCCTGACCGTAGAGCAATTCTCCCGTCCTTTTATCGATCAAACAGGCGCTTTTTGCCTGAACGCGAGAAAGCGATTCGCCTTTTGCGACCTCGGATACGGGAGAGATTATCCCGATGAGAGCTACGAAAACCATCAAAAACAACAGTAATTTCTTCATTTTTCACCTCGCGGGATAGTATGCGGCGGTTTTTTATGATTATTCAAGGTCAAAGCGCGATCACAACAATGTAGATCACCCCGCAAATAACGACGTCGATGAGAAAAAGTATCACAAAATATGCAAAAAGGAGAGTCAAGACGTAAAACAGCTCGCGTTTGATGGATTTTCGACAGGGATCCGCCCCGCTCTCGACCCTTGATGCTCTCGCCTTGATCATGACTGATATCAGCATAGCGCCACCGATGATCAGTAGAGGGATATAGATCAAAAGGATATTCAAGATCGCGGGGATCACGGGATCGGAGAGGAAGCATACGTAAGCGGCTTCTCCGAAGTATTTTCCGAAAAAGAGGATGGCGACGGCAGGATACAGCATCGGCGCAGGCAAAAGAAAAGCAAGAAAACACAGTGCCGCAAAGAGCAGAAATCGAAGAAAATCAGGCACCAGATAGCCAAAAGGAGAGTATTCCAGCCCAAAGAGAGAGGCAAACATCCCAAAAGGCGCCTCCTTTTCCCCAACGTCCGAGCCGATATATATCCCGAGTACAACACCGCCGATGAAGAGAAAAAGGCCGGATATAACGCCCCATTTGTGTTCTTTTAAGGTACAAATGAAATCCCTTTTGATCAAAAAAAGGTGATTGCGCAATGAATATTTCATAAAAATTTTTATGTAATAAAAACGCAAAATATGAAAAAAAAGCCGCGATCACGCGGCATTTTCCAGCATCCAATCGATGTATAAACCATATCCGAGAGTACTTTCATTGACGAGGACGTGAGTCACCGCGCCGACAAGTTTGCCGTTTTGTACGATGGGACTCCCACTCATCCCTTGCAAGATTCCCCCTGTTTCCTTGAGCAGTTCTTTATCGGTTATGCGGATGAGCATACTCTTTTCTTCTGCCTTATTTTGCGTAGCCGTTTTCACGATCTGTATCTTATACGCCACCGGCGTATCTCCGCGAATGGTCGAATAGATAAGCGCATCCCCTGTTTTCACCTCTCCGCGAGAAGCGATCGGGAGCATTTGCAGATCGGGAAATACCCCTTTTTCCATGACACCGTACACTCCATAGGCATTGCAACGAGAGATCTCTCCGATCGGATGGTCCCGATCCACAAATCGTCCGACCAGTTCCCCTGCTTTTCCCGGTTCCGGGCGTTTTACTCCATCGATTTGACATTTATAAATAGAGCCGCTGTCAGCAATAAAGAGTTTACCCGTATCCGCATCAACGATACCATGTCCGAGCGCACCGTATCGCATAGAGCCGGGAAGGATAAAAGTCAGCGTTCCCACGCCGTTTATCCCGTTTTTCATGGTTAATCCGACTTTTTTCAGCCCAGTCAAGATATCGGTGACGGGGGTGAGGACGAAATCAAGCTCGTCTTCCCCCCTTTTCATGGTCAAAGTAACTTCTCCCACGGACTTTTGCAGGATAGTAGCAAAATCAGAGACTTCGCCGATCCTGATGCCTTCAACGGCGACCAAGAGGTCTCCCGTCAATATCTCGGTATCGCGAGCGGGACAAATCGCCCCCTCATCGGTGATGACATCGACAAACCCCGTAACGATCAGCCCTTCTTCGGCAAGTCCTATCCCGATAGGCATCCCTCCGAGATAAACGACGCTTTCCGCTTGTGCCGTATCGACAATGCTCGGCGAAAATACGATCGCGATCAGAAGTATGCATAACAAGAAAGTAGCTGCTTTTTTCATTTCGTCACCTCTTTCTTATCATTTGCAAGAATGAGCCTTCTACGCATCAATTGATAAAAAGCAAGATGGAAAATGATTGAAATTGCTTTAAATTAGGTCGATTTTTAGAATAAAGTTATAGAATTATAGCTAATTTAGAATACTTTTGGGATTATTTGCGGATCGAAATCTTCTTCGCCAAAGCAATAGAACGAAGTTCACGAGCGTGCAATGCACCATACTCACCTGCTCCCGCAGAGAGACGTTCGACCTCTCCGATCACGCCGTTTTCATCCAAATGAAGCAAGGATGTACGAGTCGATCCGTCAACGGTATTTTTCTCGATCAGATAGTGATCGTCACTCATGGCGGCGACTTGCGGCAAATGCGTTATGGCGATAACCTGTCTCGTGTCGGAAATGAGAGCCAACTTCTCGGCAACAACTTCCCCGATACGTCCGCTGATACCTGCATCCACTTCATCAAATACGAGAGTGGATATACCGTCAAGGCGCGCCGTGATAACTTTCATCGCGAGCATAAAACGAGACATCTCACCGCCCGAGATGATTTTAGATAGACTCCTTACAGGCTCACCGGGGTTCGGCGAAATCAAAAATTCAACGCGATCAAATCCCGTTTCGGAGACATAGTCATTATCGGATGAGATCTTTACCTCGAAGATGCTCCCACCCATTCCGAGTTGAGCAAGCTCGCCCTCGATCTCACCCTTGAGCTTTTGGGCGGCATTCAGACGCGCCTTACTTAGCGCGGAGCAGACTTTCAAGAGTTTATCATAGATGATCTCTTTTTGCTCACTGAGATCACGGATACGATCATCCGCATCGCAGAGAGATTGATATTCTTCTTCAAACCTTTGCCCTGCGACGAGAACATCCTCGACGGAAGCGCCGTATTTCCTCTTCATAGAACGGATCAGATCGACTCTGCGCTCCACGCGCTCCGCCGTTGCCCCGTCAAAATCAAAGGAATCGGTATAATTATTCAGTTCGTCTTCGATGTCTTTCAACTCCACGTTAAGCGACTCGAGCCTTTCGTAGAGCTCGGATAAAGATTCATCGAAGTTCGTAGCTTGTCTAAGAGAAATGAGAGCAGCAGAGATCGCACTTTGGATACTAAATGCGTCTCCACCCTCGAGCGCAGAGGACGCTGTGCCTACTGCGGTCAGGATCTTCTCCGCATTTCTGTATTTCTCGCGATCGGAAAGAAGCTTTTCCTCCTCGCCGACCTGTAAATCTGCATCTTTGATCTCATCGATTTGATATTTCAAGAGATCGATCTTCCGAGCTCGTTCTTGCTCATTTCCAAACGTATCGAGCTCATTTGTGATATTTTTATATCGATGATACAAATCAAAAACTTCGGACTTTAACGCTGAAATCGCGTTTTCTCCATATTTATCCAACAGCTCGACGTGAGAAGAAACGTATAATAAAGACTGATTTTCATGCTGTCCGAGGATATCGACAAGGGCTCCACCGAGATCTTTCAACATCGAGAGCGTCGCCACGCGGCCGTTGATGCGGATATCACTGCGCGTATCGGTCATAGAGCGATACAAGATCAAAGTGTCATCCTCTTCATAGCCCATTTCGGACATTTTTTTGCGAACAATGGGTGCATCCACGAGATCAAAGACCGCTTCAACGCTTGCCATAGCCGCACCGTGACGGATCAAGCCCTTGTCGGCGCGTGCACCGAGAGCAAATCCCAATGAATCGATGATAATAGATTTACCGGCGCCCGTTTCGCCGCTCAATACATTGAGTTTCGGACCAAACTCTATGGTACAATCCTCAATCAAAGCTATATTTTTGATATGTAGCTGTAAAATCATCTTATTTGCGCGAAACAGCCGTTTTATCGGTTAAACAGGAGGAGAAACGCGTCGCGATCTCTGCGGCGACCGCAACGTCCGCGGCGACAAAGATGCAATCGTCACCCGCGATCGTCCCGAACACACCCTCGAGAGAAAAACTATCGATGATCGCGCATACTGCATTCGCACTGCCCGCAAGCGTCTTGATTATGACAAGATTGCCATTTGCAACGACGGAGAGAACTGTCTGCCTGAAGATCGCCGCCGTTTTGTCGTCTCCGACTGCCGCATCTCGTGCCGCCTGTACGTAGCGAAAGGCGCCGCTCTCCTTGACCTTCCTGAGTCCAAGCTCATTGATATCGCGCGAAACGGTAGCTTGCGTAACGTTAAAGCCCTCGGCGTTCAAGAGTTCCACGAGTTGCTCCTGCTTACCGATGCTGTACTTTTTGATGAGTTCCAAAATGCGCAATCTTCTGTTATCACAAGCCATAGTATTATTTTCCTTTCGCAAATTTGCTGAGCATGATCGAATAAAAGCTTCTCTTGTCTATCCGGACAAAGTCCACACCGCACTCACTACCCGTGACGCGAACGCACACTTTATCATCTACCGTCTGCACGCCGATACCGTCCACCACGACGATACACTTCCCGTGCGTAGAAGCATCGATCTCGATACTCTCATCACGAGGTAAAACGATCGCCTTTGACTGCAAGCTATGCGGACAGATCGGAGTCACGACAAAAGCAGGCACCTTCGGACTCAATACAGGTCCGCCGGCGGAAAGAGAATAAGCGGTAGAGCCTGTCGGCGTAGATACGATCACGCCATCCGCGCGATAGTGATCAAGAGAACCGTTTACCGTATCGATATTGATATCCACAAGGTTAATAGTGTCTGCGCGTCCGATAACGACCTCGTTCAAGGCGTAATACCTCTCACCAAGGCACTCTATCTCGAGAAAACAGCGCCTATCGAGATGATAATTCTCATTTACAAGATCATCGACGTACTC
The DNA here is from genome assembly GCA_946625545.1 of uncultured Clostridia bacterium. Lineage (GTDB taxonomy): Bacteria > Bacillota > Clostridia > Christensenellales > CAG-1252 > CAG-1252. Next base: position 3,717 of record CAMOTC010000018.1, on the reverse strand, counting down.
TGACGCACTCTTTCCCGACTCGGCGAGAAAACCCATCTTACCGCAATTGATCCCCAAAACAGGGACTTTGACCATCGTTCCGCGGATGAACTTCAAGATCGTACCGTCACCGCCGAAAACTACGGCAAAATCGGTAGATTCTTCGATCACACCCGAGAAAAGATAATACGCAAAACTGCGCTTCTTGAGCTCAACGATGAATTCTTCGGAAAAATCCTTCGCGAGCGGCTTCGTATCATTTACAACCAAACAGAACTTCATATTAAAATTATAAGACAAATATTCACAGAAAACAAGAGTTTTATGCAAAAATATGATATATATTTATATTTTTATTAGAATATGCTATTTTACAAAAAGTATCGTTCTTTCCTTATTTTTATCAGGAAAGATCTCGGGGATAGGACAATGCCCGACCATACGAAATCCTGCGCATTCACCCGCTGAAATCACACCGTTAAACGCCTTTTCGATCGCTTTTCTGTCGTGGACGATGCCACTCTTCGGGAGTGCTTTTCGCCCCACCTCGAACTGCGGCTTGAAGAGGACGAGGAGAGATCCGCCGACCTTGATCAAAGGATAAAAGAGAGGAAATAGTCCCTCAAGCGATATAAAGCTGAGATCAACGGTGATCAAATCAAAACTATCCTTATCAAAGATATCACCGACGCTTTTTACGTTGGTTTTATCAAAGATTTTCACCCTACTATCTGAAATCAGCTCATCGGGAAATGCGATATTCAAGTCCAAAGCCCGGACCTCGCGTGCGCCCTTTCTCAGCATACAGTCAGTAAAGCCGCCGTTAGCGGCACCTACGTCGAGACACACTCTACCTTTCAGATCGACGTGAAATTGTTCAAGAGCGTTCTCCATCTTCACGCCGCCGAGCGAAGCATATTTCAAAGTATCCTCAATGGAGAGATCGTTGTCGGGATCGACGTCAAGAGAGGGTTTATCGAGGAGTGCTCCGTGAAAAGTTACGCCCCCTGTCTTTATGATGTTTTGCGCGCGCGTGCGTGAGACGCCGAGACGCTCGGAGACAAGTAGATCAAGCCTCATGGAGGATCGCCTCCGCGATAGATTCGGCATCGATCCCGTAATGCTCTCTCAAAACGGAAGTTTTACCGAAAGTCACGTAACCATTAGGCAGAGTAAATGCGCGCACCGCCAGTCCCTTCGCCGCCAGATGCTCGGAGAGTGACCCTGCATAGATATTATCCTCTACGACGTATAACGGCATTCCTTCGATACTACCGAGCATCTCCTCATCGATCGGAGAAAGAAAGCGAGCATTGATCACGCCGATAGTACGTCCCTTTTCAGAAACAAGATCTGCGACTTTCATCGCCACTTCGACATTGGGTGCACCGTGCGCGAGGATATAGCCGTCCACCCCACGAGATAGCATCTGCCAATGCGGGAGATCGTCACTGCTCGGTAAAAGAGCCGAAGAGCCGAATTTCGGATAACGAATGACCTTAACGCCCTTTTCGCGGTGTGACCACGCGATCAAATTACGGAGTTCTTCATACGACGCAGGAGAAGCCACCTTAACAGTCGGAATAGAGGACAAAAGGCAGAGATCATAGATCCCTTGGTGCGTTTCTCCGTCCTCTCCGACGATCCCCGAACGGTCAAGCATAAAAGTAACGTCCAAGTCGTCCATCGCCACGTCATAGAGGAGCTGGTCATACGCCCGATTTAAAAAGGTGGAATAGATCGCAACGTAGGGCTTATATCCGGCACGCGCAAGCGAGGCGGCAACGGTCAGCGCCGTACTTTCCGCGATACCTACGTCGATAAAACTCTCGGGATACAGTTCCATAAAACGGCTGAGTCCCGTTCCGATCGCCATCGCCGCAGCGATCGCTACGACCTTATCGTCTTTCTCACGAAGCTTGATGATCTCCTCGCCGAAAAAAGCGCCGAAACCTTCACCCGACGCCTCTCCACGCGGAGAGATGCCGTGCAGTTTCAAGGGATTATTCTCAGCGATAGCGTACCCTTTCCCCTTATTTGTCACGACGTGAACGATCACCGAATGCTCGCACTTTTTCGCAAGCGAAAATGCCTCTGTCAATGCGGAAATATCGTGTCCGTCCACGGCGCCTATGTAGTCTGCTTGATAAATGGCAAAGGGACTCTCGTCGCCCCTTCTCACGCGCCCGTCAAAAGCGACCTTCCGCAGGGATGCAAGATAATCGGGGATCGAGCCGACTCCTGCCGAAATGGAATAGGTATTATCATTGATAACGACGATCTGTTTTCCTGAAGACGCGAGGATATTTAAGCCTTCCGCCGTCTCCCCATTCACCATGACGCCGTCACCCACGACCGAGATGACCTCATAATCATCCTTCGCGAGATCCCGTGCTTTTGCATATCCACAGCCCGCAGAGACAGCATTCCCCGCGTGCCCACCGATAAAATGATCGTATTTACTCTCAGAAGGCATCGGAAAGCCGCTGATGCCGTGAAAAGTACGTAGAGTATCAAAAGTATCGTTTCTCCCAGTAAGTATCTTGTAGGCATAAGCCTGGTGCCCGACGTCGAAAATGATCTTATCCCTGTCGGCATCGAATACGTGGAGAAGCGCCACGATAAGCTCGACGGCGCCGAGAGACGCCCCGATATGACCACCGTTTTGCAGAGTCACCTCTATAATGCGCCTACGCACCTCCTCCGACAGTTCTTTCAGAGAGTCGAGAGAAAGCGCACGAATATCACTTGGAAGTATCGTTCTTTTTAGAAGCATTTTTTCTCTCCTTCCTTTCCTCTCTACTGAAAAGCGCTAAAAAGCGCGAGGCAAACATAACCAGTTCCTTGGAATTTCTTATCGCGATGGTCTTCTCGATCGCCTTGCCACCCACCGTGATCGCCGCGATCAGAGCGCTCGCCACGATGGAGATCCAGAGCTGACTCGACCCCGCACCGTAGTATTCTACGATCCTGAGAACGATCGCCGCTGAGCAAGCTCCCGAAATGACGCCGCAAATATCACCGATCACGTCGCAACAGATACTACTCACCTTTTCCGAGTTCTGCACGAGACGGATCGCGATACGGCTACCGGGGACCCGCCTTGACGCCATAGAAGTCAAAGGCTTAATATCGCAGTTGGTCGCAGCGACGCCGATCCCGTCAAAGATGATACTGATCAAAATCAGGAAAATACAGATCAAAAGAGCAACGACGAGGTTGCTTTTGCTCGAAATGATCTCGGTGGAAAAACTGAAAAACGCCGAAAGTACGAGGGTGATGATCGTCACTTTCAGCGGCCAAAGGTTACGCTTCTGCCCCTTGCGTTTTGGGTGCTCTTTTTGCGGCGTTTCCTCTTCGGAAAGAGGCTCTGTAATATGTTCTGCGTCGTTTTTCAAGCGCTTACTCCTTATGATCGGTGGTGACAACGTAAGTAAACCTTGCGCCATAGGTCCGGTAGGATTTCCCCGGGCGGAACGCGCCGTCGCCGAACGCGCAGTTTCCTTTTCATCCGCCGGCCGTGGAGTTACCCCTCACGAAACCGGATCGCCACTTAGGTCGCACTATAATCCCTACGTCGTCGAATACAGTCTAGAAGATTTCCTTAACAGGCCACACACGACTTATCCTCTTTTGCAATTTAAGTTTCATGGGCAATCACCGGGCTGCGTCTGCCGACGCAAACGGTGTGGTTCCCAATCCGCCTATTTCACTCAAGGCAGGCTACTCTGCACACAG
>CAMOTC010000017.1 GCA_946625545.1 uncultured Clostridia bacterium | reverse complement strand
CCGCCGCTCACGCGCAGGCGATCCGCGCCGCTCATAAGGCGACGGGCGTTCGCTCTGCATTCCCGAAGAATAAGGAAAAGGATTGGTACAGTGTGATCGTTGACTCCACCTTTAGCGAAAAGAACGTCTACGACGAGATCGACCGCGCAGTGATGAATATCGTTGGCGGAGAGGTCGTCGTTCCCGCTCCTGCGGAGCCCGCCGAGGAAGTCTCTCTCAAAGCGTCCATCGCGGCGGCGAGAGATACGGGCGCCGTGGGCGTCGTCACCAAGAAGTCTATTATGGATCATCTCGCCGCCACCTACGGAGAGAAAGTCGAGCTCAACGGCAGGGCAAATCGCACGCCGAACGGCAAGCTCTTGATGTCGGATAACCACTTCGCTCTCGCAGAAGGAAAGCGCGTCTGCTTTAGCTACATTTACGAGGACGAAGGCAAGATCGTGCTGCTCGTAAGACTCTCTGCGGAAAAGTCGGCTGCGATCCGCGCCGCGCATAAGGCGACGGGCGTTCGCTCCGCCTTCCCGAAGAATAAGGATCACGACTGGTACAGCGTGATCGTGGACGAGACGTTCTCTCCCGAGGACGTCTACGCGGTGATCGACGCATCCTACGCCTATTCTTTGACGAAATAATTACTCTCGCGGGCGCTCTCCGAAGGGCGTCCGCTTCCCCCGACTTTACACCATACTTAACGAGGACACGCTCATGAAACGACGCATTTTATTTATTATTTCCATTCTCTTGATCGTGACGGTTGCCACTTATGCCTTTTTCGGCTGTGGTGATACTATAGAAGACCCGGGGGATAATGACAAGCAGGAGAGGGAAACGAGTAAGTACGTCTCGCATACGATGCAGGTCAAGGAGGACGGCACCTTCAAGATCCTCCAGCTCACCGATATGCACTTTATCAATTCCGAAAAGCAAATTAGCGACAACGTGGAGAAAAGCTACGTTTATCGCGACGAATGGGCGATGACTGCCGCCACGGAGGTCATTCGCGCAGCCGATCCCGATCTCATCATCGTGACGGGTGACTCGATCTTTACCTTGGACTCCATCCAGCCCTTTACCGGCACCAATAATAACGAGGAGGCGTTTTGTAAATTCGCCGACTTTATCGATTCCTTCGAGATCCCCTGGGCGTTCCTCTTCGGAAATCACGACGAAGAGGGATCTCTGATCTCCGATCTCGGCTCTGTCGAGGCGTCCAAGCAGTGCCTCGCCGACTACTTGAAGTCGGACGCGCTCAAGTACTGCATCTACGAGGACGGCCCCGAGGATATCACCGGTCTCGGGAACTATATCATCAATATCGTCAATCGTGACGGTTCGACGAATATGCCTCTCGTGCTCTTTGACAGCGGATCCTATCTCCGCGGCGTGCAGGACGAGATCGACGGGCAATACTACGCCGATCAGCAAAAGTACGAATGGGTCCACGACGATCAGCTCGACTGGTACGAGGATGCGATCAAGGACATCTCGCGCATCGAGGGTAAGACGGTGGACTCCATCGTTTTCCAACATATCCCCTTCCCGGAGTACGGCGACGTGCTGTATAGCTACATCGACGCGCTGACCGAGCTCGGCGAGGACTGGGAGGATACGATCAACGCACAGTGGACCTACGGCAATACCCGCACCCTCGAGACCGAGATCGGAGAGATCACCTATCACGGCGGCATCTACAATGACGGTATGGTCTGCTCCTCCTACGTCGGCGATTTTCACGGACACAAGTATGACGGCGGACACGAGTTTGACAGGCTCCTCAGCGTCGGCAGTACCAAATACGTCTTCTGCGGACACGACCACAGAAATACCTTCTCCTTTACCTACAAAGGGATCCGCATCTCGTACGGTATGAGCATCGACTACAGCGCGAACGGGATCGTCCCCGAGATCGTCGCAGCCAATCAGTCGATCTTTGACGAGAATATCCAGCGCGGCGGCACCTTGATCACCCTCGGGGAGAATAGCAGCGTGACCGTTACGCAGGTCCCCTTCACGAGAAATCTCTACAGAGAGACCCTCGAGGAAAAGCATCTGACGAAATGAGTAAAAAGGTAGTCGTCGGACTCAGCGGCGGCGTGGACAGCGCGGTTGCCGCCTTCCTTCTGAAAGAGCAAGGCTACGACGTGATCGGGCTCTTTATGCGTAATTGGCGGGAGGAGGACGAGTGCGGCAGGTGCAGCGCGGACGACGATTGGTACGACGTCAGGCGCATCGCCGACGTCTTGAAGATAGACTATTACGCCGAGGACTTTTCCAAGGAGTATTACGACAGGGTCTTTCGTCACTTCCTCTCGGAGTACGAGAAGGGGCGTACCCCAAATCCCGACGTACTGTGCAATCGCGAGATAAAGTTTGACGTATTCGCCGCTTTCGCTCGCGCGATGGGCGCAGACTACGTGGCGACGGGGCATTACGCCGCCGTATCGCACGGAGACAGGCATCTCCTACTGCGTTCTTGCGACGAGGATAAGGATCAGACCTACTTTCTCAATCAAGTGACCGAGAGTCAGATCGCAAACGCCCTCTTTCCCCTCGGCGAACTGAAGAAAGGGGAAGTGCGCGAGATCGCGAAGAAGGCGGGGATCCCCGTCTGGGAGAAAAAGGACAGCACGGGCATCTGCTTTATCGGAGAGAGAAATTTTCGCAGATTTCTCTCCGAGTATATCCCGATGAAGCCCGGTGATATCGTGACGACGGATGGACGCGTCGTCGGCAGGCACGAAGGAGTGTATTACTACACGATCGGTCAGCGCAAGGGGCTCGGCGTGGGGGGCGGCGGCAACGGCGAACCCTGGTTCGTCGTCAAAAAGGATATCCGCTTAAATCAGCTCATCGTCACGCAGGGGGAGAGTGAACTGTTGTACTCGAGCCGTCTCACGGTGGATAACTTCCATTATATTTCAATGGAGCTCCCCGAGGGCGAGTCGAAGGTCACGGCGCGCATCCGTCATCGTCAGCCTCTGCAAGCGGCGACGGCGATCAGAGAAAAGAGCCGCGTCACACTCATATTTGATAAACCGCAGCGCGCAGTCGCAGAAGGGCAGTACGCCGTACTGTATCGAGAGAGAGTCTGTCTCGGGGGCGGCGTCATAGAGAGTAAAGAATAGGTAGGAGCATATATGGATAACGGGAAAAAATTATCAAAATCCTTCGATCTCGGCACGGCGGCAAGCCTGGTCTTGATCGCATTCGGCGTGCAGATCGTCTTTCAGCTGATCGGCTCGCTCTTTCCGCTCGCTACAGAGGTGCGGACCTGGATCGTCGTGGCCGGTAATCAGCTGATCTTCTTCGGGACGGTGCTGGTCTTTTCCCACCTCAAAAAGGTGGATCCCCTCGCCGTCACAGGGGCGAAGGAGCCGCCGAAGTGGTATTATTTTCCCTTGTTTTTCCTGATCGCGATCTGTTGCGTGACTTGTTTCGCGCCGCTGTCCGGTCTCTTTACGAGACTGCTCGGCAAGCTGGGCTACGATCATACGCCGCAGTACTTCATCCCGCGTGAGCCGGGGACCTTCACCCTCGCCTTTTTCGCGCTGACCCTCCTCCCCGTGATCGGCGAGGAAGTCATGCTCCGCGGCGCGCTGATGTCGGGTGCAAAGAAGAGATCTCCTTTCTTTGCGATCTTTTATACCGCGCTGATCTTTGCCCTCCTGCATGGCAATCTGAATCAGCTCATCCACCAATTCCTGCTCGGCGTCATTATGGGCTATCTCGCCTATCTGACGGGGGGTATCTATGCGAGCGCCGTCGTACACATGACGAATAACGCGATCGCTCTCCTCCTCGACTACGGCTTTGCGCATAGCTTTGTGAATCACAAGTTCTATTACTACATCGCGGGCGAAGGGAGCGCCACGGGGACCCTCGTCGGGATCTCCCTCTCCTTCTTTGGACTCGTGATGCTCCTCGTGCTCGTCACCTGTCTTATGCACCGTGACCGCTCCAAAGTCAAGGATTTCTTCTCCGTCGAGGGGAGTTTCGGCGACAAGATCACGGCGTATCTGCTCTATCTCTCCACCCCCACCGCGGCGCGTGAAGAGGAGGCAAGGGCGGAGATCTACAGCACGGAGAGCGCGGCGGATCCCGATGCAAAAAAGGCTTCCGCGACTCGTCGTCCTCTGATGGCGGGATATACCCTTATGATGGTGATCCTTCTCGCGGCGGTGCTCGGCGCCGTCGTCCTTCTCAGCTTGATCCCCGGAGCGAATTGATGACCCTTCGATCACGTCACACGATCGCCTACGCGGCGGCTATGCTCGCGTTGATGATCCTGCAGATATGCTTTTATACCGCGCCCTTTCAGCGCCTTTCCGACTACGACGTCACGATCACTTATACCTTGATCTCGCAGATCTTTTGTATGGGTATCCTGCCTTTTTCGGTCCTGCTCCTACTGAATAAGGGGCGGGTCGCCGACTCTCTCCGTACGATGCGTTACACTTCGCCGCGTAACGGCAAGGTCTGCCTCCTCGTCTCCCTCGGGATGATCCTCTTGATCACCCCCTTCACGATGGCGTTCAATGCGCTGACGAATCTCTTCTTTCAGATCGTCGGCTACAAGCGTTCCCATCCTGTCGGTACGATCTACGGCGGGGCAGGGGACTTTGTCATCGCCCTCGTGATCACCGCCGTGCTTCCCGCGATCTTTGAGGAGTTTTCCCATCGCGGACTGCTGCTCTCGGGGCTGGAAAACCGCGGCTCTGAAAAGTCAGCCATCATCCTCTCCGCAGTGATGTTCGGACTTATGCACATGAATCCTCCGCAGATGGTCTATGCGACCTTCGGCGGACTTGTCTTTGCCTATGCGGTCTTGAAGTGCAATTCCATTATCCCCGCGATGTGCGCCCATTTCGGCAATAACGCGGTCTCGGTGATCCTCGACTATTCGACGCAGAAAGAGACCCCTCTCGGGGTGTGGTACGATAATTTGACCTCTTCGGGATCGATCCTCTCGGTGGGGCTGACCTTCGTCGTTTTAGGCCTCTCGCTCTACGGGATGGTGCTCCTCATGCAGTACGCGGAGAAAAAGGCGCCTCGCCCCGTCACGGAGGGGAAACTCCTCGGGATCGTCATCGTCGATACCTATCTCCCCGACGGCAGGGCGACTCTCAAGGATAACGCCTTCCTTTACGCGACGATGATCGCGGAGAGCGTAGGACTGCTTGTCCTATTCTTTTGGGGGATCGCGAAATGACGACGGACGAGAAGTATATGCGTATCGCCCTGAAGGAGGCGAAAAAGGCGGCTCTCGAGGATGAAGTCCCCGTCGGCGCGGTGATCGTGAAGGACGGCGTCGTCTTAGCGCGCGCGCATAATAAAAAGGAAAGAAACGGTTGCGCCCTCGATCACGCAGAGACTCTCGCGATCCGCAAGGCGACGAAAAAGGCGGATTCCTGGTGGCTCGAAGGGTGCACTCTCTACGTGACCTTGGAGCCTTGCGCGATGTGCGCGGGGGCGATCGTGAACTCCCGCTTGGATCGCGTCGTCTATGGCGCGAAGGACGCGAGATTCGGTTTTCTCGGCTCTCTCGCCACCCTCGACGAAGACTATCCTTTGAACCACTCTTTTGAGAAAACGGGGGGCGTCCTCGGAGAGGAATGCGCCTCGATCCTGACCTCTTTTTTCGCCGCAAAACGGGCGAAAAACAAGAAAAATTAAGAAAATTTAGTTTTCTTCCAAGCGATAATAGATAGCTAAAAAGCTCAGAAAGCACGGAAATTTTTCCGAAATCCGAAAAATTTTTGAAAAAATTATTGACACATTGACGAAATTAAATTATCATTGTAAATTGTCCTATTATGCGAAAACGCATTTTCGGAGCCCGAAATCACTATATCACCATAGGTGAGGGCGAAAAAGACCGCTTTTTGCATGGAGGGACAATACGGTAAGGAGTGTTTTTCAATGGCTGTTCACAAGGTAAAATACGGTAACGTGGAAAGAATGAGCTTCTCCAAGACGAAGGAGGTCCTCGATCTCCCTTATCTTATCGAGCTGCAAAAGAACTCGTATAAGAAGTTCTTGGAGGAGGGTCTCCGCGAGCTCTTCGATGAGTTCTCTCCCATCGTGCCCAAAACGAACGGAAACGGACCGGAGCGTTTCGTGCTCGAGTTTGGCGAGTACAGGGTGGAGGAGCCCCACTTCTCCGCGAGAGCGTGTAAGAGCGAGAACCTCGTCACTTACAATGCCCCTCTTCGCGTCAAAGTGCGTCTGACCATCCGCGACAAGGGCGACCTCGTCAAAGAGGACGAGATCTTTATGGGTGATATCCCTCTGATGACCGAGACCGGCTCGTTCATCATCAACGGCGCCGAGCGCGTCATCGTCAGCCAGCTCGTCAGGAGTCCGGGCGTCTACTTTGACAAAGAGGTGGACAAGGACGGCGACGTCACCTACAAGTGCACGGTGATCCCGAAGAACGGTGCTTGGATGGAGTTCGAGCAGAATTCCGCAGGCATCCTCTACGTCAAGGTCGACCGCAAAAAGAAGGTCACCGCCTCCCTCATGCTCCGCGCGATCGGACTGAACGAGGACGAGACCCTTCTCGGCATCTTCGGCAACGATCCCATCGTCGAGAAGACCCTCAAGAGTGACGGCCCCGATGAGAGGAGAGATCCGAGAAAGGAGCTCTACAGGACCATCAAGAACGGTGAGATCATCACCGACGAAGGCGTCAGGGCGAATATCCCCGCCATCTTCTACGACAAGAAGAAGTACGATATCTCCCGCGTCGGCAGATATAAGTACAACAAGAAGCTCTCCCTCGCGAACCGTATCACGGAGAAGACCCTCGCCGAGGACGTCGCGGACGAGTACGGCGAGATCCTCGCAGAGAAGGGCACCGTGCTGACGCACGAGCAGGCTTGGGCGATCCAGAACGCGGGTATCAATAGCGTACAGGTCGTAGGCTTGGACGGCACCTCCGTCAAGATCATCGGTAACAACACCGTCGATCTCGCCGCCTACATCTCCAAGGATCCCAAGGAGCTCGGCGTCAACGAGCTCGTGCACCGTCCCACGCTGATGAAGATCTGGGAAGGGCTCACCACCGAGGAGGAGAAGGAGCAGGCTGTCAGAGAGAATCTCTCCGCCCTCGTCTCCCGTCAGATCTACGAGGACGATATCATCGCGATCGTGAACTATAATCTCAACCTGCCGCACGGCATCGGCGTGTACGACAATATCGACCACCTCGCCAATAGGCGCGTGCGTGCGGTCGGCGAGCTCCTGCAGCACGAGATGCGCAAGGGCTTCCAGAATATGGAGCATCAGATCATCGAGAAGATGAACACCACCCCTGCGGATCAGGCTGAGATCAAGAAGCTCATCAACGTCAAGCCCGTCACGGCGAAGATCAAGGAGTTCTTCAACAGCGCTCAGCTCTCCCAGTTCATGGATCAGGAGAACCCCATCGCCGAGCTCACTCATAAGAGAAAGCTCTCCGCCCTCGGTCCCGGCGGTTTGAACCGCGAGAGAGCGGGTATGGAAGTGCGCGACGTGCACCACTCCCACTACGGCAGACTCTGTCCGGTGGAGACCCCCGAAGGTCAGAACATCGGTCTTATCTCCTCTCTCTCCACCTATGCGAGAGTCAATGAATACGGCTTCATCGAGACGCCGTACAGAAAGATCGACAAGGCGACGGGCATCGTCACCGACGAGATCGTCTATATGACCGCGGACGAAGAGGACAACTACATCATCGGTCAGGCCACCGAGCCCATCGGCGAGGACGGCAGACTGCTCAATAAGATGGTATCCTGCCGTCATTGCGAAGAGATCAAGAACGTGGAGGCGAGTCAGGTCGACTATCTCGACACCTCTCCGAAGCAGCTGGTCTCCGTCGCGGCGTCTCTGATCCCCTTCCTCGAGAACGACGATACGAACCGTGCCTTGATGGGCAGTAACATGCAGCGTCAGGCAGTGCCTCTCATCAGACCCGAGGCGCCTATTGTCGGTACCGGTATCGAGTACAAGATCGCGCACGACAGCGGCATCGTGGTCCTTGCGGAGTTCGACGGCGTCGTGACCTCGGTCAGCGGCGACAAGATCACCGTAATGGGCGGCGACAACATCAAGACCTACGAGCTCTTGAAGTTCCAGCGCTCCAACCACGAGACCTGTATCAACCAGAAACCCATCGTCAAGGTCGGACAGGCTGTCAAGAAGGGCGACGTCCTCGCGGACGGTCCCGCCACGCAGAACGGCGAGCTCGCTCTCGGCAGAAATATCCTGATCGGCTTTATGACCTGGGAAGGCTACAACTACGAGGACGCGGTCCTGATCAGCGACGAGCTCGTCAAGGACGACGTCTTTACCAGCATCCACATCGGTACCTACGATACCGAGGCTCGCTCCACCAAGCTGGGTGACGAAGAGATCACCCGCGAGATCCCGAACCGCGGTCCCGATATGCTGAAGGACCTCGACGAGAACGGTATCATCCGTATCGGCGCCGAGGTACGTGCGGGAGATATCCTCGTCGGTAAGGTTGCCCCGAAGGGTGAGACCGATCCCACTCCCGAGGAGAGACTGCTCCGCAGCATCTTCGGTGAGAAGGCGAGAGACGTGAGAGACGTGTCCCTCGTCGTACCGCACGGCGAGTACGGTGTGGTCGTGGACGTCAAGGTCTTTACCAAGGCGAATAAGCCCGACCTCTCCGCGGGTATCAATAAACTCGTGCGCGTCTATATCGCGCAGAAGCGTAAGATCTCCGTCGGTGATAAGATGGCGGGACGTCACGGTAACAAGGGCGTCGTTTCCCGCGTCCTTCCCAAGGCGGATATGCCCTTTATGAAGGACGGCACCCCCTTGCAGATCGTCTTGAACCCGCTCGGCGTTCCGTCGCGTATGAATATCGGACAGGTCCTCGAGGTGCACCTCGGACTTGCCGCGAAGATGCTCGACTGGAAGGTCGCCACGCCTGTCTTTGACGGCGCGAAGGAGTCCGAGATCAAGGAGCTCCTCGAGAATAATACCACGACCGAGAAGGGCAAGATCCAGCTCTACGACGGACGTACCGGCGAACCCTTTGAGAATAAGGTCACGGTCGGCTATATGTACTATCTGAAGCTCGCCCACCTCGTCGACGACAAGATCCACGCGAGAAGTACCGGTTCCTACTCCCTCGTCACCCAGCAGCCGCTCGGCGGTAAAGCCAAGTTCGGCGGTCAGCGTCTCGGTGAGATGGAAGTTTGGGCGATCGAGGCGTACGGCGCGGCGAATATCCTGCAAGAGATGCTCACCGTCAAGTCGGACGATATCAGCGGTAGAGAGAAGGCGTTTACCTCCATCACCAAGGGTACGAATATCAGCGAGCCGGGCATCCCCGAGTCCTTCCGCGTTTTGGTACGCGAGATGCGCTCCCTCGGCCTCGACGTATGCGCTCTCGGCGAGAACGGACAGGAGATCCCCGATACCATCGAGGACGTCAGCGCTACGGATATGGCGCGTGACACCGCTGACTCCGTGAACGAGGTGGAGCTCGACAGCATGTTTGACAGCGATAAGGATACCGTGACCACCGACGACAACGACGACTTGGTCGATGCGCTCGGCAGTATCTTCGGTCCTGCGGACGACGACGCGGAGGAAGAGGAAGGAGACCTCGGCGACTTTGCCGATTTGGGCAGCCTCTTCGGCGATGACAACGACGGCGACGAAGAGTAATAGGGAGGTAAAGAATCATGTTTGAAATCAACAATTTTGCATCTATCAAGATAGGACTTGCCTCTCCCGAGAAGATCAGAGAGTGGTCTTGCGGCGAAGTCACCAAACCCGAAACCATCAATTACCGCACGCAGAAGCCCGAGCCCGACGGATTATTCTGTCAGAAGATCTTCGGTGCTTTCAAGGACTACACCTGCGCCTGCGGCAAGTATAAGAATCAGAGATACAAGGGCGTCGTCTGCGACAAGTGCGGCGTCAAGGTCGAGCCTGCCAAGGTCCGCCGTGAGAGAATGGGTCATATCGAGCTCGCCTCTCCCGTCGCGCACCTGTGGTTCCTCAAGGGCACGCCGAGCCGTATCGCCACCATCCTCAGCATGGGTCCGAAGGAGGTCGAGCAGGTCGTCTATTACGCGAGCTACGTCGTCCTCGATCCTGGTACCACCGATCTGAAGAAAAAGATGGTCATCAGCGACGAAGAGTACAGGAGAAAGCTCGAAGAGTACGGCGAGGGCTCCTTCAAGGTCGGTATGGGCGCAGAGAGCATCCAGACCCTCCTCAAGGAGATCGATCTCGACGCGGAGATCAAGAGACTGCGCGCGGAGCTCGCAGGAGAAAAGAGCGTGGAGGAAAAGGGCAAGTCGAAGGACAAGTCCAAGGACAAGAATAAGGACAAGGGCTCCATCCTCTCTCCCAAAAAGCTCGCGATCGCAAAGCAGCTCGAGATCATGGAGGCTTTCAAGTCCTCCAATACCAAGCCCGAGTGGATGATCCTGAACGTTCTCCCCGTCCTGCCCCCCGATCTGCGTCCTATGGTGCCCCTTGACGGCGGCAGATACGCGACCAGCGACCTCAACGATCTCTATCGTTTCGTCATCAGCAGGAACAGACGTTTGAAGAGCTTCCTGCAGTCGGGCGGCGTGGACGCGATGATCCGCAACGAGAAGCGCATGCTTCAGGTCGCGGTGGATAACCTCATTGACAACAGCAAGCGTGCGAAGTCCAATAATTCTTCGAGGACCCGCGAGCTCAAGTCGTTGACTGCGATGCTCCGCGGTAAGCAGGGTCGTTTCAGACAGAACCTCCTCGGTAAGCGCGTGGACTACTCCGGACGTTCGGTTATCGTCGTCGGTCCCGAGCTGAAGCTCTATCAGTGCGGTCTCCCGAAGGAGATGGCGCTCGAGCTCTTCAAGCCCTTCATTATGAAGGAGCTCTGCGACAAGAATATCTGCAACAATATCAAGAATGCGAAGCAGTTCGTCGAGCGTGCTCGCAGTGAGGTGTGGGACGTCCTCGAGGACATCATCAAGGATCATCCCGTGCTCCTGAACCGCGCGCCGACCTTGCACCGCCTCGGTATCCAGGCTTTCGAGCCTGTGCTCGTCGAGGGCAGGGCGATCAAACTGCACCCGCTCGTCTGTACCGCATTCAACGCGGACTTCGACGGCGACCAGATGGCTGTCCACCTCCCCCTCTCCATCGAGGCGCAGGCGGAGGCTCGCTTCTTGATGCTTTCTACCAATAATATCTTGAAGCTGTCGGATGGCAAGCCTGTCATGACCCCCTCTCAGGATATGGTCCTCGGTAGCTACTATCTGACCATCGAGAAGGATGGCGCGAAGGGCGAAGGCAGATGCTTTATGAGCCTCGACGAGGCGAAGCTCGCCTACGCGAATAAGGAGATCGAGCTCCAGGCGAAGATCGAGATCCGTATGACCAAGGAGATCGACGGCGAGATCAAGTCCAAGAGGATCAAGACCACCCTCGGTAAGTGTATCTTTAACGAAGCGATCCCGCAGGATCTGCACTTTGTGGATCGCTCCGATCCCGAGAAGGCTTTCGACCTTGAGATCGACTTCCTCGTTCGTAAGAAGGAGCTCGGCAAGATCATTCGCCAGTGCTACAAGTACAAGGGCAGCACCGAGACCGCTCTCGTCCTCGATAAGATCAAGGCGCAGGGCTTCAAGTACTCCACGATCGGCGCTCTGACCACCAGCGTTTTCGATATGCATATCCCGCAGGAGAAGTACACGATCGTCGCCGAGGCGGAGAAGAAGGTCGCCGAGATCGAAGATCTCTACAGCATGGGTTTCCTCGATCCGGATAGCAGGTACAAAGAGGTCATCGCGATCTGGGAGGATGCGACCAAGAGGCTTACCGATAAGCTCGAGACCTTCTGGGATAAGTTCAACCCGATCAAGATGATGGAGCACTCCGGCGCTCGTGGTAGTATGAATCAGATCCGTCAGCTCGCAGGTATGCGTGGCTTGATGAGTGACCCGACGGGTAGGACCATCGAGCTCCCCGTCAAGAGCAACTTCCGTGAAGGCCTCTCCGCTCTCGAATACTTCATTTCTTCCCACGGCGGTCGTAAGGGTCTCGCCGATACCGCTCTTAAAACGGCGGAATCCGGCTACCTCACCCGTAGGCTCGTGGACGTCGCGCAGTCGGTCATCATCCAAAAGATGGACTGCGGCGATACGAGAGGCAGAGTCGTGAGCGCTCTCGTGAGTGATAAGGGCGATAACCTCGAGTCCCTCGCAGATAGGATCATCGGCAGATACTCTATCGCTGAGATCAAGGATCCCGCGACGGGCGAAGTCATCGTCCCCGCCGACACCATGATCACCGACGACGCGGCGGCCGCCATCGAGAAGGCGGGCATCAAGTCCGTGAATATCAGGAGCATCCTGAGCTGCCGTTGTGAAAACGGCCTCTGCTCGAGGTGCTACGGTAATAATATGGCGAGCGGCAATCCCGTCAAGATCGGCGAAGCGGTCGGCGTCATCGCGGCGCAGTCCATCGGCGAGCCGGGTACTCAGCTGACGATGCGTACCTTCCACAGCGGTGGTATCGCGTCCTCCGAGGATATCACGCAGGGTCTCCCCCGCGTCGAAGAGCTCTTTGAGTGCCGCACCCCCAAGATGCAGGCAGTCATCTCCGAGATCTCGGGTAAGGTGTCCATCGTTGAAAAGAATAAGAAGCGTACCGTCATCGTGACCAGCGTGGATAGCCCCGAAGGTCCGCAGGTCAAGGAATACGCTATCCCGATGAACGCGACCATCAAGCCGCGCATCGAGGAGTGCGCAAAGAGCGGACAGCCCATCGCGGCAGGTGATCCCATCACCATGGGCGCGATCAATCTGCAGGATCTCCTCCGTGCGACGGGTAATCCTACCAAGGTGCAGGATTACTTGATGCGCGAAGTCCTCATCGCCTATAAGGGCGCGGCTGTCGATATCAATGACAAGCACCTCGAGATCATCGTTCGTCAGATGTTCCGCAAGGTCAGGATCATCGATCAGGGTGAGTCCGACTTCCTCCCGGGACAGCTCGTCGGCTCGGGCGAATTCCAGAGCACGAACCAGGCGCTCGTTCAGGCGGGCAAGAAGCCTGCTTCGGGTAAGGCAGTGCTCCTCGGTATCACCAAGGCTTCCTTGAATTCCGACAGCTTCCTCGCTTCCGCCTCTTTCCAGGAGACCACTCGCGTCCTCACCGATGCGGCGATCAAGGGCAAGGTGGACAACCTCGTCGGCTTGAAGGAGAACGTGATCCTCGGCAAGCTGATCCCTGCGGGTACCGGCTTGAAGCAGTACGCGAATGTGACCGTCTCCCTGAACGTTCCCATCGACAGAAAGGCGGCGGTGGAGAGCCTCTTTGACGACGACGAGGAAGAATAAACCCAAGAAACACTATCAGCAAAACGGGGCGGCGACGAGTCGCCCCTATTAGGAGAATTATGCAAGACGTAAGATTGATTACCAGTGAGAGCATCACAGAAGGGCACCCCGACAAAGTGGCGGATCAGATCTCGGATGCTGTGCTCGACGCCATCCTTTCGGAGGATCCCGCGGCGCGCGTAGCGGTGGAGACCGTCGTCACGACGGGCATCGCGATCCTTGTGGGTGAGATCACCTCGACCGCTACTCCCAACGTGCAAAAGATCGTGCGCGACGTCGTCAGAGACATCGGGTACACGAATAGCGCGATGGGTTTCGACGCCGATACCTGTTCGGTCATGGTCTCTCTGGACGAGCAGTCCCCCGACATCGCGATGGGCGTGGATAACAGCACCGACAGCGCTTCGGGCGACAAGTACGATCTGATCGGCGCGGGCGACCAAGGCATGATGTACGGCTATGCCTGTCGTGAGACGGAGGAGCTGATGCCTCTCCCGATCATGCTCGCGCATAAACTCACGATGCGTCTCACCGAGGCGAGAAAGAAGGGCGAACTCGCCTATCTCCGTCCCGACGGCAAGGCGCAGGTCACCGTGGAGTACGTGGACGGCGTCCCGAAGAGGGTGCATACCGTCGTGGTCTCCACACAGCACGATCCCGACGTGGATATCAAGACGCTGCGTAAGGACGTCGAGGAAGTCATCATCAAAAAGGCGATCCCCGCTTCTCTTCTCGACGAGAATACCCTCATCTACGTGAATCCGACAGGCAGATTCGTCACGGGCGGACCGCACGGCGACAGCGGACTCACGGGCAGAAAGATCATCGTGGACACCTACGGCGGCTATTGTCCGCACGGCGGCGGCGCTTTCAGCGGCAAGGATCCCACCAAGGTAGACAGGAGTGCTGCGTATATGGCGCGCTACGTGTGCAAGAATATGGTGGCTGCGGGCGCGGCTGACAGGATGCAGCTCGAGGTCTCCTACGCGATCGGCGTAGCGCACCCCATCTCCCTGCACGTCAATACCTTCGGCACCGGCGTCCTCCCCGACGCGAAGCTCGAGGAGATCGTGAGAAAGGTCTTTGATATGCGTCCCTCGGCGATCATCGACACTTTAGCGCTTCGTCGTCCCATCTACCGCAAGACCTCCAATTACGGTCACTTCGGCAGGGCAGGTTTCCCGTGGGAGACTCTCGATAAGGTCGAGCAAATCAAGGCGTTGCTTGGCGAGCGCGCATAAAGCGGCGGCAGCGATATTAGCCTTTCAAAACGGGGTAGTTGCGTACGAGATCGGTACGAGCTACCCCCTTTTTTTCTCCCCCATTTTTTTCACGGAGCCTTTGTCTCTACAGCCGTCTTCACATTCTTTTTTTTTGATATAAATATACTTCTTGCTTGATAAAAACCCTTTTGACGGAAGCAAAATTGCCGCTTTGCATCGCGAAATATCATTTGTCGTCGTTGGCGCTTGAAGGTAAAAGTTGTTTTTTTGTGTTTCAGCAAATAATCATATGGGCTATACCGCAGTCACCCTCGCTCCGCCGACGAGAGAGGAGAGCTTTGCGGCGTTCTCCGAGAAGATCGCGGGGCTCCGTTAGCGCCGCGTGATATCTGCCCGAAGGGCGCCGTAACTGCGAGCAAATAGCGAGCAACTTCACTATTCGCTTTTAGCGAATAACTTCACTGACGAAGTCAACTTCACTTGCCGAAGGCAAACTTCACGGTGCGCTATCGGAAAAGGGGGAGGCGCTTTACTTCTCTGCTACTTTTATGATATAATATCTTCAATATGGAACTCGTCGGAAACATAGAGAGTATCGTCTTCCGTAATGCGGAGAACGGCTATACCGTGGCGCATATCGCCACCCCCAAGCGCGTGACTTGCGTGGGGATCTTTCCCCCTGTCACCGAGGGCGAAAGGGTGATGATGACGGGCGACTACGTCGTTAATAGAAATTTCGGCGAGCAGTTCAAGGTCACGAGCGTAAAGGTCTCTCCGCCGACGGGCAGGGAGAGTATGATCCGTTATCTCTCGGGCGGCCTCTTTAAGGGAGTCGGCGAGATGACGGCGAAAAATATCGTCTCGCAGTTCGGCGAGCGCACTTTTGAGGTGATCGAGTTTTCTCCCCACGATCTCACGAAGGTCAGGGGGATCAGTCGGGTAAAGTCGGAGAGTATCGGAAATCAGTTCGCCGAGTTCCGCGCGATGCAGCAGACCATCATCTTCCTGCAATCCTTCGATATATCTCTGAATCTCGCTCTCAAGATCTACCGCACCTACGAGGGCTTGACCGAGAACGTGATCCGAAATAATCCCTTCCGCCTGATCGAGGACGTGGACGGCGTGGGATTTGCTACCGCCGATATGCTCGCCCTCTCGATGGGGCTGGATAAGGAGAGCAATTTCCGCCTCGGCGCCGCCGTCGTGCACGTTTTGAAGAGCGCTGCGAGCACCAAGGGACACACTTATCTCCCGCTCGGGATGCTCGTCCGCGAGACGATGAAGCTCCTCGCCTTTGAGGAGGAGAAGGAGAGCCTCGTCCTCGCCACCATTGACGATATGCAGCTCGAGGGGACGTTGGTCTATCTGAACGACTACAAGATGCAGGGCGTGATGCTCTCCTCCTACTATAATCTCGAGAAGTCTATAGCGAAAAATCTGCACCGCATCATGGGTCACAGCGTGGAGCTCGACCTCGATCTCGAGGAGGAGATCGCATCTTACGAGAAGGCGCAGGGGGTGAAACTGCACTCTGCGCAGAAGGAGGCGATCACCGCCGCCGTGAATAGCGGCTGCGTCGTGATCTCGGGCGGCCCCGGCACCGGCAAGACCACTATCATCAAGTTTATTATCGAACTCCTGCGCAAGCAGGGCTATTCCTTCGCGCTCACCGCCCCCACGGGCCGAGCCGCTAAGCGTATGAGCGAGGCGACGGGCTCTCCCGCAAAGACCATTCACCGCCTGCTCGAACTACACCCCGCAGAGTATTCCCCCGAGACCAAGCTGGACGCCGACGTCGTGATCGTGGACGAGATCAGCATGGCGGACGAGTACGTCTTTAACGCCCTTTTGAAGGCGATCCCCGTCGGGGGCAAGATCATCCTCGTCGGCGACAAGGATCAGCTCCCCTCCGTCGGCGCGGGCAATATCCTCTCGGACATCATCGCGTCGGGCATCATTCCCGTCAAATATCTGACCCATATCTATCGTCAGTCGGCAGACAGCAATATCGCGATCTACGCCCATCTCATCAACGAGGGCACCGTCCCCGAGTTTGACAATCGCAGTCGCGATTTCTTCTTTGACAACGTCTCCGAGGAGGGGGACGTCATGCAGGACGTGATCTCGCTGTGCACCGAGCGCTTGCCGCGCTATTTCTCCCTCTCATCCGCCGACGTGCAGGTACTCGCCCCCTTGAAGAAGGGAGACGCGGGTGTGGAGAGCTTAAATGCCGAGCTCCAGAAGGTCATAAATCCTCCCGATCGCGAGAAGGGAGAGATGATCTCGGGCGACAGGATCTTCCGCGAGGGAGACAGGGTCATCCATATGGTAAATAACTATCAGCTCGGCTGGGTCAGTCGCAACGGTGAAAAGATCGAGGCGGGCGAAGGTGTCTTTAACGGCGACATCGGCAGGATCGTCAGCGTCTCGCGCGCCGAAGCGCAGCTCCAAGTGCAGTTTGAGGACGGTAAGGTCGCGACATATACGGCGGGCGATCTCGATCAGCTCACGCTCGCCTACGCTATCAGCGTGCATAAGAGTCAGGGGTCGGAGTTCCCGATCGCCGTCGTCGTGATCTCTCGCTACAATCCCATCGTGACCTCGCGCAATCTCCTCTACACCGCGATCACCCGCGCAAAGAAGGCGGTCGTGCTCGTCGGGGACAAGCAGAACGTTATCAAGATGATCAAGAATAACTACACCGAGAAGAGGCACACTGCGCTCGCCGTCTTTTTGAGAGACAATGAGTTTTAGCTTTCGATCGGTGCTCTCGCGCCTATTCGTCGCGGAGTATAATTGCATCGTGTGCGGCAAGGAGCTACACGCTTTGAACCGCTACCGCCTGTGCGAGCTATGCTACGGACTGCGCTTTGAGGTGCTCGGGGAGAAGTCCTGCTTGAAATGCGGCAAGATGCTCCTTGCGGAGGAAGAGTACTGTCTGGATTGTCAAAATCACGAGAAGCACTTTGACCGTGCCGTCTCCGCCGTGACCTATACGGGCGCCGCGATAGAGCTCGTGACCGGTTTAAAGTTTCACGGCAAGAGATATCTCGCCGAACCTATGGCGAAATGGATGACGGACAGAGTCCTCGAGTTCGAGACTGCCTTTGACGTCGTGATCCCCGTCCCCCTGCACGCAAATCGCCGCAAGGAAAGAGGGTACAATCAGAGTGAGCTCCTCGCCGAGACCATCGCCGAGAGTCTCTCCCTCCCTCTCGATCTCACGAGCGTCGTCAGGGAGAAGGACACCCTCGCCTCCTCGAGTCTCGAGGGAGGCAGAAAGGCGCGCGAGGAAAATATGAAGGGAGCGTTTCGTCTCCTGTCGAAGGAGAATACCGCGGGAAAAAGAGTGCTCATCGTGGACGACGTGATCACGACGGGGACGACGAGCTCCTGTCTTGCCGAAGTGCTGAAAAAGGGCGGGGCGGAGAAGGTGTACGTCGTGACGTTTGCTTCCACGCGGGAAAATCCCCCCATTCAAGAAGGTTACTGACGATTCGACGAGGAGAGTCGGTTTCGGACAAATAAATAAATTATTTTACTTATCATTTTGCTTATAGTAAAATAGCTATGAGGTGAACTTATGTGTATATTCGGTAACGCCAACGACAGACAACTGAAAAAACTCCGCAAGATCGCAGATAAGATCGAGCTTCTCGCGCCGCATTACGCATCGATGTCGGACGACGAGCTCCGCGCGATGACCCCCTATTTCAAGGAGAGACTCAAGGAGGGCGCCACCCTCGACGAGCTGCTTCCCGACGCCTATGCGGTGGTCAGAGAGGCGTCCTCGAGGGTCCTCGGGATGCGCCACTTCTACGTACAGCTCCTCGGCGGTATCGCACTGCATCAGGGCAGGATCGCCGAGATGTGCACCGGTGAAGGTAAGACCCTCGTTTCCACCCTCCCCGCCTATCTGAACGCATTGACGGGCGAAGGCATGCACATCGTCACGGTGAACGACTATCTCGCAAGGCGCGACGCCGAGTGGATGGGCAAGGTGCACCGCTTCCTCGGACTCACCGTGGGCGTATCCGTCGAGGGTATGAGCGCGGAGGAAAAGAGAGCGGCGTACAACTGCGACATTCTCTACGCGACGAATAACGCGCTCGGCTTTGACTATCTCCGCGACAATATGGCGACCACCAAGGAGCAGATGGTGCAGAGAGGACAGGTCTTTGCGATCATCGACGAGGTGGACAGCATCTTGATCGACGAGGCGCGCACCCCGCTCATCATCTCGGGCAAGGGGGACAAGAGCAGCGAGATCTATCTGAAGGTCAGCCGCTTTGTCAAGACCCTGCACGAGGAGGACTACGAGAAGGACGAAAAGGACAATACCATTCGTCTGACCGAGGAAGGCGTGACGAAAGCGGAGCGCTACTTTGCGATCGACAATCTCGGCGACATCGAGCACAACGATCTCAACCACCATATCAATATCGCCCTCAAGGCGCAGTATATGATGAAGCGCGACAAGGACTATATCGTCAGCGATCAGGAGATCGTCATCATCGACGAATTTACCGGCCGTTTGATGGTGGGCAGACGTTACAGCGACGGCTTGCACCAGGCGATCGAGGCGAAGGAGAACGTCCGCATCCGCGACGAGAACAAGACCTACGCGACCATCACTTTCCAAAACTATTTCCGTATGTATAAAAAGCTCTCGGGTATGACGGGTACCGCAAAGACCGAGGAGACCGAGTTCAAGCAGATCTACGGCTTGGACGTCGTGGTGATCCCCACCAATCTCCCCATCCGTCGCCGCGACGAGAACGATCTCCTCTATAAGACCGTTGCGGGTAAGCTCCGCGCGATCACCGCGGACATCAAGGACTGCTACGAGAGAAAGCAGCCTATCTTGGTGGGTACGATCTCGGTGGAAAAGTCGGAGGAGCTCTCCAATATCCTCAGGAAAGAGCATATCCCGCATAACGTCCTGAACGCAAAGAACCACGAACGCGAGGCGGAGATCGTCGCGCAGGCAGGGCGTCTCGGACAGGTCACGATCGCGACCAACATGGCAGGTCGTGGTACCGATATCATGCTGGGCGGCAACCCCGACTACCTCGCCCGCGCCGCTCTCGAAAAGAAGGGCTATTCGCACGAGGCGATCGTGGAAGCGGTGGGATTTAATGCCGAAGTATCGGAGGAGGCGCTCCGCGCGAGAGCGGACTATAAGGCACTCTACGCCGATTACAAGGCGCAGACCGACGCCGAGAAGCAAGAGGTACTCGCCGCAGGCGGTCTCCGCGTGCTCGGCACCGAGCGTCACGAGTCGAGACGTATCGACAATCAGCTCCGCGGTCGTAGCGGCAGACAGGGAGATATCGGATCCTCCGTCTTTTATATCTCTATGGAGGACGACCTCGCCCGTGTCTTCGGCGGCGATAAGATGTTCAGCGTGGCAAGCGCCTTGAACCTCGACGAGGACACCCCCATTCAGTTTAAGATCATCACCCGCTCCATCGAGAGAGCGCAGGTCGCGGTGGAGAATAGAAACTACTCCTACCGCAAGCACGTCCTCGCCTACGACGACGTGATGAACCGTCAGCGTGAGATCATCTACGCCGAGCGCAATAAGGTCTTGACCGGCGCCGACGTGCACGAGGAGATCGTGAAGATGATCCCCTCCGTCGTCTCGGAGTATCTCGGCGGCATCATCGATTACAGCAAGGACTACGTGATCTGGGATTACGACAAGATCAATAAGGAGATCGAGGACAGGCTGGTCCCGCCCGGCACCAACGTCGTGACCAAGGAGCTCGCCTCGAGCCTCAGCTTCAAGAAGATCGCAGACGCCGTCGCTCTCGCGGCGATCGACGCCTACGACGAGAAAGAGGAGAGATATAAGGCGGAGAATATCCCCTTCGGAGACTTTGAGCGTAGCGTGCTCCTGCGCGCCGTGGATCGCCATTGGATCGAGCATATCGACGCGATGGACGCTCTCCGTCGCGGCATCGGACTGCGCGCCGTCGGACATCAGGATCCCGTCATCAGCTATGCGAACGAGGGCTTTGATATGTTTGACGAGATGATCGCCGCCATTCAGCGCGACACCGTCTTCCTCGCCCTCAAGCTCGAGATCAGGAAGGAGCCCCGCCGCACGCCGCCTCCCATGCAGATCAAGAAGGAAAAGGTCGGCAGAAACGATCCCTGCCCCTGCGGAAGCGGCAAAAAGTACAAGAATTGTTGCGGTAGATAAATATTTGCGGTAGATAAGTATGGTAGAATTTGACGAAAGCAAACAGAAACTCGCATCACTTCGCGAGGTCATCAAAGAGGTCGCGGACGCCCTCGACGTCCCCTCTCTCGAAAAGAGAAAGGGAGAGCTCGAGGAGGAGCAAAATCAGGACGGCTTTTGGACCGATCAGGCGAGGAGCCAGCGAGTCAATAAGGAACTCAAACAGGTCAGCGACAAGCTCCAAAAAGTGGCGAAGCTCAGGTCTCGCGCCGAGGATATCGGCGTACTCATCGAGCTCGCGGAGATGGAGGAGGCTCTCTCCGAGCTTCCCACCGTCGAGGAAGAATTGAAGACTCTCTCGGAGGAGGCGGAAGCTATGAAGATCGCCGCTCTCCTCAAGGGGAAGCACGACGGCTGCGACGCCATCCTCACCCTGCACGCAGGGGCGGGCGGCACCGAGGCGCAGGATTGGTGCAGTATGCTTTTCCGTATGTATTCCCGCTACGCGGAGAAGCGCGGCTATTCGATGAAAGTCCTCGATATGCTCCCCGGCGACGAGGCGGGGATCAAGAGCGTCAGCTTTGAGATCGACGGCGAAAATGCCTACGGTTACCTGAAGGCGGAGAAGGGGGTGCATCGCCTGGTGCGCATCTCTCCCTTTGACGCGAATAGTCGCAGACATACCTCCTTTGCCTCTCTCGAGGTCATGCCCGTCATACAGGACGACACCGAGATACAGATCCGTCAGGAGGATCTCAAGGTGGATACCTACAGGAGCGGCGGCGCGGGCGGTCAGCACGTCAATAAGACAGAGTCTGCGATCCGCATCACCCATATCCCGACGGGTATCATCGTCGCCTGTCAGAATGAGCGCAGTCAGATCCAGAACCGCGAGGTCGCGATGCGTATGCTGATGAGTAAACTCGTCGAGCTCCGCGAGCGCGAGCAGATGGAGTACGAGCAGTCCTTGAAAGGGGAGCTCAAAAAGATCGAATGGGGCAGTCAGATCCGCTCCTACGTCTTTTGCCCCTATACCCTCGTGAAGGATCACCGCACGGGCTACGAGGACGCGAACGTGCAGGCGGTCATGGACGGCGACCTGCAGAACTTCATCGTGGAGTACCTCAAGAAGGCGTAATATGACCTTTGCCGAGCTCAAGGAGAAAAAGGATCTCGTGATCGTTGCGATGGAGTCTTCCTGCGACGAGACCGCTTGCGCCGTCTTGAAGGACGGCAAGATCCTCTCCTCGGTCATCTCTTCCCAGATCGATATTCATAAAGAATACGGCGGCGTCGTCCCCGAGATCGCGAGCAGAAATCACGTGATCAACGTCGAGCCCGTCCTCTCCGAGGCGCTCGAAAAGGCGGGCGTCACTCTCGCCGACGCCGACTGCTTCGCCGTGACCTACGGCGCGGGACTTCTCGGCGCTCTCCTCGTGGGAGTCAGCTATATGAAAGGGCTCTCTTTCGCCACGGGGAAACCCCTCGTTAAAGTCAACCATATCCGCGGGCATATCGCGGCGAATTACCTCGCCGATCCCACCTTGATCCCGCCTTATATCGGACTCATCGTCTCGGGCGGACATACCGCCGTCGTCAGGGTGGACAGCTATACTTCCTTTACCTATCTCGGCGGCACGATGGACGACGCCGTGGGCGAAGCTTTCGATAAGGTCGCGCGCGTCCTCTCCCTCCCGTATCCCGGCGGCCCCGAGATCGAGCGGGCGGCGAAAGGGGGACAGCGCACCGTCTATATCCCCGAGCCGAAGACGACGGGTCCCTACGACTTCTCTTTCAGCGGGATCAAGACTTCGGTCATAAACTACGTCCACACCTTGGAGCAGAAGGGGGAAGCGATCAATAAGTCGGACGTCGCTATGTCCTTCCAGTCCGCAGTTGCCGAGATGCTGGTCAAGGCGGCTACTCGCGCGGCGAAGGAGTACGATCTCAAGGACATCGCCCTCGCAGGGGGCGTCGGTGCGAACGGCGAGATCCGTCGCGTGCTGACCGAGGAGTGCGAGAAGCGCGGGCTCCGTCCCCATTTCCCGACCAAGGAGACCTGCACCGACAATGCGGCGATGATCGCGATGGAGGCGTATCTCCAAATTAAATACGGAGACGGTAGCGCTTCTGCCGAGGATACTCTCGACGCAAAAGCATCTATCCCTCTTGGCGGCGTATAAGGGCGCATCTGCTTTGTTTCTGCCTGCAGTGCGGCAAAATCACGTACGGTCAAGTACGCTCATTTGCCGCCCTTTGTCGAGCCTCGCATCTGCAACCCTTCTCCGCCGCCAAGCAGGATAGTTTGACACCCTTTCCGAGAACGTTCCACGTTCGAGGGAGGGAAGGGGACCCCAACGCGGCGTGATATATTCTTGTGATGCTCTGATGCGGCGGATAGTTATCCGCAATTCCGCATTACGCATTCCGAATTCCGCATTAAAAAAACTACGTTTTGCGTCTAAAAAAATATCGTTAAATATTTGACTCTATGCTTCAAAATTGATAAAATAATAAGGCTTGCGAGTAATTGCAAGTAATTTTGTCGTCAACGGAGGGTTGCCGTGACGGGAGATTATAATAGTTTAATCGATAATTCTCCCAAGAGATTTGTTGGGCTGAAACAGGTCTTGCGGGGTATTACAGACGGCACGGTATGGTGTGTAATAGTGTCGTCCGACTGTGAAGAATTTATCAAAGCGAGGCTTCGTGACGAGGCGCGCAATAGAGATGTGGAGCTGGTGAAGGGACCGTCGATGGCGGATCTCGGACGCAAGGTGCAGATCGACGTGGGCGCGGCAGTCGTGGGACTCGTGAGGTAGAGAGGGATCAGTCGCTTCGGAGGAAACTCCGGTATATGCAAAGTGCGCCTTCGGGCGCGAGAAAGCAGGAATTCCAAGGGTTGACGGAAGGACTGCGACA
This sequence comes from uncultured Clostridia bacterium, assembly GCA_946625545.1. Classification (GTDB taxonomy): domain Bacteria; phylum Bacillota; class Clostridia; order Christensenellales; family CAG-1252; genus CAG-1252. The sequence goes on along the minus strand of CAMOTC010000017.1, from coordinate 480 downwards.
GACTATAAGGAGGTCAGTATATGCCCACTATCAATCAGTTAATTAGGCACGGACGTGAGAAGCAGGAGTCCAAGACTCTCGCTCCTATCCTGCAGAGCTGCCCGCAACGTCGCGGCGTTTGCCTGTCGGTCACGACCACTACGCCTAAGAAGCCGAACTCCGCTATGCGTAAGATCGCGAGGGTGCGCCTCTCGAACGGCATGGAAGGTACCGTGTATATCCCCGGTATCGGCCATAACCTGCAGGAGCACAGCGTCGTCTTGATCCGCGGCGGCAGAGTGAAGGACTTACCTGGTGTTAGGTATCATATCGTGCGTGGTGCTCTCGATACTGCAGGCGTGGCAAAGCGCAAGCAGGCTCGCAGTAAGTACGGCGCGAAGAAACCTAAATAATTTAACGATTAAGATTATTATATAAGGAGATAATTAGTATGCCAAGAAGAAGTGGTGTGCCTAAGCGTGACGTGCTTCCCGATCCGAT
>CAMOTC010000016.1 GCA_946625545.1 uncultured Clostridia bacterium | reverse complement strand
TTTTTTTGGCACAAAAGCACTCAATTTGTTTGACTTCGGCACTTTAGCGTGCTAAAATGTGAATACAAAATTCCCGAGGTGGATTTATGGATAAAATAAGAAATCAATCGGTAGAAAACTTGGTGCAGGTCATCGCGAAGATGTCTTCGGCGGACGAGGTGTACGATTTCCTCTCCGATCTCTGCACGATCAAGGAATTGCAGGATATGGCACAGCGCTTCGAGATGGCTGTCCTCTTGAAGGACGGCGCGAACTATCAGAGCGTGGCGGCGCAGGTCGGGGCGAGCAGTGCGACGATCAGTCGTGTAAATCGTTGCCTGATGTACGGCAACGGCGGCTATGAGAGGGCGATCGCTCTCTACAAAGGGGAGAAGAAATGAGAGTAAGAGACGGCGTATTTGAGAGCGGCGAGAAGATCGTCTTTGCTCTCCGTGAGCTGTATGCGGACTATGGCTACAGCTATTATCGTATGAATCGATTTGAGGAGTACGACTTCTATGCAAAGAATAAGGACTTTCTCGTATCGGACAACGTGCTGACCTTTACCGACACGAATGGGAAACTGATGGCGCTGAAGCCCGACGTGACCCTCTCCATCGTCAAGGGGTGCGAGGACGCGCCCAAAGGGGTCAGGAAGGTGTATTACAGCGAGAACGTCTATCGTCCGGCGGCGGACGGCTCCTTTAAGGAGATCATGCAGACGGGTCTCGAGTGCTTCGGTGAGATCGGGGTGAAGGAGGTCGCGGAGGCGATCACTCTCGCGAGCAAGAGCCTGCGCACCATCTCGGAGGAGGCGGTCCTCGACCTCTCCGATCTCGCGGTGGCAGACGCGCTCCTCGATAAGATCGGGGTGCCCATTTCGGATCGCGGCGCGATCTGGGAGGCAGCAGAGGCAAAGAACGCAGACCGTATCCGCATCCTTCTCTCGGAGGCGGGCGCGAAGGAGGAGGATCTCGCCGTGGCGGCGTCTCTCTTCTCGGTGGCGGACGGCTTATCCGTCGCGATCGACAAACTCGAGCATATCGAGTATTACTTCGGAGAGGAGTCTGCGATGAGCGAATTTCTCTCTGTGCTCCGTGAGATCCGCGATGCCGAAGAGGAGGAGAGCGTGCGCGTGGACTTCTCCGTCGTGGGAGACAGGAACTACTATAACGGCATCATTTTTAAGGGATTCCTTCGTTCCATCCCTTCTCCCGTGCTTGCGGGCGGCAGATACGACCGCTTGATGAAAAAGCTGAAAAAGAAGGCAGGCGCGATCGGCTTTGCCGTCTATACCGATCTCCTCGATCGTTTGGCGGAGACGAGAAGGGCGGTGCCCGACGACTATATCAATATCGCTCTCCCCAAGGGTCGCCTCGGAGAGAAGATCTACAAGATCTTTGCGGAAGCGGGATATCCCTGTCCCTCGCTCCTCGAGGAGAGCCGCAAGCTCGTCTTTGAGAATGAGGAGAGCCGCGTGCGCTACTTCTGGGTCAAGCCCTCCGACGTCACGATCTACGTCGAGCGCGGGGTGGCGGATATCGGGGTCGCGGGGAAGGATATCCTCGCGGAGTACGAGCCCGACGTGTACGAGCTACTGGATATGAAAAAAGGCGCCTGCCGTATGGCGGTCGCAGGTCCCAAGGACTTTAAGGACGACACGGGTCGTCCCCTGCGCGTCGCGACGAAGTTCTCACGCATCACGCGCGAGTATTATCAGAGGAAAGGACGCGACATCGACGTCATCCACCTGAACGGCTCCATCGAGATCGCTCCCATCCTCGGCTTGTCCGACGTGATCGTGGATATCGTGGAGACGGGTACGACCTTGAAGGAGAATGATCTCGAGGTGCTCGAGACGGTCTTTCCGATCAGCGCGCGACTCATCGCGAATAAGAGCTCGGCGAAATTTAAGAAAGAGGGGATCGACGAACTCGTCAGGAAGGTCGGCGCCGTCGTGGAGGAGATCAAATGATCAGGATCGTGGAGTATAAAGCGGTCGAGGACCGTAGTATCATCGCCTCGCCGAAGCCGATAAACGACGTCTCCGAGACGGTCAAAGAGATCATCTCGCGGGTAAAGGCAGAAGGGGACGCGGCGCTACTTGACTATGCGGCGCGCTTTGACAAGGTGACGCTCACCTCTCTCGCCGTTGACTCGGAGGAGATCGAGGAGGCGATGGGTAGCGTGGACGCGGGATTTATCGAGATCCTCGAGAGGTCGGCGCGCAATATACGAGAATTTCACAGCAAGCAGCTGCGCGATGGCTTTGAACTGCGCCGCGGAGAGGGCGTCGTCCTCGGGCAGCGGATCACCCCCATCGAGAGAGTGGGGCTCTACGTCCCCGGCGGCACGGCGGCATATCCCTCTACCGTGCTGATGGACGCGATCCCCGCAAAGATCGCGGGCTGTCCCAAGGTCGTGATGGTCACCCCGCCCGCAAAGGACGGCAAGGTGAACCCCGTCATCCTCGCGGCGGCAAAGGTCGCGGGTGTGGACGAGATCTATAAGGTCGGGGGGGCGCAGGCGATCGCCGCGCTCGCGTACGGCACCGAGAGCGTCCCCAAGGTGGACAAGATCGTGGGACCGGGCAACGCCTTCGTCGCGGAGGCGAAAAAGCAGGTCTTCGGCGTGGTCTCCATCGATATGATCGCGGGACCCAGCGAGATCCTCGTCGTAGCGGATGGGGAGAACGATCCTCGCGTCGTCGCGGCGGATATGCTCTCTCAGGCGGAGCACGACAGGAATGCGAGCGCCGTCCTCATCACCGATTCGCCCGCGCTCGCCAAGGGAGTCCAAGGGGCGATCGAGGAGCTCCTCGAAGGGATGGAAAGAAAGGATATCGCCCGCGCGTCGGTGGATAATAACGGTAAGATCATCCTCGTGGAGGATCTCCTCACGGGCATCGACGTCGCGAATGAGATCGCGCCCGAGCATCTCGAGCTCTGCGTGTCCGATCCCTTCTCCTATCTCGAGAAGGTCAAGCACGCGGGCAGCGTATTTCTCGGCAGAAACTGCCCCGAGGCGATCGGCGACTACTACGCGGGTATGAATCATACCCTCCCGACCTGCGGCACGGCGCGCTTCTCCAGCCCGCTCTCTGTGGACGACTTTGTAAAAAAGACGCAGTACGCCTACTACAGCGCCGAGGCGCTATCCGAGGTGGCGGAGGACGTGGCGGCATTCGCGAGAAAGGAAGGCTTGACAGGGCACGCACGCAGTGCGACCATCCGAAGTGAGGAAAGAAAATGAGCAAATACGTCAATGGTAAGATAGCGAAACTCGAGGCGTACGTCCCCGGCGAACAGCCGAAGGATAAAAGATACGTCAAACTCAACACCAACGAGTGTCCCTTTCCGCCCTCGCCCTATGCGACGCGCCTTGCGCGGCAGGCGGCAGGGGGACTGAACCTTTACTGTGATCCCGAGTGCACCTCGCTCGTCGCGGTCGCGGCGGAGTATTACGGCGTTAGCAAGGAGAATATCCTCTTTACCAACGGTTCGGACGAAGTCCTGAACTTCGCTTTCATCGCCTTCTGCGATGCAGGTGTCCCCGCCGTCTTTCCCGACATCACCTACGGTTTTTATCCCGTCTTTGCGGATCTGAACGGCGTTCCCTATCGGGAGATCCCGCTTGACGAGGATCTCGCGGTGGTGCCGCAGGACTACTACAAAGCTGGGGGCACGATCTTTCTCGCAAATCCCAACGCGCCGACGGGGCGCGTCCTCTCCCTCGCCGAGATAGAGGAGATCATAAAGAATAATCCCGATCACGTGGTCGTCGTGGACGAAGCGTATATGGACTTTGGGGAGGGGGAGAGCGCGATCTCTCTCATAGACAAATACGATAATCTCCTCGTGACCCGCACCTTCTCCAAGTCTCGCTCCCTCGCAGGGGGCAGGCTGGGTATGGGCTTTGCTTCGGCGGAGATCATCGCCGATCTCAGAAAGATCAAGTATTCCACCAACCCCTATAACGTAAACTCCATGACGGCGGCGGCAGGGATCGGCGCCCTCCTCGACGAGGAGTATTTCCGACAGAACGTGGATACGATCAGGAAAAATCGCGCCTATCTCGCGGAGAAACTCGGGGAATACGGCTTTAAGGTGCTCCCCTCGGCGGCGAACTTTGTCCTCGCGATCTCCGAGGGTATCTCGGGCAAGGACTACTATCTCGCGCTCAAAGAGCGCGGCGTTCTGGTGCGTTACTTCGATAAACCGCGCTTGAAAAGCGCCGTGCGCATCACGGTTGGCACCAAGGAGGAGATCGACCTTTTGATCGCGGCGACGAAAGCAATAGAGGAGGAGAGAGGATGAGAACTGCCGAGATCAAGAGAAAGACCAAGGAGACCGATATCGCCTTGACCATCGACCTCGACGGGTCGGGAAAGAGCACGATCGACACGGGGTGCGGCTTTTTAGATCATATGCTGACCCTCTTTGCCTCGCACGGCAGATTTGATCTCGAAGTCAAGTGCGTGGGGGATACTTACGTGGACTATCATCACACGACGGAGGATATCGGCATCGCGCTCGGCGAGGCGTTTACCGCGGCGCTCGGGGATAAGAAGGGGATCCTTCGCTACGGCGACGAGATCCTCGCGATGGACGAGGCGGTCGTTCTGTCCTCGGTGGACCTCTCGGGGAGAGCTTATCTCGGATGGTCTGTCGCGATCCCGACGGAGAAGGTCGGAGACTTTGATACCGAGCTCGTGGAGGAGTTTTGGTACGGCTTTGTGAGAAAGGCAGCCTGCGCCTTGCACGTCAGACTGCTCTCGGGGAAAAACTCTCACCATATCATAGAGGGCGTCTATAAGTCGGTCGCGCGGAGCTTGCGCGCGGCTGTCTCGGTGGATGAGCGTTTCAGCGGGGAGATCCCCTCGACGAAAGGAGTGCTGTGATGACGGTGATAGTCGATTACGGCGTGGGAAATCTCTTTTCCCTCAAATCCTCTCTCGCAGTCGTCGGCGAGGAGTCGGTGATCTCGTCGGACAAGATGGTCATCGAGCGCGCCGATAGAGTGATCCTGCCCGGGGTCGGCGCCTTCCGCGACGCGATGGAGAAACTGCGCGCCTCGGGGCTCGTCGATACCCTCAGAAAGGTCGTGAGCCAAGGCAAACCCCTCCTCGGGATCTGTCTCGGGATGCAGCTCCTCTTTGATAAGAGTTACGAGTACGGCGAGCACGAAGGTCTCGGCTTTATCTCGGGGGTCGTCGCCCCCATTCCCGTCAAGGAGGGGATCAAGATCCCGCACATGGGGTGGAATGCGCTCTCCTTCGGAGAGCAAAAGCACACTCTGTTTCGCTATCTTTCGGAGGGGGACTACGTGTATTTCGTGCATTCCTATGCGGCAGTCGGGTGCGAGAGCGCTGTGATCGCGCGGACCGAGTACGGCTCCCCCGTCACGGCGGCGGTCGCTAAGGGAAATATCCTCGGATGCCAGTTTCATCCCGAGAAGAGCGGCGAAGTGGGCTTAAAGATCCTGCGTGCATTTGCAGAGATCAAGGAGGGCGAGCTATGATCATATTCCCCGCGATAGACATGATAGAAGGGGAGGCTGTGCGCCTCTATAAAGGGGACTTTACCCAAAAGACGGTGTATTCCACCGATCCTCTCGCCGTGGCGCAGGACTTTGTAAAGAAGGGCGCCACGCATATCCATCTCGTGGATCTCGACGGCGCGAAAAAAGGAGAATTTTGCAATTTCGACCTCGTATGCCGTATCAAGCAGGAGACGGGTCTCTTTGTGGAAGTGGGCGGCGGGATCCGCACCAAGGAGGCGATCTCCGCTTACCTTGAGCGCGGCATCGACCGTGTGATCCTCGGGACGGCGGCGGTCTTGGACCCCGACCTCATCCCTTCGCTCCCGATGGAGACAAAGCAAAAAGTCGCTGTGGGGGTGGACGTCCGTGACGGCTACGTCGCGATCAAGGGTTGGACGGAGGCGTCGGAGCAAACGCTCTTTGACTTTTGCGAAAAAATGGAGGCGGCGGGCGTCTCGACGGTGATCTGCACCGATATCGGCAAGGATGGCGCGATGAAGGGTACGAGCCACGAACTCTACCGCGAGCTCTCCGTCCGTACCAAGATGAATATCACCGCGTCGGGCGGCGTCTCCTCTCTCGAGGACGTCGTGAAGCTCCGCGAACAGGGCTTATACGGCGCGATCATCGGCAAGGCGTACTACGAGGGCGCCATCGACCTCAGGGAAGCGATCGAGGTGGCGAGATGATAACGAAGAGGATCATACCCTGCCTCGACGTCAGAAACGGGCAGGTCGTCAAAGGAACGAATTTCGTGGGACTCAGGGAGATCGCATCTCCCGTCGAGCTCGCGAAGGAATACAGCGCGTGCGGCGCGGACGAACTCGTCTTTTACGATATCACGGCGTCCTCGGACGGACGAGACCTCTTTACCGACGTCCTGACTGAGACGGCGCGAAACGTCTTTATCCCGCTGACCGTCGGGGGCGGCATCCGCTCCCTCAAGGACTTTGACCGCGTATTGAAATGCGGCGCGGATAAAGTCAGCGTAAATTCGGGCGCGATCGCAGATCCCACCCTGATCTCGCGCGCGGCGAAGGTGTACGGCGATCAATGCGTCGTGCTCTCCGTGGACGTCAAGCGGGTGAACGGCGTATATCGCGTCTTTGCCAAGGGCGGGAGAGAGGACACGGGCCTCGACGCTCTCGACTGGATCAAGAAGGGGATCGACGAGGGAGCGGGCGAGATCGTCCTGAACTCCATCGACACCGACGGCGTCAAGAAGGGATTTGACCTCGAGATGCTCGCGGCTGTGACCGCCTTTTCTACCGTCCCCGTCATCGCGTCGGGCGGCGCGGGGTGCATAGAGGACTTTATCACCCTCTTTAAGACGTTGCCGAAGGTGGACGCGGGTCTCGCCGCATCGATATTCCACTTTGGAGAAGTGTCCATCGCGGACCTCAAGCGCGAAATGCAGAAAAACGCTATCCCTGCGAGGATAGTAAAGGAGTAATTATGGAGATCAAAGACTTAAAGTTTGACGAAAAAGGACTCATCCCCGCGATTGTCGTGGACGCCGTGACCAAGCGCGTCCTGACCCTCGCCTATATGAATGAGGAGAGCCTCCGTATCACGATGGAGAAGGAACTGACCTGCTTCTGGTCGCGTTCGAGACAGGAGCTGTGGCTCAAGGGGGAGACGAGCGGCAACTATCAGCACGTCGTGTCCATCACGGCGGACTGCGACAGGGACGCCCTCGTCGTTATGGTGGAGCCCGACGGTCCCGCCTGCCATACCGGGGAGACCAGCTGCTTTCATAATCCCTTCTTTGAGAGCAAGGAGCGCCACGAGTTTTCCTACGAGGCGCTGATGGACCTCATCGTAGGGCGCAAGAAGGATCCCAAGGAAGGCTCCTACACGACCTATCTCTTCCAGAAGGGGAGGGACAAAATCTTAAAGAAGGTGGGCGAGGAGTCCACCGAGGTCATCATCGCGGGCAAGGCGGACGATAAGAAGGAGACGATCTATGAGATCGCCGACCTCCTGTATCACTTGATGGTGCTGATGATCGATATGGGGATCAGTGAGGAGGAGATCTTCCGCGAGCTCGCCTCCCGCCACGTCATCGATAAGAAAGTCAAGCAGGAGAAGATGGTCTGATGCGCGACTTGCATACGCATACGAAGTACAGCGACGGCGCGACCTCTCCCGAGGAGATGGTGCTCGCCGCGATCGATATGGGACTCGAGGAGATCGGGATCTCCGACCATTCCTATACCTTCTTTGACGAGAGTTACTGCGTAAAGAAGGAGAAGATCGAGGAGTACAAGCGGGAGATCTCGGAGCTCAAAGAGAAGTATAAGGACCGGATCTCCGTCCTCTGCGGAGTGGAGCAGGACGCCTATTCGACGGAACCCACGACGGGCTACGACTACGCGATCGGCTCGGCGCACTACTTGAAGGTCGGGGAGACCTACTACCCGCTCGATCTGTCCGATCTGCGCTTCCGCATCGCCTGTCGAGAGGGCTTCGGGAAGGATTACTACGCTCTCGCCGAGGCGTACTTCGACCTCGTCTCGCAGTTCGCGGAGAGGGAGGACATCTCGATCATCGGGCACTTCGACCTCGTCGCGAAGTACAATCGCCTTTCGCACATCTTCGACGAAGAGAATCCCCGCTATCTTGCCGCGGCAAAGAAAGCGATCGATAAGTTGATCGCGGCGGGCAAGACCTTCGAGATCAATACCGGCGCCATCGCGCGCAAGTATCGCACCGTTCCCTATCCCGCGCCGACGCTCCTCTCCTACATCCTCGAGAAGGGGGGCAAGCTGATGCTCGCGAGCGACGCCCACCACCCGAGAAACATCGCCTTTGCTTTTGAGATCTATGCAGACAAGATCGGACGCTGATGCGCCCGATCTTTTTGCTGCGGGGTGAAGGTCGTGATCTAATGGGAATCGGGAGTTACGGATAGGGATGAAGGATCATTTTTTATAAATTATCCATAACTGCGCGGATACGCGCCATTTCACGATCCGCAAGGATCAATTCACTTTATAAACCCTATTGTACTTATACCCAAACTTTGGTATAATAGATATATTACCGATCGGAGGTTTTTCGACTATGGATTATATGGAGAGTTATCAGCATTGGCTTGAAAACGTTACGGAGGAAGAGAGGGCGGAGCTCACGGCGATCGCGGGCGACGATAAGGAGCTTCGCGAGAGGTTTACCCTGCCTCTTGCCTTCGGCACGGCGGGGATGCGCGGCGTCCTCGGGATGGGCACTTTCCGTATGAATGAATATACCGTCGCGCGGGCGACGCAGGGGCTCGCGGACTACATCAAGGACAGCGGCGAAGAGGCGGCACGGCGCGGCGTAGTCATCAGCTACGACACTCGTCGTATGAGCTATGAATTTGCGATGACGGCGGCGCGTGTCCTCGCGGCGAACGGCGTCAACGCTTACCTCTTTGAGAACGTGCACCCCGTGCCCATTCTCTCCTTCTCGATCGGATATCTCAAGACGTTCTCGGGCATCATGATCACCGCAAGTCATAACCCCAAGGAGTACAACGGCTACAAGGTCTACGGCGAGGACGGCGCACAGCTCTCCCCCGAGGCGACGGCGCGAGTGGTCTCCTTTATCGAAAAGCGCGACTATTTCGGCGTGCCGATGGCGGCTGTCGATACTGCGCGGGAAACGGTGATGGGGAAGGATAACGCACGGATCGCCCCGCATATCACGGTGGTGGGCAGGAGTGTGGACGAAGCCTACTTTGAGCGCATCGCCGCACTCTCCCTTTCTCCCGAAGCGGTGGAAAAGGAGGGCAGGGACTTAAAGATCGTCTATACTCCTCTCCACGGCAGTGGCTATAAGCCCGTGACCGAGATCCTCTCGAGGATGCATATCCCCTATAACGTGGTGCCCGAGCAGGCGGCGCCCGATCCCGATTTTCCCACCGTCAAGATGCCGAATCCCGAGATGCCCGACGCGCTCGTCCTCGGTATCAAGCTCGCCGAGGAGCTCGGCAGCGACGTAGTGATCGGCACCGATCCCGACGCAGACAGAATGGGGGTCGCGGTGCGTTCGGACAAGGGGGATTTCGTCCTACTGACGGGCAACCAGACAGGCGTCCTCCTGATGGACTATATCCTGCGCCGTCACACGGAGAAAGGCACCCTCCCCGCAAATGCCGCCGTCGTAAAGACCATCGTGACCACCTCCCTCGCGGAGAAGGTGGCGGAGTACTACGGTGCGGCGTGCTACGACGTCTTGACGGGATTTAAGTTTATCGGAGAGAAGATCGACCTCTTCCATAAGACGGGGGCGCATACTTTCCTTTTCGGCTACGAGGAGAGCTACGGCTACCTCGCAGGTACCCACGCGAAGGATAAGGACGCCGTGGTCTCCACGATGCTCTTTGCCGAGATGGTGTGCTACTACAAGAGCATCGGCGTGAGCCTATACGCCCGCTTGCAGGAGATCTATAAAACGCTCGGCTACTACGCGGAGCAGACGATATCGGTGTACTTCAAGGGGCTGGACGGCATGGCGACGATGGCGGAGAAGACGCGCGCTCTCAGGAAAGTCAGCATCACCGAGATCGCGGGATATAAGGTGGTCTCCACCCTCGACTTCCTCGCGGGTGAAAAAACCGATATTTCGGGCAAAAAGGAGAAAATCGACTTCCCGAAGAGCGACGTGATGAAGTACTTTTTGGAAGGGGGCGACTGGGTCGCGATCCGTCCCTCGGGCACAGAGCCGAAGCTGAAACTCTACGTCTCGGCAAGCTCGAAAGAAGGCATCGAGGGCGCAAAACGCAAGGCGGCGGCTCTCCTCGACTATATGAAAGGATACGTGGAATAGTGACCCCTCTCTTTGACGCACTCAAAAAGTATCGCGGCGTGAAGTCGCGCTTTCATATGCCGTCGCACGGCGGCGTCCCCGCCTTTCCCGCGGACGAAGGACTCTACGCTTCCGCGCCTTTTGACGTGACGGAGCTCTCTTTTTCGGACAATCTATCCGCTTCCGCAGGGGTGATCCTCGAGGCGGAGGATCTCGCGGCGAAGGCGTATGGCGCAGATCATACACTTTTCTTTACGGCGGGGGCGACGGATGCTCTCCGTACCGCGCTGCTCTCCGTCAGGGGGGAGCGCATCGCCTATCTCGGCGATATGCACAAGAGTTTTCACACCGCAAAGCGGCTCTTTTCTCTCGACGTCACGGATATCTCCTCCATAGAGGAGATCGAGAAAGGGGGATTCGGCGCGGTATGCGTGACGAGTCCCGACTATTACGGCAGGGTGCGGGATATCCCTTTTATCGCGGCGGCGTGCAGAAAGGCGGGCGCTGTCCTCATCGTGGACGAAGCGCACGGCGCGCACTTTGCTTTCAGTTCTCTCCTCCCGAAGAGTGCCGTCAGCTATGCCGATTTTGTCATTCACGGCGCGCACAAGACTCTCCCCGTCTATACGGGCGGGGCGATGCTGCACGTCAAGGACGCTTTTTATAAAAAAGCGAGGGAAGCCCGCGGCGAGGTCATCGGCACCAGCCCGAGCTATCTCGTGATGGCGAGTATGGACTATGCGCGCGAACTTCTAGAAAGAAAAGGCGAAGAGATGTACGCGAAAGTCAAAGAGGAGTTGGAGCGCGTAAAAGCGGCGCATCCCACGGTAGCCGTGCTCCCGTCGGACGACTTTACCCGCGTCGTGCTTCTTTGCAAAAGAGCAGGTTACGCCCTCGCCGCTGCGTGGGAGAGAGAGGGGATATTTACCGAAGCGGCGGACGCAGATCGCGTCGTGATGATCGTGACCCCCTTCAACTATACCTCGCTCGAGCGGGCATTCTCCATCGCGGAGAACTGCCGAGAGAAAAATGCGGAATATCCCGATATATCCGATATTATCGGCAAAGTCAGCGTCTATGACGTCGGGGTGTATCCCCCCGGAGTACCCCTGGTGCGCGCGGGTGAGAGCATCTCGCGGGAGCAGGCAGAGATCCTTCACGCGAATTTAGATAGACTTTTCGGTACCGTTGATGGTAAAATAGTAACGAAATGAGCGAACCGAGATACTTAGACGAGGTCAGAGAGTCCTCGGCATACAGAAGCATAGCGGCTGATATCGACAGGGGAGAGTTCTCTCACGCCTATTTTATCCTGTCGGAGGACAAGGACGCGATCGACGCGCTCTTTACCCTGATCGCGATGAAAGCCTATTGCAAAGACGCCTGCGGCGTATGCGCCGAGTGCCATAAAGTGCTCGTCCGTTCCAAGCCCGACGTCAAGTACCTCGCGGAGGGAAAGGAGAATTTCACCGTCGCCGAGATGTCGGAGGTCACCGAGGACGCCGGTATGACGGCGTTTGAAGGGGGACGAAAACTCTACTTCTTCAAGAATTTCGAGAACCTCGCCGACGCTCCGCAAAATAAACTCCTGAAGACCCTCGAGGAGCCCTTCGATAAGGTGCATTTCATCCTATCGGCGGCGTCCACCGCCACCGTGCTCCCCACCATTCTCTCCCGCGTAAAGCAGGTGACGCTCGCGGCTTTCTCGACGGAAAACGTGCGAAAAGCACTCGTCAAGTCGGGCGTTCCCGCCGATCGCGCAGAGCGTGGCGCTAGGCTCTCGCAAGGGAGTCTGACGAGGGGCAGAGAGTTCGCCGTGGACGAGGATTTCGCCCGTCACGTATCCGAGGTCACCGACCTCCTCCTTGAACTCAAGAGCACCGCGGACGTATATCGTTTCCTCAGAGAGGGGATATTCACCAAGGAGCGCATCGAGCGCACGCTGTCGATGTTCGAGCTGGTCTTTCATTCCGTGATGAGCGCCCACCTCGGGCTCCCCATGCTGCTCGAGGAGAAGCGGGAGGTCATCGAGAGCATCGCGTCGTCCTACAGCCTCGCCGCGGTCGGAGCGGCGACCGACGTGATCCTGACTTGCCGCGCGAGACTCAAAGCAAATTGCAACGCGACCAACGTCGCGGATTACCTATTACTGAAATTACCGGAGGTAAAGTACAAATGCCGATCGTAGTTGGCGTAAAATTCAATAATAACAGCAAGGTCTATACCTTTGATGCCGCGGGCGAGGAGTACGAAGAGGGCGACCTCGTCGTCGTGGATACCCAAAAGGGGAATGAGCTCGGCTCTGTCGCGAAGGCGAATTACGTCGTGGACGAGAGCGCGCTCCCGGGAGAGCTGAAGAAAGTCGTTCGCAAAGCGAACGGTCGTGATCTCGATCTGTGCAAAAAGGCGAAGGAGACCGAACCCAAAGCGCTGGAGATCGCTCGCGAAAAGGCGAGAAAGCTCGGCGTGGATCTGAAATTCATTTCTTCCGAAGTCGCCTTTGACTGCAAGCGTGTGGTGCTCTATTTCACCTCGGAGGAGAGGGTGGATTTCCGTGAGCTCGTCAAGGAGCTCGCCTCTGCGCTCCATGCGAGGATTGAACTGCGCCAGCTCTACGAGCGCGACGACGTCAAACTGCGCGGCGCTCTCGGTATGTGCGGCAGAGAGTGCTGCTGTCGCTCCCATCTGCGCGACTTTGAGAAGGTCACGGTCAAGATGGCGAAGGTGCAGGGACTCAGCCTGAATCCCACCAAGATCAGCGGGATCTGCGGCAAGCTGATGTGCTGCTTGAAGTACGAGAACGAGTATTACGCCGAGGTCTTTAAGCAGATGCCCAAGGTCAATGCGAAGGTCATGACCCCCGACGGTCTCGCCGTCGTGGAGTCCAACGATATGCTCAAGAAGATCGTGACCTGCAAGGTCTTTGTGGACGATACCTATATCATCAAGAAGTTCGCTCTCGAGGATATCACGATCATGAAGCCCGCGCCTCAGCAACCCGCCAAAAAGGACAAGAAGAAAGAGGATCGCCGCGGCGACAAGCATCCGCACGATAAGAAACCCGAGCGGGAGGAGCTCCCCGAGGAGGATGACGTGAACGACGATTCGGACACCCTTCCCGACGAAGACTCCGACGACGAATAAAAGAGAAAAGGCGGCAAGCGCGCCGCCTTTTTTATGCGTTATAGGCGCAGTTTCCCTAAATGGCGTTTCTTTCGGAGGAGAGAGTCAACACCGTTCCGAATTTTGCATATTGACATTAGCGCGCGCGTGTAGTATCATAGTAATATGCGTAAATCTCGTATAGTCATAGTTATATCCGTATTGTGTATCCTCGCCCTTCTCGCGATGGGGCTTTTTGCTTGTGGAAATCCGGAAGAGGAGTCCAATGAACGCACCGTCGCCGTCGCCTCCGCGATGGAGACGATCTATTCGGCGATGGTCTCGTCGGACGGTTCTGTCCGCACCAACTATTTCACGCTGAAAGCGTCGGGGAGCTACCTCTCGGAGGAGAAGCTCTACGACGTCAATCTCGTCGGCACCTTTGATATCACCCAGTCGGACGGCTCTGCGGCGGATAATCGCTCCCAGCTCCTTCTCGAGGTAAAGCAGGGCAGTGCCGAGATCTTGAACCTCTACTATTTCGAGGGCAAACTCTATCTGAACTATCCACCTTACGCTCGCCGCGGCGTGATCTCCGACTATCGTTTGGAGGACGTCGTGCGCAGTATCGTCTCCGAGAAGGACAGCGGCGTCATCAAGACCGTTGCGGATACCATTCCCCTGATCGCGAGCCGTATCTTTACAGATTGTCACGTCTTTAAGGAGGACGGCGGCGATCGCTACGTCTTTACCCTCTCTTATCAGCAGCTTTTCGAGGCGTTCGCCCCCATCGTGAATTCGTGGGACGCGGGCTTCAGCGCGACGGAGCTCCTCTCCGCCTTGCACCTCAGCGAGGAGGATCGCACCGCTCTCGCCGCGAGTGACAAGACGACCAAGGTGCAGTTCGTCGTCAAGGACGGCGCCTTTATCTCCGCAAAGGTGACGGAGAGCACCTCTTCCGCAGAGACCGACAGGATCTCTCTCGATACCTTCTCTCTGACCCGCGGTTTGGACGAGATCGACGTCCCCTCTTCGTTGACGAGCTTTACCGAGTATGACTTTGGCAATTTCGCCGTCGCAGGCACGATGAACCTTCGTGCGTCGGAGAAGGGGGATCGCGCGCTGAACTACGACGTCACGGCGACGATGAACCTCGACGCCGACTATCCCTTTACGTACGACTTCAAGTCGCACTACGTCGCAGGCTCGGGATGGGAGTTTTCTCTCTCTTTGACCGATAAGAACGGCCGCGCCTCGGCTTTTGATCTCCGCGGCGATAACCTATATATCAACCTGACCGCCTACGGCATCGCGAAGTGCAAGATCTCCGTCGATGAGCTTTCCTCGCGCCTCGGCGCCGTCGGCTTAAAGGATGCGGATAGTTACGACTTCCGCGATAAACTGCACCTTCTCGTGCTTCTCGCCGCATCGCGCAGTGAGGAGGGCGATACCGTCAAGTACACGCTCGGCAAAGAGGTCTTTGATCTCCTCGGTGAGAAGGTCGGCTTCAAAGGACTCTTCGGCATAGATGGCGCGGAGATCTCCTGGAGCACCCGCAACGAGAGGTTGCAGGATCTCTCCCTCTCCGTCGATTTCGCGGGTATGAACGCTTCTCTCTCCGCCGCGTCCTTTACCTTCGGCACGGCGGTCGAGCTTCCCGCCGTCGCGAGCGCGCAGTACGTCGATCTCGCGGAAAAGGTGACGACCCATCTCGCCTTCTCAGGCACCATCCGTCAGACCACCTCTTTTGAGTCGGAGGGCGCGCTCCTGACCACCCTCCTCTCCTCTCTCGCGGCAAAAGACCCGAGCGAGGCGGCTTATCTCAAGTATGACTTCAGCGGGGCGATCGGCTATACCGCCGACCTCGTTTACGGGCGTAACGGCGCCGTCAAGAGCTTCTTTGCCCGTCTCTTCACTTCGCGCGGCAGTGAGATCGTGGATCTCTATTACACCGACGCGACGCCGAATGAACTCTATCTGATCTCTGCGGAGCAGTCGGGATCGGGCTTGCGCACCGTGCAGTCCTTTACCCTCGCGGAGAATGCTCTCGCCCTCTTTAACGAGGCGATGGGCACAGGCCGCGGCGCGGGCAAGAGGATACATCTCTCCGCAAGGTCCAACGTATTTACCGTCGGGGTGCAGGCGTCGATGCTCGACTATATCGCCGAGAAGATCGGACGCATCTATCCCGATTTCTCCCTGCCTTATCTCGCCGAGCTCTCCTGCAGGCGCTACGACCTCTCCTTCAGCGACGGTCTCATCACCGCAAAGGTGGTCTTTGACGACGACAACGAGATCTCCATTCAGGCAGAGAGTTTCAAGGTCACCTTTGGTGACGACGTGGCGGTCGCTTCCGTCACGGCGAACGCGCCCGCCCTCGTGCCCCTCCTCGCGGATAACGACGCGGTGACGGGGATGCCCGAGGAGGCGACGGTCGTCTTCCCCGGCGGTCTCACCTATAAAGTCTCCTTGCTCACCGACGAAGGGGGCAAGATCTGGTCATATGCAGGCATACCGGCTACGATGAGCGGAAAGATCGAAGAGGTCACCGCAACGGCGCATCTCCTCGGCAAGGAGATCAAGTCGATCGTTCGCGTGGATACCACGGCGCCGACCGCTGTGGATATCGCGGGTAGCGTGCGTTATACCGATCGTTACGATCCCGAGACCCGCACCTTCACGATGTATTATTATAACGACAAGACGCCGAAGGAGATCTTTGATACCTTTATCTCTCTCATCGCGGTCGTAAACGGCGTGGAATATCCCAAGACCATCTCGTGGGATCTCAGCCGTGTGGGGTCCGCTTTCGGCGCGAATAAGATAGATCCCGTCGTCATCCCGAGAGTCACGACTTTCTTTGGCAACGAGATCACCCTCGGCACCGCCTTCAACTGCAAACTGCACGTCGATGGTACCATCGCCGATTCTACCGATTACACGCAGCATTTCACCGCCTACGACGGCAAGGATCCCCTTGACCCCGCCGTGTACTCCGATCGTCTGATAATAAAGACCAAGGACGGCTCGACGGTCGAGGTCAATAACGTCGAATGGGATCTGTCAAACGCCACCATCGAGAGCAAGATGAGGGTGGATCCCGAGAATGATAAGGAGAATATCCTGTACGCATACACGACCCCCGAGGATAAGCCCGAGATCGTGCGTGCGATCATCAAGGATTCCAATGGCGGAGAAAAGGTGCTCCAGATCCCCATCACTTTCGAAGCGCGCGTCGTGGACTCCGTCTCCTTTGCGGGGCTCGACGGCGTACATTACGACGAGGGGACGGGTGACTGCACCTTTGACGATCTCCCCGGTGTGACCTACAATGCGGCGAAGGGCTTTACCTTCAACGTCCTCTTGGTCAGGAGTCTCTCCTCGACGGCGACGAACGGCATCCTGCCGCAGACCTTCATCGCGAATAAGGACGAGACGAGCGAATGGATCGTTTCGGGCATCAAGTGGGAGGTCGATCCCCCCGCAGAGAGCGTCGTGAATGCGTCGGGCAAGTCGGGCACTTTGAAGCTCACGATCGGCGACAGCATCAGCGGCTATCAGAGCAAGACCTTCCATTACACCTTTACCTCGATCACGGTCACGGAGACCTCTCTCCGCGATGCGAATCACGACAAGATCGATGATATCGACCGTATCTCGATGTACGTCTATTCCGCCGATCATTTGAATGCGTATGCATTCACGACGCCTGCCTACGTCCGCGTGGGATATTCGGCGGGTGAGGAGAGTTACTTTGAGGATCTCCCCATCCTCTGGGATCACGACGAGAACGCCCTCTGTAACGGCGGAGAATACGTCTTGACCCGCTCGATCGGGAGCGAGACCTTGACGGTGACTCTCGACTTTGATCAACAGCGCATCACGAGTTATCGCTTCGGCGATGAGAGCGCGGTAGAGGCGTTGACCGCCGCAGGTACTCTCAGCACGCATCAGGGCAAGGTCTGCTTGAACTTCTCCGCGCTTGAGGCTTTGACCGAGAGCGGCGTGAAGTTTAAGGACGTCACGAATTATCCCTCGGCGCTCGAGGTCGCCTTTAACGGAGGGAGCGCATATCGCTCCGTCCCCGTGACCTGGGATCTCTCCGCTTACGACGCGAAGGATGAAGGTGGCAAGGACACCATCATCGCCAATGGCTTCTACGGCACCGTCATCGCTAAAGCGATGGGACAGGAGATCGCCGTGTACGTTTACGTGGAGAAGGCGTTTGACACGATATATACCAATGCGGAATGCACCGAGACCGGTCTGACTTTCCGCTTGATGCAGCCCGACGGTCTGTCCTTGGACGGTAAACCCCATAAGCTCGTCGTGACCGATCCTCGCCTCGCCGAGAATTATCCCGAGGAACTGTATATCGACGTCGATCGGAAGGTCCCCGTTTTGGAATGGTTGGGACTGGACGCCGTCACCCGCCTGTATCACGACAATTACGAGACGATGCCGCCCAACGAGATCAAGGGAGAGGTCGTTGTGCGTGCAAAGATCGGCGATCCCGCCGTCGGCTATAAGGAGATCGCTGTCCTCGTCACGATCGAGGAGAGAGTGCTCGGAGAGATCTCGGTCAGCGGACTTCCTTTGGCGGCGAGCTCGGAGATGACGGGAGGCACGACGACCTACGCGATCACTCCCAAAACGGTGGATATGACGCTGGACGGAGAGCACTGCACGCTCTCTTTGGAGCTCAATCCCTACTACGTCGATCCGACCTCCTCTCGCACCTATCCGACCTATCTCGACTTTACGCTCGATAACGTACCCGTGCGCGCGGCGGCGACCTGGGCTCTCGAGAACGTGCCTGCGGATGCCGCGGAGAATAATCAGACCCGCAGCTATCTCGTTTGGGCGATGATCGATCTCGGTCCCTCCTTCAAGAAGGTCAAGATCCCCGTTGCGGCGACGGTATTGAAGCGCGAGATCGACATCGTGTGGGTCAAGGATCCTGCGGGCAAAGAATCGAATGAAAGGTATATCGATATCGACGGCTATAGCTATAATCCCTTCGGCGGCGACATCATCGGCGACTGGGTCTATCTCGACGTCAAGGTGCAGTTCAAGCGCGACGCAAATCGCTATCCCTTGAAGCTGAAATACAATAAGTCGGAGGTCGTCCTCGGCTACGACGGTTCTAACGTCTATCCGAACGTCTCTGTCTATGTGGGAAATGAGAGCGGCGGCTATCGCAAGATCACGGGCTATACCATCCGTATCCTCTCCAACGTCATCACCAAGGTCACTACGGAGAATGGCGGGACAAAGATCTTCTACGAGGCAAATTACGATTCCGTGACGGGTAAGATCACCTATACGACCCCCGACGCGGACTCTGTGAATATCGCCTCGCTCCCGAATACGATCACCGTGTGCTTCGGCTATAGCGCCGAGGGAGTAGAGGTCTCGCAGTACTCGCAGGATAACTCGGGTAAGGGCGTCGTCTTTAAGTGGACGAGAAGTAATGACGATGATAATTATCTCGGCATCGAGCTTATGAATCCCTCTGTCTCTGCGGAGGTGGGCGAAGGGATGCTCCAGTACGTCTATAATCCCAAGCAAAATGAGTTTGCGACTCCGACGAAGGATCTCTTCTTTGATAGTAAATTTACAAATAGCGTCGTTTATCGTGACAAAGTGGACGCCGAGGGTGAAATCACGGTGCGCAGCTTCCTTTCCGCCCGCGACTCCGAGATCCTGACGACAAAGATCGCCGCGGAAAATCAAATCCGCTACATCACGGAGGATAGAGATGGCGCTCCCGCCCTTGAAGAAGGCGATGTACTCTCTGCGGGTAGTTATCGACTCTACGTCGCCGTTACGGGACACGAGCAATACGAGGGCGAGGTCTATGAGACCTTTACCGTCGAGAAAAAGCTGCTCAACGCAAGCTTTATCTCCCTCTACGTGGACGGCGTCCTGCATTCGTCGGATCAAGTGGATAATAATGGAGTCCACTTTGAGGTGTACGGTAAGACCTATCGACTCAGCGCGGGCGTCGAGAACTACGCCGTCAACGTGCCTCTCCTCTTGGGCGGCGCGACGTATCAGGACGTTTCGAAGGTCAAGTACACTTCATCATGGACGGTGGACGTTTATACCTATATCGTCACGGCAAATGAAGGTGACCCGATCGGCAAAAACTATACGGTGGAGCCGGGTGCGACGATCTCCTTTAAGCTCAAGGAAGCGGGGCTTCCCGCTCAGTCCATCACCGTGGAGGATATGGCTTGGTCGCCCTCACTCCGGACCTTCACCATGACTGTAAAGGTGCTCGGGAAAAAGGTTGAAGTGGATAACGACTTGACAAACGGATACAAAATCACTTACTATGAGAAGGTTGATGGGGTATGGACTTCGATCGCGGAGGAAGACCTTGTGTCCAATAGGGTCTATGCTTACAAGCTCGAATGCAAGATCCCGAACTATGAAAAAGGAACTATACTTCGTGGCGATGATACGATAGTAGAAAGTCGATAAGGAGGCATTATGGAAGAAAAAGACATCATTGAAACGGGCAAAGAGCCCGCTCCCAAGAAGAGAAAGCTGAAGAAGTGGCAGATCGCGCTGATTTGTGTGGCGGCGTTTATCGTGCTCATCGGTCTCGCCGTCGGCATCTTCTTTATCGTCGGTGCGGCAAATTCCCGTCATCGCGAAGCCTTGGACGGCAAGTTTGACAATGCGGCGCCTGACTTTGAGGTGAGTTACACCGAGGAGGAGCTCGCTATGATCGAGGTGGCGATGGGGGCGGACGCGACCGAGCAGCAGATCAAAGAAGCGATCTCCATGATCTACAATAAGGCGAATGATAATAAGATCAATCATACCGAAAACGCCGTTGCCGTGCTTCGCGGTGAAGGCAGCGCGACCTTGAATTTTTCGGGACTGCATCCGAGCGGATCGATGATCGTGCGCGGTATGAAGGTGCAGTCGGGTAAGGAGTTCTATTATCAAAAGGCGGCTCCTATTATGGAGTGCTCGATTGATCAATTGCAGTCCACTCTCGATGGTATGCTCGCGCAGCAGGAGAGATCGTACACCGACGGTGTGTCGGAGTATTATGGTACCGGCACTTTGAAGGGTGATAAGGCGAACATTCAGGATGTGGATGACGTCGAGACCTTGACGATCCCCTTCATCCTGGTGGATCTCCCCGATTCCGTCACCAAGTTCAGCAAGAAAGGCTCCTTCAAAGAGGACGATACCTTCTATAACAACGGCTTCTATCTCGAGGATCCTCGCGAGATCACGAATTTCAGGGTCACTGCCGATGCGATCGTCCTGAAACCTTTGGAGGAAGGACAAAAGTATATCGAGCTCGTCACGATGGAGGACGGTGCGAAGTACTACGTCTGCCGCTTCTCTCTCGACATCAATAATGAGAACTGTGTCGAGGTCGCTCGCGCTTATCTCCGTAGGAGCGCCGAGAGTAATAACTTAGAGTATCTCCAGTTTGACGTCCAGATGGAAGTATGGGAGAACGGCTACTTGAAGAAGATGCACGACGACGAGCAGTGGACGGGCAGCGCGGTCGTCGGCAGCACGACGAGCACGAGCTGGTACGAGACCATCGTCTATTACGAGTACGACGAGGCGCTGATCGCGGAGAGCGAACGCGAGTACTATCTCGGCGATGACGAGGGCGCGTCTTGGGCGTCTAAGATGATCCGGAAGTATAAAGATGAACTCTTGACCATCAATACCGTCAATAATAAATAAGCTCTATCAAGTTATCCTTTAAGAATAGACCGTCGTTGAGCGACAGCTCGACGGCGGTTTTATTATCCCTTGCGGAGGATCTCCTCTCGGAGCCTCTCTGCGACGCTCTCTGCCGTGCGATGGTCGGGATGCTCTACCATGATGCGGAGGAGATCCTCGGTACCACTCGCGCGGAGCAGGATGCGTCCTGCGCCCATCTCTTCTTTCATTTTCGTTGCGAACTGTCTGATCTCGGGGCATTGCGCGAGAGATTTATCTCTTATTTTCACGTTCAGGAGGATCTGTGGATAGACGATGGGGGGAGGAGTCGCATCGATCTCGCCCTCTTCGAGGATGCTCTGCATGACGACGGCTCCCGTGAGGAGTCCGTCTCCCGTCGCGAGATAGTCGCCGAGGATCACGTGTCCGCTCTGCTCGCCGCCGAGGTTTAAGCCTTCCGCTCGCATAGTCTCCGCGATTGCCGAGTCACCGACGGCGGTGGAGATCACCTCGATCTTCCTCTCCGAGAGACTCTTTAGGACGCCGCTATTGGTCATCACGGTCATCGCGACGCGATTTCTCCTGAGATTCCCTTTCTCCTGCATCCTGCACGCCATAAGGTAGGTGATATAGTCCCCGTCCAGGATCTTGCCCCTGCGGGTCACGAGAGCGATGCGGTCGCCGTCTCCGTCGATCGAGACGCCGAGATCGGCGCGCCTTTTGAGGACTTCCCGCGCGCAGACTTTGGGGTGGAGCGCGCCGCAGCAGGCGTTGATCTTTTCCCCATCTCCCTCTGCGTGGATCGAGATCTCGCGAGCGCCGAGCTCCCTATAGAGTCCCTTGAATGCGCTCCCTGCGCCGTTCGCGCAGTCGATGACGACGGTGAGCCCCTCAAGGGGGCGGATACGCTCTTTCAGATACTCTACGTAGGGAGAGAGGTCCCCGCTCTCGCGATAAGAAAAGGCGGGGCAGGGGAGGTAGCGCACCGAGCGCATTTCGCACTCGACTTCGCGCCTTTCCCGCTCGGTCGGCTTGCCGCTTTTTGTAAAAAGCTTTAATCCGTTATATTCCGGAGGATTATGACTCGCCGTGACCATCACGGCGTGCGAGCACTCGGAGCGAGTGAGGAGATAGTAGAGAGCAGGCGTCGTCGTGAGTCCCACCGCGTGGACCTCTCCGCCCGAGCAATAGGCGCCGCAGGCGAGGGCGCGGGCGAGGAGAGGGGAAGAAGGGCGATCGTCTCTGCCGATCAATAGGGTGCCTTTTGCTGCGAGGGCTGCACCGAGAGCGTATGCCGTCTCCTCTTTTAGCTCCTCGCCGTATATGCCGCGTATGCCGTCCGTTCCGAATCTGATCTCTTTCATATCCTATTATATTCCCGCCCCTTCGCCGTTGTCTCACCCCCGCCTCTCTTGCATATAATAGAGAGAATTTATCTCGGAGGGATACTATGTGCGGGATCGTGGGCTACGTGGGTGAGAAGGACGTCGTCGATATACTCCTATCGGGGTTGAAGGCGCTCGAGTATCGAGGATACGACAGCAGCGGGATCGCCGTACACAACGGGTCGAGTCTCGCCGTCGTAAAGAGGGCGGGGAGGATCGCTTCTCTCGAGAACGCTCTGTCCGAGCGAGAGATCGGCGGGCGTTGCGGGATCGGGCATACACGCTGGGCGACACACGGCAACGCGACGGATAAGAACGCCCACCCCTTTCTCTCGAGTTATGGCAAGTTTGCCGTCGTGCATAATGGGATCCTGTCCAATTATCTCCCCCTCGCCGCTTTTCTCCGCGAGCACGGAGTCAGTCTCGTCTCGGATACCGACAGCGAGGTCATCGCTCACCTGATCGACTATTATTACACGGGCAACGTCCTCGACGCCATTCTGCGCGCGATCGCCGACGTGCGCGGCAGTTTTTCTCTCGCCGTGATCTCGGTCTATGAGCCGCAAGTGATCTATGGGGTCAGAAAGGATAGCCCCCTGATCATCGGGAAAGGAGAGGATGAATTTGCGCTTTGCTCGGATATTTCAGGCATTTCTTTCTGTGAAGAATACTATCCGATGGAGAATGGTCAGCTCGCTCGCATCACCGAGTCGGGCGCTTCACTCTATGACTTTAAGGGGAGACGTCTTCCCCTCTCCTTTATGCGCCGCGAGCGCGACCTCCTCGACGACAGGGAGGAGGGGGTGGACGATATGCTCACCGAGATCAGGCAGATACCCGCCTCTCTGATGCTGTGCTACGAGAGCTTTCCGCGTGAGGAGATCCGAGCCCTTCTCAAGGGAGTGCGTAGGGACATTCTGCTCCTTGGATGCGGGAGCGCCTATCACGCGGGACTTGTCTTTGCGGAGGCGATGAGAGCTGTCGCGGGAGTCTGTGTCAGGGTGGAGATCGCGAGTGAATTTCTGACGGAGGATCCCTGCCTCGGAGAGGGCAGTCTCGTGATCGCCGTATCGCAGAGCGGGGAGACCGCAGATACCCTTCTTGCGGTGGAGAAGGCAAAGAAAGCGGGCGCTCGCGTACTCTCGATATGCAACGTGCGCGCATCCTCTCTCGTACGTCTCTCCGACTATTCGCTGATCACCCGTTGCGGGCGAGAGCGTGCGGTCGCTGCTACCAAGTCCTACGTTTCGCAGGTGCAGGCGCTCCTGCTCATTAGCTTGGAATACGCGGATATTACAGGAAAAATCGATAAGAAATATTACGACGCTTTGCGCTCCGAGATCGCATCTCTCCCCGAAAAAGCGGAGGAGATCCTCCGTGCGGAGAGTTATCTCGAAAAAGTCGCTCTCGCGGCGAAGGACGCAGAAGCTGTCTTTTTCCTCGGACGAAAGGGGGACTACGCCGCCGCGCGCGAAGGGAGCCTGAAATTAAAGGAAGTGAGCTATATTTTCTCCGAGGCGTACCCTTCGGGTGAACTCAAACACGGCACCCTCGCCCTGATGGAGCACGGCGTTTACGGCGTCATCGTGGCGACAGACCCTCTCCTTCTCGAGAAAAATGCCGCCACCGTCTCCGAGATCACTTGCCGCGGCGCCGTCGCGATCGTGATCGCC
>CAMOTC010000015.1 GCA_946625545.1 uncultured Clostridia bacterium | reverse complement strand
CAAGGTATGACCGTCATTATAGTTTTTGCAGTATGCGGCGATCTTGCCGGAGTCAGACTCGGCATAGATCGTGACGTTATAATTCTCACCGAAGAGGGTCTTGCCAAGCTGCGAGGTCTCTTCGAAGTCTCCCGCAAAGTACACAGTCTCCAAGCCTGCACCCTCAAAGACGCTTTCGCCGTAGCTATAGCCCTCCGCAACAGTGCCTGCGGGGAGCGCGATGTACTTCAGAGAGGTACAGCCGTAGAAGGCTTTCTTGCCGATCTTCACGACATTATTGAGATTTACCTTCTCAATGGTGGTATTGTGCGAGAAGGCATAGTCGCCGATCTCGACGCAGTTTGCGGGGAGAGTAAACTCGGTCACGGTATTGGAGCCGAGGAAGGCGATCAACGCGACCGCTCCACCCGCGAGTTTACGATAGAGTCCGCCGCCCGAGTAAACGAACTCAGGATCATTCGGATTGATCTTGTAGAGCACAAAGTAGCTATTATTCTCGTCAACGCCGATCTCCTTGATCCCCTGCGTATTGATGAGAGCACCCGCTCCGATGCTATCTACCGACTTGCCGATCGAGAGAGAGTCGAGAGAGGAGCACCCCTCGAGAGCAAACTCGGATACTTTCCTGACGCTCATGATCGCGTCGTCGCTATCCATTTCGGAGATAGCTTGTGCAAGTACGTCATCTCTGAAGAAGTAGGTCTTTCCGTTTTCCTTCGTGCCGTAGATCTTACGTCCCGAATGCGTCGCCGTGACCCAGACGTACGAAGCGCCGAGATTTGCGGTGGGCGTAGCGATGTTATAGGTCTTGGGAGCCGCCAGCTGAGAGGACGCGATGCTCTCGACATTCGCAGGATCCGTGCAGAAGACGATCGTCGCCGAAGAACCTGCGCCCTCGAGCGCCTTGATCGCGTCGAGATTATAGCCCACGTTGAAGGAGGACTCGTCTATCGTCCTGATCTCCACGAGACCTAAGGCATAAGCGTTGCTGTAGGTATCCTTGTAGATCGGGGTCTGATCCCCATCCGTGGTGATGACTACGCTTGCATTCAAGTATCCATTCAGGGTGACGTTCTCCTCGCCGCTCTCGATGGTCTCTCCGAGCACGCTGTGCTCTTCCTTCTCGATCACGACGTTGATGGCTTCATCGCATTTGATTTCGAGATCATCCGTGGTAGAAGCGAGCACCGTATGGATCTCCGAAAGCTGTGTAAAGGAGGTCTTCAATACCTCGCTCAAGGTGTACATCTGCGCGGTGACGATACTCGTATTATTTTCACTGTCCGTCACCTTGAAGTAGGTAAAGAGGTAGCCCTGCAAGTCTTTCAGCTCATCGCTCTCCTTGATCCTAAAGGTAACGTCACCCATTGTCTCATTGTAGCTAAAGAGTGCATTATCATCTTCGGGAGCGAAGTAATTGGCGGAATTCTTCTTAGTACCAAGAACGACCGCATCCGAGGGCATCGTACCTGCCTTTGCTGCGTCATATATACCTTTCGCCTGCTCCGAAATATCCTCACCATCGGGATCGGGCTCGAGATGATAGTACCAAACTGACTCAACAAGGTTGACGTAGAAATCAAAGGTATAAGTATAGTAGGTATTGAAAGTCTTTGTATAGAAAGTGTCGTATTTATCCTTGCGGCAGTAGTCGAAGGTGATCGTGATGACGTAATGACCTGCGCCACGACCATTTGCACTATCGCTGAAGAAAGACTTACCGCTCTCCTTCCAGCTGACAGCCCTACCTGTCACACCTCCGAAAGTAAAGTGATCGGTTACACTATAAACAGCATCCAAGTCAGCTTTTACATATTTGGCATCGTCATAGCGATCATCGGTTCCTGCAATATTATAAGTGTACTGTCCGAGTACGACGTCCGCTGCGCCGTCTTTGCTATACGAATACTTGATCCAACCGGTATTTCTCTTATCCCTGTTGTCATCTAGATTGAAATAACCGTGCGGATTCGCGCTGAAATAGGTGAGTTCATTCGAGTTGCCCGTCACCGCCACCGACTGATCCTCAAAGAAGAAGTGATAGTTTTTATTGTCCGTGATGGAGAAAGAGGTATCGTTGATCGCGCTGTCGCTCACTTTGATCGCCTTGATATTCTCTGCGAGGTAGATGATATTTTCAATGACTACATAAGTCTCGTTGCCGCCATCCGCGAGCTCCAACTCAGCGCAAGCTGCGAAGGCGCCATCGCCGAGCAACTCGATCGAAGAGCCGACAGTGAAGCTCTCGATACCGGAGTAGGCAAATGCCTTCTCTCCGACGCGTCTCAAAGAGGAGTAGCTCTCTCCGAGAGGATCGGTGAGTTTAGCGCACTCGTAGAATGCGTAGGCGCCGATATTTGTCACCGACGAAGGCAGAGAGGTCTTGACCACGCCGTTCGTCGCCACGTAGGTAAGGGTCGCGAGCGAGGAGCAACCGTAGAAGGTATAATCCTGAACGATACTGAGAGAATTCGGGAGCATGATACGGGTCAAACCGCTACAACCGTAGAAGGCTCCGACGCCCAAGTAGCTCACCTTGGTGGGCACGACGAAATCGGTCAGACCATGGCAATTCTTGAAAGCGTAGTCGCCGATCGTCTTGAGCGTCTCCGTAAAGACGAGACGGTCGAGGGATACGCAGTTCTCAAAGGCATTCTCGCCGACAGCAACGAGACCGGAAGGGAGATCCACAGACACGAGAGAACTGCAGTTCTTAAAGAGCCCGGGCTCAAGATTTGACAAGGTATCGGGCAGTGTGACCTTCTCCACCGTGCTGAGACCCGAGAACATATTCGCGCCGTTGATGGCATCGACCTTCTTGCCATTGATCTTCTCGGGGACGTGGATCACCTTGTGATTTGCGTTACAGACGTGATCCTT
This sequence comes from uncultured Clostridia bacterium, assembly GCA_946625545.1. GTDB lineage: Bacteria > Bacillota > Clostridia > Christensenellales > CAG-1252 > CAG-1252. The sequence continues at coordinate 21,404 of CAMOTC010000015.1, read as the reverse complement.
AATGGATTTGATCGTGATCGTCCCATCCAGAGCCTCTTCAAAGTTGAAGCAGAGGATCGAGGCACAGCTATTGTATGCGATGCCGTTCTCCTCGAAGTACTCATTCATATAGGTCGTCGTGGGACCGAAGGCGGTAAAGTTCCTCTTGACGGGTTTCTCTACCGTGCTGAAGGCGACGTTCATCGTATTATTGAAGATACTATCGCCGAGCGCAGTCGCCACGCCGAGGAAGTACGCCTCGTACATATCGGTACAGCCGCTGAACGCCATCTTTTCAATGGTCTGGAGAGTGGAGGGGAAGACCACGTTGGAGAGATACTGCCAATTGGAGAAAGCCATCTCGCCGATGCGCGTCAATCCGTCGGGGAATACCACCGAACCGAAGCCCAAGCCCGTAAAGGCGTTTGCGCCGATCGTGGACACCCTTCTGCCGTTGATGTACTGCGGGATCACGAGGGTCTGATCGTCATAGGGATTGGGATTCAAGGGATCGGTCCCCGCGAGAGAGCGGACATAGGACTCCTTGACGCCCGTGATCATGACGGTATTCTCTTCGTCATCGAGATAGACGTATTCAAAGACGGTGACCTCAGTCGCGGCCTTGAGCTGATACATAGTACCCATAGCGACGGAGAGGCTGGAATAGACCTTGGAAGTGTCGCTGGGTACATAGATGATGAGATTCTTATTGACTCCCTCAAAGACGGAGGACGAGATATCCGTCTCATCGTAGATATCCTCAAGGAAGGTGACGGAGAGGAGGTTCGTCGCGTGATAGAAGGCATTTGCTTTCACGTGGCGGGTATTTCTATTCACGTTCATCTCCACTTCGCTCCTCGCCGCCATGTAAGCGTAGAGGTTCTTGAAGTCGGCGGAATACAGAGCGCCTCCGTCCATCGCAAAGTAATCGTTGGAAGAGGACTCCACGAACGCGCCGGACGCATCGTAATAATAGAAGGCGATGTCGTAGAGCTTAGACGCGCCCTTGAATGCGCCCTCCCCGATCTTCTTGATCGTCATGGGGAGATAGATCTTGACGACGGTATCATTTCCCGCAAAGGCCTCATTCGAGATGGTCGTCACGGTCTTGCCGTCGATAGTCTCGGGGATCACCAAACGGTTATGACCTTCGGGACAGACGTGCGAGACGATGCCCGCGATCTTGATCTCGTTGCCGTTCACGACGCTGTACTGCAAGCAGACGATGTCGTTCTTGACAGAGGCGGTACGTACGCCGTTATCCTCCTCGATCACAGAGATAACGTCGGGGGTGCCGTCCTTATCGAGATCGGAGAGGGTATCTTGATTCAGATACACCACGAGATCATTGTAGCCTGCGTTATAGAAGGCGTCATTGGAGATCTTGAAGTCGCACGAGGTGATAAAGACCTCTACGAGAGACTCGGTGGAGGTGAATGCCTTGCTCGCGATGTAGGAGATGCTGTCGCCGAGGTAAACACTGGTCAGATTCTTGCAACCTGCGAATGCGGCGACGCCGACGTTCGTTACGGTCTGCGGGATCACGATGGAGATCAGCTGCTGTTGATGTGCAAACGCCCTGTCGCCCACCGCCGTCACGCGGAGTCCGTCGATATACATCGGGACGACTACGTTGACGTGATGCTCGCAGATATGGGGCTGGAGACCCGTGACCTTCGCGGTGCCCGCCGGCATGCCTTCCGTCGTATAGGTAAAGCAGGTAGAGGGCGTGATCACCATAAAGCGTACGTCGTTCTCGGTGCAGAAGATCTCGAGCGCACCGACAGCGGAAGCGCCCTTGTCGGAGATGCCCGTCACGACGAGGGTCTCGGCAGTGCCCTCGAATGCGCCCTTATCCACGGTAGAGATCGCGCCGTTGACCTGGATATCGATCAGGTTGGACGCGCCGTAGAAGGCGTTATAGGAGATGCTGGAGACCGAGGCGGGCAGCACGACGCTCTTCAAGTACTTCGCACCGCCGAAGGCACCCGCTCCGATCACGATGACGCCGTCCTTGACTGCGTAGTACTCGCTTTCGATACCCGCGGGGTAGGCGATCAGAGAGGTCTTGCTCTTATTGTATAAGATGCCGTTCTCGGAGGAGAACTTCTTATTATCATCCGCTACGGTGATGGCGGTCAGGCTATCCGCACCGCCGAAGGCACCCGAACCGATGGTGGTCAGCTCGGCACTCAGATTCAACGTATTGACGCTCGAACCGTACAAGGCGTTGCTCTGTACGCTGACAGCCGTCGAAGCGACGGAGACCGAGGTGCCCGCCATCGAGTCAACGATCGCGAGGAGGGTCTTGCCGTCTGCGGTATAGATGAGACCGTTCTCGATCCTGAGATAGGTATTGTCACCCGAGATCGTGAAGGTGGTGAGATTGGTACAACCGTTGAAGGTGCCCGTACCGACGTCGCTCACGTTCTCGGAGATCGTAATGCTATGGATCGCGGTCATGCCCGCAAAGGCGCCGCTCTTGATCCTCTCTACCGCCTTGCCGCGGAGGAGATTCGGGATCACGACGCTGCTGTGGCCGTACTTGCACTTATGACTCTTCATACCGTCCACACGGATGGTGGAGGTGCCCGAGCTATTCAGGATCGTGGAGGTCAGGAAGCAGGTATAAGGCGTGCCCGTATTAAAGGCAATGCCCGCGCGCGAGGCGTACTTGGACACCTGTCCTGCCTTGGTCTCGGAGTAGAGGATCATCGTGCTCTTGGAGAAGATAAAGATATCCTTGCCGAGGGTAATATTATCGGTATTGAAGACGACCTCGTCGAGCGCCGAGCAGGAAGCAAAGGCGTTGTCACCGATGCTCCTCACGCTGTAGGGGATCGTGATATATGCGAGAGAGGTACAAGCCTCAAACGCGCGGTCGCCGATACTCACGATGCTGGTCGGGATCACGAGAGAGGTCAGTTTCTCCTCGCCCTTGAATGCCGCCGCATGGATCGAAGTGACCTTCACCCCGCCGATATACATCGGGAGGACGACGTCGTCATGATAGCCGCCGCTGCAGCCTTCGTGGCCGGAAGCGACAAGACCCGTTATCTCGATCGAGGAGCTCGTGAGATAGTCGTACTCAAAGCAGGAGGCGTCGTTCCAAGCGACGTAGATCACGCCGCTCCTATTTGCAAAGCTCTCGAGATAGACGCCCTTGGGGCCGAAGAGTTGCAAGCCGACCATGCAACCCGCGAGTGCGTCGGGAGCGATATAGCCCTTCTCTACCTCGGTGTCCATATCGGTGCAGAAGTAGATCTCCTCGAGATCGGGCATATTCTTGAATGCCGCCTCGCCGACGTGATAGGTCGTATAAGGCACGGTCAGATAACGGATCTCGGAGACGCCCTCGAAGGCGCGATCCTCGATCACGGTGACTGCCTCTTCGCTCTCAAAGACCTCGCTCGCGAATGCGTTAAACATCGTGTGCAGGAGAGATCCCGATTCGCCGTAGAGCGCGCCGCCCTTCAGGAAGAAGTAGCCGTTATCCACGAGCACGAAGCTCTCCAAAGAGTCGAGATAGAGGAATGCGCCCGCACCGATCTCGCTGACCGTCGAGGAGAGCTCGATGCTCTTCAAGGACACGGACGCCTCAAAGGCGCTGACGCCGATGCTCTCTACGCCCTGCAACAGCTTCACAGAGAGGAGCTCGGAGCCGTAGAACGCCCTGTCTGCGATCCTGATGACGGGAGTATTATTGATATAGCTCGGGATTGTCAAGGTGGAGTGATCACCCTTGGTGACAAACTCCCCACCGACGTAGTCCGGAGCGTCGAGAACGCAGGGATCATCATCGGGATCAAAGCCCTCGACGACGTATCCGTCCTCAGTCAACTTGAGCTTCAAGCACTCCTTCGGGGTGTAGGGTACGTAATTTACCTGCGGCTGCATCTCCGCAACGTGATTGAGGTAAGAAGACTGCGGTGCATACACCGTGACGGTCTTGCCGCTCGCGAGTTCACCGAAGATATCCTTGATGGGCTCGACGGTGACCGTGTAAGTGGTAGAGAGCGCGGGGTTGGAAGTAGAGGTCACGAGGATGGTATAGCTGCCTGCGAGGTACTTATTGTACTGAGAGGCGTCGATCTTGTACTCGTCATCCTCCAAGGAACGAGAGCCGTCGCCTTCGGTGAGCGCGTAGATATTGAGACCTGCCGCCTCGAATTCTTCGCCCCATCTGAAGCTGTTTTTACCCACAAAGACCTCTTCGACCTCGACCGTCCTCGTGTAGTAGATTATGCTCGGATTGTACGCGGTTTCACCGGCAGGCTCAAACTGTCCGGCGACCTTATAGTAGAGCTGAGACTTGGAAGAGTCAAAGAGATCCTGCGTGATCTCCGTCAGCTCGGTATAGTAGTAGTGGTAGATAGAGGTCGTCGCCTTGATGGCGTTCATCTGCGCACCGGGGATGATGACCTCGTTATTGACGCGATCCTCCAAGGTGACCTCGCCGCCGGCATAGCCCTTCGCGTCACTGCCGATCTCCACGAGGTTCTCAAAGAAGATCTCGCTGAGCGAACGCATATTCGCAAAGGCGTAGACACCCACCTCGGTGGCGGAAGTGACCGTATCGTCCTCGCCGAGATACTCGGGGATACGGATATACTCCAGCCTGTCATTCCCCTCGAAGGCGTATGCAGCGATCCCGGTGACGCCCTGCGGCACGACGTAGTTGCCGACGCCGTTATTACCGCCGCCAGAAGCGAGGTAGGTGTGCAGGAGAGTCATATCGTAGCTATAGAGTGTATAGCTGTCGAAACGATAACTGGTATTTGCCGAGGTGATGCTGATATTATTGAGGTATTCGCAGTCGGCAAATGCGCCCTCGCCGATGGAGGTCACATTCGCGCCGATACTGATCTTGGTCAGATACTTGGAGCCTGCGAAAGCACCCGCCGCGATGCGCTTGACGCTATCGGGCACCGAGAAATCAGTATAGCTCGCACCGAACTTGCGCGGTGCATTCATCGGGAGATACGCCATCAACGTGGTCATATCCAAGCTATAGACGATGCCCGCCGCATAGGTGGCGTCATTCTGCACGACGCAGTAGTTATCGTTATCGTTGATATAGATATTCTCGATATTGTACGCGCCCTTAATAAAGCCTTCCTCGATGACTTTGACAGAATAGAGGAGGGTCAAGGTCTTGATCTCCACCCTATTCTTGAATGCGGTGGAAGCGATGGTCGTGATGTTGTACTTGACGCCGTCCTTTCTGACGTACGGCGCGACGACGATCTCCTTGACGCCGTAACCGTAATCAAAGGAGGGATTTGCAGTCATCGAAGTAATCGCCGCGACACCCTTGCCGTCGCCCGTACGGGTCAAGATGTAGTTGAATGCGTCGTCCTCCGTCCACGCGACGTAGCGCACGCGAGTGGTGACGTCGTCATTCTCGAAGTAATTGGTGATAAAGTACAGCTGAACGGTGCTGTAGCGCGAAGCATCGAGATTGCTCGCGCGATCGGTACCGCCGGGACCGTAGACGACGATCTTGCGACCGACGGCGATCTCCTCCTTATCACCCATAATGTCGATGCCGAGATTATCGGCGATGGGCGAACTCTCGAAGTAGAGATACTTGAGGTTCATCATATCCTTGAAGGCATAGTCGCCGATGACCTCCAAGGTGTCGGGGAGACGCACTCTGCCGGCGCGCGTTCCTTCAAAGGCGCGAGCACCGATATGGGTGAGCCCATTCTCGTCCGAGGTATTCACGTTCGCGAGGATCACGGACTCTGCGTCGTTGGTATAGAGATAGGTATGCAGGAGGGTGCGATCCTTATTAAAGAGAGCACCGATCGAAGCATCGAAGGTATAATTCTCGTTCTCGGTGGAGATCAGGATATCCGTAAGCAAGGTAGTCAGGGAGAATGCGCCGTCGCCGATCTCCTCGATACCCGCGTTCATCGTGATCTCTCTGACGTAGTCGTTGCCGTTGAATGCACCGGTGAGGATCCTCTTTACACCGCGGAAGGTGATGGTGTTGCCTTCGATCACGGTGTCCTTATTCTCCTCGTACTTGACGTTTGCGTTATTCGCATTGCCGTTTTCCTCGGTAGTGTCGCCGTTCTCCTCATCTTCGTTTCCGTTCTCCTCGGACTCTTCCTCGCCGGTTTCCTCGCCGCTTTCCGTGTCGGTGCCGTTTTCGGGAGTCTCCTCCTCGACCTCGATCATAAGGACGTTCGCGAAGTTCACGATCTCATAGGGAGCCGAAGCGAGATAGGTATGGATGACATCCCTGTTCGCATTCGTGTAGAGCACGCTGTTCTCAAAGACGTAGGCGGAAGAAGTGCCGTTGATCGGATTGGGTGAGAGCACGATCTCGGTCAGATTATCCATATTTGCAAATGCGCCGACGCCGATGGTAACGGAACCCGTGATAGTCACCGACTCGATGGTATTCGCGATGGTAGTCTCGTTGATCGCGCGGTCGTCTGCGTGCTTGACCGCAAAGGCATAGTCTGCGATCTCGCTCACGGGGAGCCCGTTATAGTAGAGAGGCACTTTGACGATCATCTTCTCATTAGAGAGGAAGTATCCGATCGACGCATCCGCCACGATACCGGTCACGGTATAACCCGAGGTATTCTTTGCAAAGGTAAAGGCATCCTTGGAGGTGAAGCGGAGCACTTCGATGCCCTCTCCCTTGACGTAGGTAGCGAAGCTCTCCGCATCCGCGCCGAGGGGCAGGCAAACTCTCAGAGAGGGCCTATTCACCAAGCCGTCAAAGATGTTTTCTTCGCCGGCGTAGGTCACGTAGCTCTCAAAGTAGATCAAGGTGAGATACTTTGCGCTATCGAAGGCATTGCTCTTCACCTCGTCGACATTAAAGGCGCCGCCCACCGTCACGTAGGTAGCCCTTGCGCCTGCGGGATAAGCCACGAGCGCGGCGGTCGCGACGGAGTGGTCGGGCTTGCGGCTCTTGACCTCATACAAGACGCCCACGGCGCCGTCGCCGTACTTGGCGGTGCTGACAAATGCCGTATTGCTCTCCGCCACGTAGATACTCGTCAAGGAGGTGCAGGCGATAAAGGCACCGTCGCCGATCGTGACGACGTCCTTACCGACGGTGACATTCTTCAAATACACGTTGCCGTAGAAGGCGCCGGACGCGATCTCGGTGATGCCGTCCGCGATCGTGTAGGAAGTAGCGGTATTCTTGGCGGTGTAGAAGATGAGCTTCGTGAGGCTCTCTCCCTCCTTGCCGTAGAGAACGCCGTCCGCAAATGCGAAGAAGGGATTGTTCTCATCGAGCACGATGTCGGTCAGGCGGGTACAACCGCTGAGCGCGCCGTTACCCAGCTCGTTCAAGGCGTTGGGGAGAGTCAAACGAATGATCTCCTTATTATTCTCAAAGGCGTGATCTGCGATCTTGGTCACGGCGTAATTATTATTCTCCACCGCGTTCGGGATCACGAGATCGTTGTGCGAATTCAAGCACAGATGATCCTTCAACCCGACGATCTCCGCAGTCATATTCTCGTCATGCAGGATATACTCGAAGCAATACTCGGTATCGCTGAGATCCTCGAGGGTGACAAAGTTACCCGTTTCATCCTCAAAGATCGCGCTGAAATAGGAGAGCAAGTGGGTGCTGTCATCCGTGAAATAGACCCTGAGATCATCATTGTCAAGTCCGGTGAAGGCACCGGGATCGGGAGTCATATCCGACTTGAAGTAGATCTCGGTAAGCGCCTTAGCTCCCGTGAAAGCGTCTGCTGCGATGCTATCGACGGAGGATCCGAAGACGACGCTCCTGAGATTACTGCCGCGGAACGCGCCGCTCGCGATCGTCGTGACGTTATCACCGATCCTTACGCCGCGGAAAGGCAGGTAGTAACGAGCGTACTCGTCGTAGTTGTCGGCGAGGACGTAGATCTCATCGTAGGTCGTGAGGATATAGTAGTCCTCCGTTCTCGCATCGAATTTCGACTGCGTGACGTAGACCTCCTCGTAGGAGCCGTCCCCATTGAGCTTAAAGAGCTCTGCATTCCAAGTATCGGTGACGGTGTACTCCTGATAGTTGATGAGCTGGATATAGTACTTGCCCTTGACGAAGGTATCCTCAGTCACGGAGACCTCGAAGTAACCATTGGTGAATTCGTCCTCAGCAAAGGCCTCTTCACCGATCGCGATCACGGGCTTGCCCTCGATATAGAGCGGGATATTGATCTCGTCGTGCGCGTGATTGTCACAGTTCAACCCGGTGATCGTGACGCCGTTATCCGTCACGGTATAGGCAAAGCAGGAAGTGATGTCGTTATAGAACTCCAAGCCTGCATAGATCGCCGCCTTTTCCACATTATAGCTGCCCGCGGGCGCATAGATCACGGCGTGGATATCCTCCTCGTCGCCAAAGATCTTGCCGTTCACAGTCACGTCGGAGAAGAAGCGGATCTGCTTCAGCGCACCTGCCTTACGGAACGCCGCATCCGCGATCTCGGTGACGGTCGCGGGCACGTCGTAATTATCGGTGCGGTTGGTGTAGAGATAGATATAGAGGAGCGTCCTGTCTTTATTCAAGAGAGCGCCGTTCTCAAAGACGAAGTTCGGGTTCTGCTCGGGGACTGCGATCCTCTCGAGCTTGTCACAGCCCTTGAATGCATCGGGCGCGATCTTCGCCACCCTCTCATTCAGGATCAAAACTTCCATATTGACCGCACCGTCGAAGGCGCCGTCCTTGATCTCGAGCACGCTCTCGGGCATCGTGTAATTGGTCTCGCCGGAGAGGCAGATATACATCGTCTTGCCGTCCATAGAGAGCAACGCGCCCTCGTCGTACTTGTAAGCGGGATTATCCGAAGCGATCTTGACGACCTTCAGACCCGTGCAACCGTAGAATGCGGCAGTCTCGATGTCCACGATGGTCGCGGGAATAGAGAGACTGTAGATCTCGGACTCTCCTTCAAAGGCGTGCGTCTTGATACCCACGACCTTCTTGCCGTTGATATACTCGGGGATATCGATATTCGTGTGACCCGTCGAGCAGTAGTGATCCTTCAAGCCCGAGATATAGACTTCCTTATCGTTACCATCGACAGCCGCTACCTTAAAGCAGGAAGGCTTCGTATATGCGTTATAGGTCACGAGCGGATATCCCTTAAAGAAGGTCTCGAGATTGCTGTCAGCGGGGCCGAAGACGTTGACCTTTTTGCCGATGCTGACAAAATTCTGCATAGAACTGGTACCGGTGACGTCGCCCTTGAAGTAGATCTCGGTGAGATTATCGCAGGAGAAGAACGCACCTCTGCCGATCTTCTTTACCGAAGCGGGGATCGTGATGGAGGTCAGATTCTTTAAGTAAGCAAAGGTGAAATTACCGATCTCTTCGACACCTTCGGGAATGATGATATTCTTGATGCTCTGATAGGTCTCGTCGGCGCTGCTACCCGCGTTGAAGAGATCATCGCCGAGCTTTACGACTCTGTAAGTAGAACTGATTTGATAGGGAATAACGACGGTCTCGAAGTCTTCATAATTATAGAAGCCAACGATCTCGCAGGTCCCATCTTCCGCACTTGAGGTCTCGAAATTATATTCAATAGGCCAGCCTTCAAAGCTGATCGTCGAGGGATCGCTTTCAGCCATACCGTCATACTTATAGCCGTATTGTTCGCAGTACTTGGCGATATTGCTGTTGTCCCCCGGACCATAGACAACGAGATCGGGATTACGATCGCCGGCAAGGCCGAAGATCGCCGTGCCGATATTGTCTATATCATCGATATCATCCCTGAAGTAGACGGAAGTCAGGCTCTTACATCCCGCAAAGGCATAATTGCCGATCGAGGTGAGATTTTCGGGGAGAGTGATGGACTCAAGCTTGATGGCATTACGGAAAGCGTCTTTTCCGATGGAGGTGGTATGCACCGCAAAGGTGACTGAGGTCAAGCCGCGAGCATCCTTGAAAGCGGAGTCACCGATAGTCAAAGACGCATCTTCGTCATCATTATCCTCAAAGGTGACGGTATAGATCTTGGACGCTCCCGCAAAAGCGCTGTCTTTGACCGCGACAACGGGATAGGTCCTGGTCACGGACTCATCGTTGATGAGGACGGTGCCCTCGTATTCCGCGGGAACAGTGACGAAGTTATGACTCTTCGTGCAGATATGCTGAGACTGATGGATGACGACCCAGGACTGTTTGTTGCTGCCGAGGTTGTACTCCAAGCAATCGCTCTCATCCACCAAACGGATCTGTTCCTCGATAAAGCCGCGATCGTGATCCTCGATAAAGGCATTGTAGAGAGACATCGCACCATCACCGAAGTAGAAGGTGAGGTTGTCGAGCAAGATCCCGTCGAACGCGTCAAGCGCGATATCCGAGAGTTCCATATTGCCACCGAAGTAGACGCTACGCAGGTTGGTACAATCTCTAAATGCACCCGCACCGATCGAGCTGACGGTATCGGGGATAAAGATGCTTTCGAGACGCGCGCTCTTACCGATACCCGTCTCGCTGAATGCCTCTGCGCCGATCGCGCATACGCGAGCGCCATTAATATAAGGAGGAATGGAGATATTCAGCGTCTTGTTCGTATCGAGATAGATGTAGCTGATATTGAGCCCGGTGATCGTCGTGTTCTCGGAGTTACCCTGTACCACAAAGCTCTCAGCGGAATAGCAGTTATTGAAATGCAAGTGGTTATTGTATGCATAGAGACCGAGGTTTTCGCCGTTCGGGCTATAGATGATGAGAGAAGTGTCGCCTGCAAAGACGTCTCTGCCGAGCGCCGCCACGTCGTTCTCGACGTAGAAAGAGGCGAGGGAGACCGCGCCGCTGAAGGCATAGTTGCCGATAGAGGTCAAGCCGCCCTCCACCGTCACGCTGGCAAGCCTGTTCGCGCCGTAGAATGCGTATGCCTCAATGACCTTCACGGAGGAAGGAATGACGACTCTTTGCAGCGTGGTATTCTCGTAGAAGGCACGCTCGCCGATGGTCTCGACGCCGGACTTCAGCTGGTAGGTACTTTTTTCATTGTAGCTCAGATAGCTGATGAGCTTGGTGCCGTCTTTATTGTAAATCGCCTTGCTGTCAGTGCTGAAGTGGCGGTTATTCGGCGAGATATTGATACTGCTGAGTTCGGAGCAACCGTTGAAGGCATCCGCCGCGATGGAAGACACGTTCGCGCCGATGGAGATATCGGTGAGGTTGGTCGCACCTGCAAAGCTGCCCGAAGCGATCTTGGTCACGCTGTCGGGGATCTCGAAGATCTGCGCCGAAGAGGCGGCAAAGTAACTGATCAAAGTATCCATAGAACCGGAATACAAGACAATGTACTCCAGCCTGGTGCCGATGACCTCGGTCTCGAAGTGATAGTAGGGATTCGTGCCGGAATCGGCGCGCATCAGGTTCGAGCATCCGCTGAAGACGCCCGAGCCGATCTTTTTGACTGTAGCGGGGATGGTCACGGAGACGATCTCGAGATTATTCTTAAAGGCTTCGTCCGCGATCTCTGTCACGGGGAGACCCTCGATGGAATCGGGGATCACGATGTCGCTGTGACCGTACTGGCAGTTATGTGCCTTGAGACCGGTGATCTTGATCTGTGTCCCCGCTTCGTTCTTTTCGTAGTAGAAACAGGTCAGGCGAGTGCCGATATTATAGGTATAGCCCTTCTCCGTGCAGTATCTCTTCAAGACGCCGCTATCGGGTCCGTAGATCTCGACGGGAGCGTGATAGAAGATGTCGATGCCGATGGTATCGACGTCCCCTTCAAAGGTAGCGGTCTTGAGAGCGGTACACTCGTTGAAAGCGTTATCGCCGATGGTTTTCACAGAGGCAGGCACCACGATGCTACGCAGTTTGGTGCAGCTATTAAAGGCATTCTTACCGATGGTGGTCAATCTCGAGGAAAGGGTGACCTCCTCGAGCTCCAAGCAGTGCTCGAAGGCACGGCTGCTGATCTCGAGCACGGTATCGGGGATCACGACTTTCTTGACCTTGGTATTCGCAAAGCCCATGACCTTCGTGACGGTGGCATAGTCGCCCTCGATGTCACGGAGGAGAGAGAATTCATCCTTGTAGATATAAGCGGGGATGATGAGCTCGGTGATCGCGTCGATCGTCTCCTCATCGTATGCGCTGAAGTAGTAGTAAGTCTCGTTCTCCGCAAAGGAAGTAGCTAAGACGTAGGCGTTCTTACTCTTATCCGCGACGTAAAAGTCGAGATCGATCTTATCCTCATACCGCTCAGCCGCAAAGTCCACTGCCGTCAGTCCGGAAGCTTCGACAAATTCGCCCTCGGCAAAACCGTTGATCGTCACCTCGCCGTTCAAGTCCACGGTGGTCTTATAGGACGTACCGTTGATCTGTACGATGCCGAGATAGCGGACGAAGGTCTGCTCCTTAAAGTTCAGATTCGCATCCTCGCAGTACCCTCGGACATATACGCTGCCTTCGGGACCGTAGACGGTCACGTGCTCGTTGTTTTCAAAGATCGTGTAGGTATCATCGAGCTCGACAAAGTCGATATCGTCCAGCATGAAGTATGCATAGTTCAGCGAGGGCGAGAAGGCAAAGGCGTGATCCTTGATCGTCGTTACGTTCTTCGCGATGACCTTGCCGACGAGGGTCGTATTATAGGCAAAGGCGTAGGCGCCGATGGTCGCGACATCATCGTCGATCACGTAGTTCAGCGAGGAATTGGAAGCAAAGTAGGTATGCAAGACGGAGAAGACGCCCTCGCCGTCCACTTCCAAGATCGCGCAGCCGTCATCGGAGATGCGATACTTTTCGTTATTCTCCGCGATAGTGACGGAGGTCAGATCCTTGCAGTTCAGGAATGCGCCCTTCCCAATCTTATCGACACTTGCCGGGATCTCGATCTGAGTGAGCTTGATGCAGTCTTGGAAGGCAAACTCGCCGATCTCCGTATAGTAGCGCCCGTCGTTGCGGATCGTGGAGAGAGAGTTACATCCCATAAATGCCCGATCGTCGACGACCTCAAGCGCGATCGGGAAGTTGATCTCGATCAGCGTCGTGCATCCCGAGAAGGCTTGCTTACCGATGGTGCGAACCGTGGAGGGGAGTTCGACGGACCTGATCTCCACGTTGCCGCGGAATGCCTCGTCACCGATGCCGACGACGGTAAAGGTGCCCCGATCGTCCTTGATAGTATCCTGAATAACGAGGGTTTCGTGACCGCCGCAGCCAACGTGATCCGCCTTCAACCCCGTAATGACAGCGCCGCCGTCCACGACGTCAAAGTCAAAGCAGGAAGAGCTGGTATATACGAGGAGCTGGACCGAACGCTTATAGATATCCACGACGGAAGCGTACGCATCATCGCAGGTAAATACGATATTATAGATGCGGTTTGCGGAGTTCTTGACAAGCTGCTCGGGATCTTCCCATCCGATCGTGCCGGGGATCTCGATATACTCTGTCACGAAGTACTTGACGCCCGCCTGATACACGGTGCTCCTGACAAAGGCGCCGTCCTCATTTCTGATAAAGTGCGCCGTACTTATGAGAGCGTCCTGCGACTCCACCTTGACGGCTCTGTATCCGTACACGTAGGCGACGACTCCCTCTGTGTCCAAGGTGACGCTGCCGAGAGGCTCCTCCGCGATCGCACCGCCGTACTGCGGTAAGGTATTAAATCCGATCTCATTCTTGCCCGATGCCTTCTTCACGTTGACAGAGAAGCCGTACTTCACGTTGCTGTAATTCTCATACAGCTCGGGATCGGGAGTAAAGATCGCGTAATAATAGACCCTACCGTCACGATCCACGGCGACAGCGGGATTATTTGACTTCAAGACGCCATTCTCGATCTTGGTCAGCCCGGGCATACCGGGATAGATGGTATCATCCACCCAAGCGAAGGTACCGTTGACCTTGACGCTGACGTCTTTTCCCGTCAAGGGGTCATAGACGACCGCCCACATCTCGAGAGTCTCGTCGGTGGGCAATTCGACCGCGGAAAGCGGAGTACCAAAGGTAACGGTCTCGAGCGAAGGATAATTCATCTCCGAAGTGCCTGCCTCGACCTTGATCTTCTCGACGATCAAGACGATATCCTCGATCTCATCGGAGAAATACTCGCTCGCTTCATCGGTCAGTTCGATATAGATCGGGAAACGATATCCGTTCAGGACGGAAGTATCCTGCTCGAAATTGCTGTTATTGATCTCGCTCTCGGGATCCGCCCAAGAGACAGAGAGCACCTGCGGCACGAGGGAGTTGTCGATCACGTGCTTGCCGTCCGCATAAGGAGCCCCGCTCGCGTCCTTGCCCTCGTCGTAGTAGTAGACCCTGTCCCAACCGAGGGTATAGCGGCCGATCTCGTCGCCGAATACGACGCTGTCTACCGCTTCAAAGGTATCGCCGGAAATGATTCCTACCTTCAGATTGTCAAAGTAAAGCTTTGCTTTATTGACTTTTACCTTGACGGGGATATCGGTTTTCACGTTAAACTCTACGTTATCCTCACCCGCGGGAGTCTTGACGATATAACGCACATAGCAGGTCGCATCGCCCACCTTGGTCGGGATAAAGTCGGGATCCACCCATTCCACAATATCGTTCCCCTCGATATCCTCCACGCCGCTGATAAAGCCGGGATCGACGGTGATGATACTATTGGAGAGCTTCTGCCCGAACATAATGTCCGTCGCCGTGATGGTCTTATCCGAAGCGACGACGAGATCCGCCTTCTCGGCGGTGATGTCGAGAGTGCCCTGCACGATGCAGAGATTTAAACGATCTTTGGGGATGAAAAGGTATGTATAGGGGGTGCTGTTATCCGCGACATGCACGGTCAGATTGGGCGCTTGCGTGCCGTCCTCCTCAAAACCGCCGTCGAGATACCTGGGCTTTGTGGGATCGCCGTCCTCGAGATAGCCCCAGCGATAAGTACCATCGACATCATCCGTCGAAGCGGGATCCGCAACGACGTAGCCGTGGCGAGTGTCGTTGGTCTTGGACTTTGCCTTAGAGAGCTTGATATCGCCGAGCGGGGTGCCGCTCACGATCTTCGTGCCCTTGGTGTAGGTGTAGGTAGGCTTGTTATTCTCTTGAATGATCTCGACTCTCGCGGGATCGTCGCCGCCGTAAAGGACAGGAGTGGCGGGATCGACCGAGATCGGGAGCTTCGACTTATACTGAGAGAGCTTTACAGAACTATAGTTATTATAATAACTACCGCTATCCTTCGACGAACCTGCAGGAGTAAAGGTCACGTCGTAATCGGGAGTGGCGGAAGAGAGCTTCTGTCCGGAAGTCCAGGAGAAAGTACCGGGCACAGAGGCATAGGTCTCATAGTTCTCATCGATCACACTGAAGGAGAGCCAGCTATCGGAAAATGCGGTGCCGTACACCTCGCGGCGCTCGGTCGGGGCATTCTCGGGATAGTTGAATACGACCGTAGGCCATTCCTTGACGACGGGTGCCGCCTTGGAGATCGTCAGAGTCGCGGTAGCCGTCGCCGTCTCGTACCCTTTCTTTTCGTACGTGACCGTGACGGTGTACTTCCCTGCGTTCACCGCGGTAGTAGACACCTCGTTCTTCTCGTTCGTATAAGAGAACTCCCACCCGGAAGTATCTCCCGTCGAACAAGAGACCACGACGGAATGTGCTTGTCCGTCGTAGACCGCTTTTGCGTCGGTGACAGTGAGTTCCATCGTTTTCTTACTACAAGAAACGAAGGTGAACACCACGAGCGCCACCAAAAGTAGTACAAGTATCAAGATCGAAATTTTCCGTTTGCTCATAACAGCCTCCTGTAACTGTTTGTTTGCCGTCCCGATACGCATTATGCGTACGCGTAAACATCTGCGATAATAGTAACATTCTACGAATGAGAGTTCAATACTAGATAATAAAAATTATCTATAAAATAATTCCTATTAAGAATGCTTAACGCGCGCTTAAGCAAATCTTAATCAAAATCGTGCTCACAGACACACAAAAGGCGGAAATGGAAAAGGTGGAAATCGGGGAATGCAATAGGAAAATATATCAACGAGTCAAACAATCCGGCACAAAGATCAAATCGACATAAAACCATCAAAACGTGTTTTCTAGGGACTTCTAGGGACTTCTATGCACTTTTTCACCCCTGTATAGTCTATGATCTTCCTAGGGAATTGTAGGGACTTTTCACAAAAAAAAGGACGCGACGAAGCGCGTCCCTAAAAACCTATAACGGTCGCTTTACTCAGCCCTCCGAGCCCTCTTCCACATCGGGCTTGCCATAGACGATCTCGCGAACCTCGAGTGCGTCTCCGCGGAGCATTCCCTGCATAAAGATCACGAGCTCGGCGAGGAGCTTCTTTGCACTCCTGTTTTTCAGAGCAAGATACCAGCAGTGATAGTCGAGCGTCTTGGTAGAATAATAGGAGACATAGGGTATGTTGCGCTTCTTTAATTCAGCAATCAGGCGCTGACCCTGCCCTGCACAAAAGATATCGTGCTTAGTATGACCGATAAAACAAGGCGGAAATTCATCCCCCACCCAATCAAGAAGGTTCAAGTACTTCTTATAGGGATATGCTTCAAGCTCCTCGGGGTTTCTCGTATCGATACCGAGCACTTTATTACCGAGACCGCGTGCGATATCCAAGATCGAGGGAGAGGTAACTGCGGTGATGACGTCGTAAGGACCGCAGAAGAGGAGAGCCGCCTTGAACTTGATCGAACAGCTGACACAGCCGAGCGCTTCGCGCATCTCGTCATTCTGCATGATGGTGATGGCGTGCGCAGCGATCTGCGCGCCCGCGCTATCACCCATTATGTACAGATTGGAGAGATCGACGTTGAGCTCGTCGGCATGCGCCTCGATCCAAGCGAGCGCCTTCAAACTGTCTCTCGAGAACTGCGGGAAACGCGTAGTCTCGCACTTATGATAATTCACGTTGATCACGCAAATATCCAGTTGATCCACGAGATAGCTCGCGATGCCCGAGCGGTACTCCTTGCCGCCCGCCATATACCCGCCACCGTGAAAATTGATCACCGTGGGGAGCTTGAACCCTACTTTACTGCCATGACGATAGATATCGAATGCGCAAACGTCGGGATACTCCTCGTCGTAGACGATGTCCTTCTTGACGTCGATATCGGCAAATTTATGCTTATTCTGCGCGTGATCGAATAAAATATCGATGGACTTGAATAAAATACGTTGAAATGAAGCCATACGGCACCTCCCTTTCGTAACTATGCAATTATATCACAATCAAGCTCAAAATACAAGGCTGAGCCCTATTACTTCGCCGAGCGGATATACTCGACGGCGTCCCCCAAGGTCTTGACCGACAGAGCGACTTCGTCGGGGATCGAGAGCTCAAAAGCGTCCTCAAACGCCATGATCAGCTCGACAAGGTCGAGAGAATCGGCGTGAAGGTCATTGACAAGGTCGGTCTCGAGAGAGAGCGTCGCGACGTCCACGTCAAACTGTTCTGCGATGATATTATAAACTTTTTCTTCTATCATAGTATTCTCCTCAATATGTTTTCATCGTGATCTCGCCCTTTCCTGCGACCGCGATGAGATAATCTCCGTATTCGAGATGACGGACGTCCGTCGTCTTTTTCTTTAACAGCTCCGTCGTGATCCCCGTCCCCTCGTACTTTCCGACAGCCTCTTTGCTCGTCCACAGACGATAGAAGTCATATAGGCTTTCGGGCGCTTCGCTGGCGTGGAATAAACGAGAGAGTCTCTCGACGTTTCTCGGGATCGTGACGTTCTCTACGTCCACCCCTACGCGGCTATTTGAGATCGCGGCGACGGCGATGTCATCCTTATGAGAAAAGGAGATATAGTACTCGCTCTCGGGGAGGTACGGATCTCCGTTCTCGTGTTTCTCGATCCTCCCTACGCCTAGGGACTCGAGGACGCCGCCGAGCTCCGACTTTCCCGCAAAAACGACGAGGATCTCATCCCCATTCAAAGTGAGTTTTTCGGGAGAAATCATGCCTCGCCGCCCCCTTCGTCTTCGCCCTTTTTCTCGCCGCCGTCGGCGGACTTGACCTGTGCTTTCTTGATATGTTGCAGACGCTCATTCTCGGTGGGAACAAAGCGGAAGGTACTGCCATGCCACTCGAAGGCGAGGCTACCGGTCTTACCGTTTCTGAACTTCGCGACGATAAACTCGATGAGAGTGTTGTCCTCGTCTTGTCCCTTTTCCTTATAGAGGAAGGTCACGATATCGGCGTCCTGCTCGATGGAGCCGCTGTCACGAAGGTCGTGGAGCTGCGGCTTCTCGCTCTTCATCTCTGCATTTCTCGAGAGCTGTGAGAGCACGATCACGGGTACGTTGATCTCCTTCGCGAGGAGCTTCATACTACGGCTGATCTCAGCCACTTCCTGCTGACGGCTCTCCTTGCCGGGGCAACTCATGAGCTGCATATAGTCGATGATGATGAGATCGATATCGGTATTATTCTCGATCATAAAGCGGCGGCACTTCGCGAGGATATCTCCCGGCGTCTGCATCGCGGTCTGATCGATGTAGATATGGCTCTTCCAGAGCGCCTGACGCGCTTGATTGAGCTTTACGAACTCCTGCATCTCGAGATTGCTCCTCGAGATCGAGTCATTCTCGATGCCCGTCAAAGAGCATAACATACGGCGAACGAGCTGTCCGTTCGCCATCTCGAGGGTAAAGATCAAGATATTCTTTTCGGGGTCGCGTCTCGCGATATTCGTCGCGATATTCAGCGCAAAAGCCGTCTTACCCACGCCCGGGCGAGCGGCAAGGATCATAAGGTCGGAGCGCTGCAAGCCGTGGAGGATATGATCCACGTTTGAAAACCCTGTCAAAAGCCCCACCGCAGAGTCGGGATTTGCGTGATGCTCCTCGATCTCGCGGATGACTTCGTCCGCGACCGCGCCTGCGCGCACGAGAGAAGACTGTCCCGTCGCCTGCGTGACCTGCAAGATGCGCTGTTGTGCGTAGGAGAGGCTCTCGTTGCCATCCTCCGAGGTATAGACGTCCTCCGAGATATCCTTGCTCGCCTCGAGCAGTTTACGGAGCAGTCCGTCACGCTTCAATATCTCCACATAGTACTTGCATCCTGCCGCACTGGGGATAGAGGATGCGATCCCGCTGATATAGGGGACGTCACCCGCGTCGGCGAGAGTGCCTTTCAAACGCATTTTATCCGCTACGCTGACGAGATCGATGGGGTGACTCTCGGTAAAGAGGTCGCGCATCGCCTCAAAGATCGCCTTATTGGGCGCCGTGGAGAAGTCGTCTGCCGAGAGCTGAGAGATATTCTCATTCACAGCGCTCGGATCGATCATAAAAGCGCCGAGAACGCTTCTCTCCGCCTCTGTATTCGCGGGATATGTACGTACTTTCTTTTTATCTTTTTCTCTTGCCATAGCTTCTCCTTATCGGCTCATTCGGCAGGGGTAACGCCGTCGCCGTCAGTAGGCGGGATCTCCGCGCTGATCTTGCTCTTTTTACGCTTAACAATTATTATAACAAATATTGCGATCAAACTCAATACGAAAACACAAATAAGGAGGGAAAAGAGTAGCATCCCATTGAGCGAATAGCGCGTGATCCGCATATCCGCATCCTCCCCGTACGCCACCTTCCACTTGTGATAGTACACGCCGTCCTTCTCCTCCACTTCACCGTTGGAAGTAGTGAGTTTATTTGTCGTACCGTACACCTGATAAAAGTCGCAGTCGAGGAGAAAATCGCGATACTCCTCACTCATCAAACTGCGAGCCAAGTCGACGTTAGACTCCGTAAGGAAGGAGGAGATCTCCTCGTCGTAACGATCCAAAAAGCCGCTCTCGGTGGGCTCGAGAGGCTCATTATCCTCTTTCCCCGTGTATCCGAAGGCGATATAATACTCCGTCGCGGAGGGAAACTCGATCTCGAGCTTGACCTCGCCATCTACGTCGGTGATCACCCGCGCGTACTTTTCGAGATTTGACGCAAAGATATAGTTCTCCATCGCGAGAATCGCCTGCTCTTTGACTTTCTCCGCATCCAAGGCGTCTTTCTCATAGACAAGGAGATAATCGCGATGGACGGCGCCGAAACCGTCAACGTAGAAAGTGTATGTAAAGCTCTTCGCGCAACCGAAAGCGGTGAGCGCGACCGTCGTCAATATGAGCAATATCAAGACGACTTTCAGGAGCTTCATAGGCGGCTGAGTTCCTCGACGGACTCGTTAAAGAGCGAGAGAGCCTTCTCGAAGGGTTCATTCGTCGTGAGATCGACGCCCGCCACGCGCAATATATCGAGAGGAGGCATACTGCCGCCGAGGGACAAAAAGCGCATATAGCCTTCGAGCGCCCCCTCCTTACCCTCAAAGATATCCTTGGAGATCGCCGCGGCGGAGACGATCCCCGTCGCATATTTATAGACGTAGAAGGAGTTATAAAAGTGCGGGATCCTCGCCCACTCGTAGGTGATCAGCTCGTCGGTCGCTTCCTTGCCGTAATACTTCGCGTTGAGTTCTCCGTAGATGGCGCAGAGTTCAGAGGGCGTAACCGTCCCGTTCTCCTCCACCTTTTGATGCGCGGCAAGCTCAAACTCTGCAAACATCGACTGGCGGAAGAAGGTCGTGCGAAACATATCCGCGAGGTAGGAGAGGAGATAGCGGCGATCCGCCTTTCCTTCCTTCAGTAGATACCTATATAAGAGCATCTCGTTGACCGTAGATGCGATCTCCGCGACAAAGATCTCGTAGCCGGCCTTGGGATAGGGCTGTGCCGCGTCCGACTTATAGGAATGCATCGCATGGCCGAGTTCGTGCGCGATGGTAAAGACCTCGTGCGTCGTGGGTTTATAGTTCAATAAGACGTAAGGATGAGAGGAATACGTCCCCCAGGAATAGGCGCCGCTCCGCTTATTCTCGGTCTCGTACACGTCGATCCAACCCTCGTCGCGAGCTCGCTTCAAGAGGGTGACGTAGTCCTCTCCGAGGCAGGAGAGCGCGCGGATCACGAGATCGTAGGCGTCCTCGTAGGAGAGTTTCAAGTCTGCGCCCGTGACGACGGGGACGTGCATATCGTACATCGTGAGCCTCGAGACCCCGAGGAGCTTTTTGCGAGTGCGGAGATACCGGCGGAGAGCGGGAATGCCCGCATTGACTCCCGCGATCAGGTTTTGATATGCCTTAACGTCCACGTTCTCCTCGTCCAGACACATCTCAAGCGCGCTATTATAGCCACGGAAATGGGCGTAAAACTCGTCCTTCTTGAGATTGCCGAGATAGAGGGCGCCGATCGTATTGATCATCTCCTTGTAGGCGGTAAACATACTCTTATAGACGTTTTTACGGACGGAGCGATCCTTACTCATCAGGAGTTCGCCGTACACGCCGTGCGTGACCTTTACCTTTTCGCCCGCCTCGTCTTTTACAGGATGAAATTTCACGTCGGCATTGTCAAACATCGTAAAGGCGTTTTGATAGCCATTCGCGATCTCGGAAGCGCGGGA
>CAMOTC010000014.1 GCA_946625545.1 uncultured Clostridia bacterium | reverse complement strand
GCTTGAATGGCATTCAAGAGGTAAGGGGTTCGACCCCCCTCATCTCCACCATATGACAAAAAAACGAACTCTCGGTACAAGCCGAGAGTCGTTTTTTACACTTCGCTTTCAAGGGACGAGAACCGAGAGCGTTAAGAAAAGGCGCCTTGACTTGGCGCGTTTTTAGCGGCTGACCGAAGTATGGCGAAAGCATAAAGTTTTGCAAAAGAGTCTTGCTTGAGCCATACGAGAGGAGAGTCCCTTATTGCCCACCAACACAAAAATGTCGGATTTTTCCGACATTTTTTCTTGTGCTTTACAAGGGACGAGGATCAGGTGCCCTTATGGACAAACAAAAAAGCCAAGCGTAGTGCTTGGCTTTTTGTTTTGGTTGTGGGTAGGATTACGCAGCGAACTTTCTGATGACTTCGCCGTTCTCGTTGGCACGAGCGGTGCTCTCCTTGAGAGCTGCCTCTGCCTGCTCCGCACCCTCGGCGGCAACAGCCTTTGCAAACTCATTGTCGTGCAAAACGCCGCCCTCTGCCATCAGCTCAGCAAGATCCGCATCGGGATTGCTTTCCATGACCTGCGTGAATTGCATATAATCGGCCATTTCCTTCAAAGCCTTGCTGTCGGACTTAATAAAGCCGGAGGTCTTGATGATGTACTTGGTGTACGTAAAGATCTTTTTGATGGTGCCCCAAATGGCGATGAAGACGGCTTTGATGAGGTCAATAAAGAACCAAATGATACCGCCGAGCCAAGCGCCGTTGGAGAAGTTCCTGACCGTGTTGGCAAAGATCTTGCCGAGGTTGGTGATAAAGGTCCAGAAGCAGCCGCCGATCAAACCGAAGATAAGCTTAAGCGCCCAATGAGGACCGATCGCCCCACCGATAAGAATACCGACGACGATACCGACGATGGTGAAAAGGAACTGGAAGATGATCTTGACGCGCTGTTTCTTGAGCGTCTTGACGTTTTTCTCAACAAGCTCTTTGCAGCAATCGTAGCAAATGGCTTCCCCTTCGTACTCTTCATCAGTTACCTGATAATTTTCCGTGCAATCTTCGCAGATGGGCTTGCCGCATCTTGCGCACGATGTAACGGCGGGCTCACTCGGATGGTACGCACAAGGCGTAAACTCTTTTTCCATATTGATCCTCCTTGATCTTTTTGTTTTATATTCCGTCCGAAAAAGACGTTATATCTATTTTATATTACGTCGCGCGTTTAAGTCAATACTATTCCGCCTATTTTGTCGACGATAAGTACAATAAAATTGCGAACGACTTTGAGTGAAGTTTCGGCTACGCCGAAGTGAAGTTGCCTTGGAGAGTGAAGTTGTGCGCTGAAGCGCACAGTGAAGTTGACTTCGTCAGTGAAGTTGCTCACTTCGTTCGCAGTGAAGTTTCTCGCTATGCGAGAAGTTGTGGATAGATTAAAAAACGCAAGAACAAACGACTTTCCGCCATTCTTAAAGAACTCGCCTCACCTTTCCCCTCTCATGGCTTTCGACCCACGGAGCCGAGCTCCTCGCTACATTTTGCTTCGCAGTTATTGTCACGATGCACTTTGCTTGATCACTTTCATTTCTCGCGAAGCGGCATCCTTTTAAAAAGCGTTTAGGGGTTTGGGGGAATCGCAACCCCCACCAGAAAAGAACCCTGATTTATCTTCGAATCAGGGTTCTTTCAATGATATCCGTCCTTCGAGCGGAAGATATATGCGTTGCACATGATACACCTTGCGATATGATATACGCCTTGCGGCGCATTATGGTTTTATATAAGAATTCCGATAGAAATATTGACTTGTAGCCCCCCGTTATGGTATTTATCAAATAGGAGGGCCAGTCAATGAAAAAGCGATTCGGAAAGAGGTTTATCACGTTTATGTTGTTTTTGGTGCTTACCATCATGATAGGCGTTTTCCCTGCCTGCGCCCCTTCGTCCACCACGAACACGGGCACGGACCCCGACGCCCCCGACGGTGAACCCTCTGAAAAGACGGGGCCGAAGTACATTGCGCACAAGGGATACAGCAGCCACTACCTTGGCAACACCGAAGCCTCCTTCGTTGCGGCGGCCAATAGGGGCTTCTACGGCATCGAGACAGACATCAGAAAGACGAAAGACGGCTATTTCGTGTGCAATCACGACGCCACCGTGGTGTATGACAACGGCTCGGAACTGAAGATATCCAACAACTATCTGGACACCCTCACATCTTCCCCGCTCCGGAACGACAAGACGGAGGAAGTGGAATACCTCTGCACCTTCGAGACCTATCTTCGCGCCTGCAAGGAAGGGAATAAAGTCGCGGTCATTGAGCTCAAAGACTACTTCGGAAAGAGCGATATCCAGAGGATCCTCAACATCATAGACGAGGAATACGACCGCGAGAAGGTCTCCTTTATCACCTTTATCTACGCCCTGCTCCCCATCGTCAGACACGAGGATCCCGACATCCATTTGCAATATCTCACCCAAACCGAAGGCGACCCGAATATCGATCTCTGCCTAAACGCGGGGATTTCAATAGACATCAAATATACCATCCTGACCGAGGAAATAGTAAACGACTTTCACGAGGCGGGGCTGACGGTGAACGCTTGGACGGTCAACGATAATACCACCCTCCGCAAGGTGAAGCGCCTCGGGGTGGACTACGTCACGACGGACGTCTTCTACGGGGACTAAAACACAGAAAAAAACAAAAAAGATCTCGGATCGCTCCGAGATCTTTTTTATTCGGGAAAAACCTTGATCAATCGAAGAACTTGACGACCTGCCCCGCGAAGAGGTGACCAAGCTTGATCTCGCTGAGCGCATCGTAGTGGGCGAGATCGGGAGAGTCTGCGGGCTCCTTTGTGCAGGTGAGTCCATGTGCGTTGGTGTCGATCACGACGTTTATCTTGGAAGAGTCGGCGACCGCTTTCTTGGAAGCATTCACGAGATCACAATATACCCAGTAAGCGGGATTGTCGGCGATGTAGGCGTCGACGAAGGCGATCCCGTCACTCGAAGCGTAGGCGGAAAACTCGCTGCGGACATCGGCGATAAGATTCGTGAGGTTGCTCTCGTAATCCGCCGCCGTGGTCGTAAAGAAGGAATCCGACTCGCCCTGCATCCAGCACATCGCCTCGATCTTCGCGTCGTAGCCCTTGGAGAGGAGATAGTCCATATTTTGTTTGACGTATTTCACAAACGCAATGTAGAGTTTCCCCGTTTTGCCCTCGCTCGAGGGGGAGAGCCACTGCGAATAGAGATCGGTGCCGCCCCAAGCGCATTTGATGATAAAGATGGTCTCGTCGGGGCGGGCTTGGTGCAGTTTCTCGGCGAGGCCCAGCTCGGGACCGAAATGATCCTTGGTCTCGCCCTGTCCCACCGCCGCATTCACGAAGCCTGCGGAGACGTTGTTTCCCGAAGAATAATAGTTGATATAGATATTATCGTAGCCCTCCGCGTATTCGGTGTATTTCACCGCGGAGACGCTCTTTTCCAAGTATTCGTTCCAACTGCAACCCGCAGCATTGGACTGCCCCGCCAGGAGCACGACGCGCGCCTTCTCGCCCTTTACAACGGGGAGAGTATCCTCGAGAGTAAAGGATACGCCGTTTGCCACGTTCAGACGTACGTAGAAATACAAGCTCAGCGCGACGGGAAGGATCATAATGATCGCGATCAAAGCTGCGATGATTATCTTTTTCGTTTTCGTCATATTATCACCTCAATTGTTATTATAGCATTTTCGAGCGAAAAAGGAAAGCTAATTCTCGCGAGGAAAAGCTCCTCGTTGTAAGCTCCTTTTTATCCGTAATTGACTTTTTATCTGAAATATGTTACATTTCATTTATGAGTCAAGCGCGACGTTCGTGCCGTGCGCAAGGAGAAAAATATGAGATTCGTGATCAGAAAAGGCGTATTCGAGACGAACAGCAGTTCCACTCACTCTCTCTCGTACTGTCCCGGCGAAGACGAGGAGGGCAACGAGGGCTTTACCTTCGCGTGCAAGTCTCCCGCAGCGCGCCTCCTGATGATCAAGGCACAGGTCAATCATTGTCGAGGCGACCTGCGAGACGACAATAGATCGAAAAAGTACGTCGTCCTCCTGAAGGACTTTTACGATGCTTGCGTAAACCTCTTTTGCGAGCGCGAAAAGGTGGATCCCGACACGATAGAAGATTATCTCGAGGATTTCGCGAAAAAGAGCTTTTACGCTGACGTCGAATTTCACGACGAATGGTATATCTTCAAGGAGCAATACGAGGATAGGAGCTGTGATCTCTGCGAGTCTTTCTTCAGCGACGGCCCCTTGATCGAGTGCAACTGTCTATATGACGAGGGAGAGGTCAAGCCCTTCCTGCGCGATTACTTCGATACGACGCACGGGACCCCCGACCTGAAAAAGAAAGCGGAAGAACTCCTCTACGGACCCGACGATTTCTTCGCCATCGAATACTATTCGGGAGTGTATCTCGTCAACCGCAAACAAATCTACTGAGATGCGCCCTTTAGCGAAATATAAAAACGGCAATTACGAAGTCGTCCTCTATGAGGACGGTACCAAGGTAAAATTCACGGACGCGGACGACTTCCGCGCGGACTATCCCGACAGCATCGATCTCAAGATCACGGATTACTGCGAAAATAACTGCCCGATGTGCCATGAGATGAGCTCGCGCGAGGGACGCCACGGCGACCTCCGTCACCCGATCATAGACACCTTCCCTGCGGGAATGGAAGCGGCGATCGGGGGAGGAAATCCCCTCGCGCATCCCGACCTTCTCCCCTTTCTCGAAAGGCTGAAAGAGCGAGGGATCATCGCGAATCTCACTGTCAACGTCATCGACCTAAAGAAAAAGCGCGACCTCGTCGAAAACCTCCTCTCCTCCCGCCTAATCTACGGCTTGGGAGTCAGCTGTTCGGCATACGACGAGGATGCGGTAACTTTCGCCCTCGAACATCCGAACGTCGTCTTGCACCTGATCAACGGCATCTTCCCTATCGCAGACTACGAAAAGCTACGCGGGAAAAACCTAAAAGTATTGATCCTTGGATATAAAAACGTCGGCAAAGGAAAGAGTTTCTTCTCCCCCACCGTCCGCGATAGAATGCGAGAGACAAAGGCGCTGCTCCCTGTGATCCTAAAGGGATTCAATGTGATCTCCTTTGACAATCTCGCCCTCGAGCAACTGGATGTCCGGGGAGTGATCGGCGAAGAGCGCTTCCGTGAGATATACATGGGAGAGGACGGAGACGCCTCGATGTACGTTGATCTCGTCAAAAAGGAGTACTCCCTCTCGTCCTCCTCCGAAGAACGATGTATGATCGCGGGGAGCCTAAGAGAGTGCTTTCACGAATTGCGAAAGAAAAAAGAATAGCACACTAAAGTGAAGTTCACCCCAAAGTGTGCTATTTTTTATTTTATTTTTTCAAGTATTATCCTATTTCTCAAAGAAACGGATCACGGGATCGGCGAGGATGCCGCTCTCATCCAGGACATAGCGGCGCACGCGGTACAGGATCGAGGTCTTGTGATACCAACTCGGGCTGTCCGAACGCTTGAACTTCCTGCGGATATGCACCGCACCGAACATATTTTCGCGGTGGACGTAGGCGGTCACGTCAAGGGTATTCTCCCCTTTCTTGGTCTCGAAAGTCGCCGTATAGGGAGCGTAGAGGATATCCTTTTCCACGCCGTTCACAGAGACGGTGAGGAGCGCGGAGGCATAGGGAGCGAAGAACTCCGCCTTCTCTCCCTCTGCCACGAAAGAGGTATGATAGGTGATCTTGCCGCCGTAGAAAGGCATGTATTGCTTCGTGAGATCGCGGAAAGACAGCTTTTCGGGGAGAGCCACGATGCGCCCTTTCGTCCCCGAAAGCTTCACGCCGAACTCGCCGAGGAGATAGAGATTCTCCAAGCAATCAAATTCGCCGAGGGGGACGGTGAGGTCGATGACGTTCAGTCCTTTCTTGATCTCGATGGGGAGCGTGCGGAAGACTTTATCCACGTAATAGCCGTCGGGGGCAGCCGTGACAGGCACACCGTTGACCGAGAGCTCGTACTCGGTCTGCTCGAGCGCGATATGCGCAGGGAGCGCTACCTCGCTCTCCACTTCAAAGCGGAGATAGACATTCTTCTTTTCCCCGCCCTCGCCTGCGATCCAAGGCTGGAGATTATTGCGATACTTGGGCATACCGAGCGCCTTTCTCGCCTTTGCGGTCACGAGATCGAGATCGAGACGAGGATGATAGCCGCCGCCCACAGACCACTTCGCCTTATCGAGGAAGAGGGCATTGGGTTCATGCAGGGTATAGGAGACCTTCCCGCCGATACTTAGATCACGCACCGGCACGGATTCGACAGGAGCATTGGCGGTGCATTCGCCGCTCGCAGGCTCATAGAAAAGGAGCAAGCTGTCGTGATTATACATCGTCTCGGTGACCTTCGTGACGCCATCCTTGCGCTCGACGGCGAGAGGACGGATCTCCCCCGTCATCGTGTCGTACAGGGTGACTGACCACTCCCCTTTCATCGAGAGGGTGAGGGTGTCTTTCACGACTTTCCTCTCGTTCTTTACGGGGACGCTGTGCGGATAGGGGAAGTTCACGCGGGGCGAGGTCACAAAGACCCAGCGATCGTCTCCGTCTGCTCGGACGGTGGCGAGATACTTCTCCTTTTTATACTTCGAGCAGAGATCGATGACGAGATCGTCACTGACCTGAGAGAGTGCCGCCGCCTTTTCAAAGGGAAGGATAATACAGCTCTTTGCAAACTCTTTTACCTCACCCGAGATCGCGCCCTCGACCATAGACGGCACCTCCCCGAGGAAGACGACCTTGCCTCCCGCGGCGCGGAAGGAACGAAGATAGTCAAGGGTCGCCGCACGCATCGTGAGAAGGGAGGGAACGAGGATGGTCTTATAGGTGCAAGTCCCTACGGCAAGGGGATTTTCTCCTCTCTGCGAGGGGAGCAAGGACTCGGAGATATAGTCGAAATCACAGCCGTCGAAGAGCAACCAATCGGTGAGAGCAAGGAAGCGCTTATTGAGGATCTTCGCCTGTTTGTCGCCCCCCTTCTTGCCCGACATATGGATAAAGTAGCTCTCGATGGGATGGATGACGGCGACCTCGTTCACCGCTTTGCCGCGGGTCAAGGCGGTATTCAACCTCGAGAAATGATCTTCGACCTGTTTATACTTTTGATACCAAGGTGCTTGATAGAAGATCGAGGGGGGATAGTCGCGCTTCGCCTCCCCCTTCATCGTATAGAAGGAGAGATGGGGAACGCGCACCGTCACCCCGAGACAGGCGAGCCAATCGCCCTCCTCCTTGAACTTGCCGAACTCGAGCGCCCAGCGCGATACGCCGTAGCACTCGCAGAGCATCCCTTCCCGACCTTCCTGACGCACGACGGAGCGGGTCTGCAGCGCCGTGGTGTATTCGTGTCTGCCGCATAGCATATCGATACCGGGGAGACCGTACTCTTTATATTGGCGCATCGCTTCGCCCACGGCGATACTCTGCGTCTCGAGGGTGGGCTCCTCCATCATATGCCCCGTCAGATGGATGCCGAGCTCCTCGGCGCGACGTCCGAGGTTATCATTGAAAGCCACGGCGAAACGCTCGGTGCGATGAGTGTGATAGCGGAAACGCGTACGATACATCGTGGGGGTATCGGTATCAAAGAAGACCTCGGGCAGGACATCCAAGATCTCCTCACCAAAAGCGCTCTTATAACTCTCCGCAAAGTCGTCCGTCCAGGCGATCACCGACTCCTTCGGACAGAGCGGATGACGGAAAAATCTCATAAACTTCATCTGCGGCTCGTCGGTAAAGATCGAGGGAATAGTCTTGCCGAATTCCTCGCTGACCGCCTTTTGATAGGTGCCGTAGGTGTAGTCCGCAAAGACGTCGAGCGCCTCTTTGCAGAGAGCGTCCGCATAACCCGCGAGGTTAAAGCCGTCGGTGGGCTCGTCTACGACGAGATAGGCGTAGTAGAGTTTGCCGCACCCCTTCTCGCCCTCCGCGAGGCGACGATAGGAAGCGCACTTACCGAAGCAGAGCTTGACGGCGTAGGTCGCGAGGAGGTGAGATCCTCCCGTCTGTCTGCCATCTTTATAGGTCGCGTCTTCCGCCCTCTTTTCCGAGGTGAATACGAGCCCTCTCCTACGCAATCTGCCGTCCTTCGTGACAAATCCGCCCGCGAAACCCGAGGGATAACGATCCTCGTCGTACAGCCAGGCGAGCATATCATTTGCCTTGGCGTCCTCCACGCAGGCTTTCACGCAGGAGATAAATTTCTCCCCGAGATAGGGGGTTGCGAGACCCGAACGCGAATGCATGTGATATCCGCCGAATCCCATCTCACGGAAGATATGCGCCTGACGCACGCATTCCTCTTCCTCCATCTCGCCGTTCCACGACCAGAAGGGGGTGCCGCGATATTCCTTCGTCGGCTGCTTGAAAAGCTCTGTGGATAAGTGCTCGTTCTTGTTTTTATCGTACAACATAGTTTTCTCCGTTTTATTTCAGTTCCCAAACGGCACACTCGTACGCCGCGTATTTGCCGTTGACGCCCATCTCGCGGTGAGCATTGGAGAGGAGGAGTCTCCCTTCGGGTAGACCTGTGAGCTCCTGCTCTTTTTCATAATTACATACAACGAGGATGCGTTCGTCACCCTCTTTACGCAGGTAGATAAAGCAGTCCTTCGCCTCGGGGGAAAGCTGCGTCCACTCTCCGCGACGGAGAGCAACCCTCTCTCTGCGAAGTGCGAGGAGGTCTCTATAAAATCTCCATATCGACTTTTCGCTCGCGAGATCGGAGGCAAGATTGATCTCATCGCTCCTCGTCGCAAAGGGGAGCCAAGGGGCGGGCGCATTCGTAAAGCCGTGATTTGCACTCGCATCCCAAGCAAAGGGGCGACGGGTATTGTCACGGCTGCCGAAATTGATCTCTTCGAGGAGCTCTGCCTCCGACTTTTGCCCTTTCATCTCCTTATAATATCCCAAACATTCCACGTCGTCAAAAGCGGAGAGATCGTCAAAGTGCGAATTTGCACAGCCGATCTCCTGTCCCTCGTAGATAAAGGGGATCCCCTTCAGGAGAAAGACGCTCGTCGCGACGCAGGTCGCGCTCTCGTAGCGGAGAGAGGTGTCGTTCCCCATGCGGGAATTGAACCAAGGTCTATCGTGATTGTCGGTCAGGAGCACGTAGAGAAGGTCGTGCTTCGCGGTAAAGTTCTGCCAGGAAACAAGGATATCCTTGACCTCGTCTAAGCGGTGCGGCGCGGGAGTGTAGCGTCCCTTGCGCCCTACGGCGAGATGAGAGAACTGAAAGACGCTCTTCAACTCGCGGCGATCCTGCCCGCAGGTGGCGAGGATACTCTCCTCGGTGGTCTCCGCCTCCCCTACCGTGTATAAACCGAGCAGGTGATCCCGCCCGAAGACCTCGCGAATGTACTCGTGGAGATGGGGGCCGTTTGCCTCGATATCGTGCTCGAAATCCTTGGAAATGCGGTCGAGAACGTCACAGCGGAAGCCGTCCACCCCCTTTGCGACCCAAAAGTCCACGATCGCCTTGTACTCCTCGCGCACCTTGGGATTATTCCAATTCACGTCGGGCTGACCTACTGCAAAGGAATGGAGATAATATTCTCCCGTGGGCTCATTATACTCCCACACGCTCCCGCCGAAAACGGAGCGCCAATCATTCAAGGGCTGATCCGCCCAATAGTAATAGTCGTGATAAGGATCCTCGCGTGAAGAGCGTGCGCGGCGGAACCATTCGTGCTCGATCGAGGTATGATTTGCCACAAAGTCCATAATGACCTTGATCCCTCGTCTATGCGCCTCGGAGATCAGCGTCTCCATATCCTCCATCGTGCCGAAGGTGGGCTCGATGTCGCGATAATCCGAGATATCGTAGCCGTTATCGCACTGCGGACTCTTGAAGACGGGGCACAGCCAGATCGCATTCGCGCCGAGATCCTTGATATAGTCGAGCTTGGAGATGACGCCGCCGAGATCTCCGATCCCGTCTCCGTTCGAATCCAGAAAACTCTTCGGATAGATCTGATAGACCACTAAATCGTAACAATCGGAAAATGATTTCTTCATCCTTTCTCCTCGCTTCTTCCCTTCAAAGGGAAGATCCGTCGCGTTTATTGTATCCTCGGCGGGAGATAAAGTCAAATCTTTTGCACACGATGGACGCGAAAGATCCCCACGCCTCTCGGGAAAAGACAAAACACTTGTCAAAAACGCCGCGTCTCTCTATAATGACTAATAGCACCATCGAGACACGGGAGAAAAAAGATGCTACTCAATTATCACTTCTTTGACTACAAGTACAATATCGAAGGGTTTACCTCAGACTTTTTCAGCACCACCCATATCGTCTATATCGTGATCGCCTTCTTATCGGTCATCGCGATCGGCATCCTCTGCCGCAAGGCAGATCATAAAAAGATCACCTATTTCCTGCGTGGACTCGCGGTTTTCGTAACCATCCTCGAAGCCTCCAAGATCATCTGGGAGAGCTACTATGATATCACGACGGGACGCGGCTTCAATGCCGGTGGGATCCTCCCCTTCTACTCCTGCTCCCTCCTCATTTACTGCCTATGGATAGGCGCCTGGGGCAAGGGGAAAGCAAGGGAGGTCGCCCTGACCTGGCTCGCGACGATCGGGCTGTGCTGCGGCGCGATCGGTACGGTGTATCTGAACGGATTGAACTGGTATCCCTTCTGGACGTACGGCGCGTGGGACTCTATCCTTTTCACTACAATCTGATGATGGTGGGCGTCCTGATCCTCGCCTCCGGATACAAGAAACTCGAATGGAAGGATATCCCCATCGCGATCATTCCGATGGTGCTCCTCTCGGTCATAGCGAGCCCGCTGAACTACTATTTCGGCGCAGACTATATGCAGATCTACAGCGGAGACGGCGTCCCCTTAATGAACGACTTTGCCGCCTATCTCGACAGCAAGAAGCTGCGCCCGCTCTTCACCTATATCATGCTCGCCGCCTATATGATCCTGAGCGGCGCTGTGGTATCGATCGCGAAGCTCATCGCCTTTATCAAGAAAAAGGTTGGGGAGAAAGCGCTGCCCGCCGAGACCCCGACGGAAGCTCCCGAGAAGAGCTCCGAGGAAAGTGACAACGCCTGATCTCCGACGCGAATAGACTGCGTGCGCTACCCGCAGTATTGACTTTTCCCTACTTTATCCTTTACAATACTCTCGGATAGGAGGCTACTATGCAACGCATCATGGAACCGATATTCGAGATAGGATACCTGCTCTTCGCCTTTATCGCGGGCGGGATCTTTCTCTACTATTACAGCAAAAAGCGGGATATAAAGGTCCTGCTCCTCGCTTTGATGACCCTGCTCCTCGGAGCGGGAGACGCCTTTCACCTGATCCCCCGCATGATCGGGCTCATCGGGGACGGCTTAGAGCATCACGTCTTCTCTCTCGGCCTCGGAAAGCTCATCACGTCGGTCACGATGACGGTCTTTTATCTCCTCTTCTATTTCTTCTTCGTCAAGAAATACGACAAGCAAGAGACGCGCCCGCTGACCATCGCCTTCCTTGCGCTCGCCGCGATCCGCATCGCCCTTCTCGCCCTGCCGCAGAACGGATGGTTCGACGCCGATCCCTCCTTCCTCTTCGCGATCCTGCGCAATATCCCCTTCCTCCTCCTCGGCGCCCTCTTTATCGTGATCGCATTCCGTTGGGCGAGAGAGGACAGGGATTTCAAGTGGACGTACCTCTTGGTCTCCTTCAGCTTCCTCTTCTATATGGGGACGGTGCTCTTCGCCCCGACCATCCCCCTGCTCGGACTCCTGATGCTACCAAAGACGGTGTGCTATATCCTGATCATCGTCTGTGCCCTGCGCTACGCGGCGAGAGAGGCGAAAGAATAGATCCATCGATCATAATAAAAGCTCCCGAAGGACGCCCTTTGGGAGCTTTTCTTATCGCGAAGACAGAGGGATCACTCTATGACGCCGCCCTTGATAAACTCATTCAAGAGCGAGGTCTGCGGGATCGTCATATCGGGGATCGTGCTGACCTCCTTCAGCGCTTCGCGGATATTGTCCGTCCACTTGTGAGGATAAGCATCCAGAGAGTCGCCCAAACAGCGACGATAGACGAAGAGTTCGTAGTCGTAGACGCTGTCCACGGTATAGCTCGCGAGATGGACGTAGGGATAGATATTCTCCCGCTCCGCTCTCAGCACTTCGCTCCATTGACTCAAGGTGCCCTTCAGATCGTTCCCGCGTGAATAGTGGTCGCGCAGGATGCGGCGAAGCAGTCTGAGCTCGACGGGAGCGATCGCCCTGCCGCTCGGGAGTATGAAGTCGCGCCTCGGTGAGATATATACCCCGACGATGCGATCGTCGTGCATCTCGTACTTGCCGAGCAGGATGGGATTAAGAGCGTGGATGCCTTCCACGATAGTGATATCGGCGTCCTCCGCGACGATCTCGCGGGTATCCCCCGCACGGCGCCCTTCGATAAAGTCGAAGCGCGGTACGACGACGGGAAGTCCCTCCAAGATCGACTCGATCGTATAGGTCAAGAGCTTGACGTCCATCGACTTTAACGAATCGAGATCGAGCAGTCCGCTCGGGAGGACGGGAGTCTTATCCCGATCCACGAAATAGTCGTCCGTCGAGATGCGGTGCACCTTGACGCCGAGATACTCCAGTCTATCTGCGAGCAGGTTTGCAAAAGTGGTCTTGCCGCTCGCCGACGGGCCTGCGATCATAATGAGCTTCGTGGAGCGCGCCGCATAGATCTTATCCGCGATATTGATGACCTGCGAATCAAAGTTATATTCGCTGTTATAGATCAGCGCGGAGAGATTTTTTTCTGCAAGTTGTTCTACCTTGGACCATTCGATCATACTGTCACCTCTATACTATTGTACCATTATCGGATCAAAAGCGCAAGACGGCTTTTTTTATCATTATACGAGAGCGCGGCAACATTTGACTTTCGCCCTCTCTAAAGGATATAATGATCTAAAAAGGAGGATGTTATGACACCCACTGAGATCTTCGCGAAAATCGATCACACCCTGCTCTCCGTCACCGCGACGGAGGCGGAATACATCACCCTCGCCGAGGAGGCGATCAAGGCGGGCGCCGCATCGGTCTGCGTAGCCCCCAACGCAGTGCGTTTCCTAAAGGAAAAGTACGGTAACGCCCTCCGCATCACGACGGTCATCGGATTTCCAAATGGATACAATACGACCGCCATCAAGGTAAACGAGACCATCGACGCGATCGCAAACGGCGCGGACGAAGTGGATATGGTCATCGCCGTCGGCAAGGTCAAAGAGGGAGACTACGACTATCTCCTCTCCGAGATCTCCGCTCTCCGCAAAGCCTCG
Organism: uncultured Clostridia bacterium; assembly: GCA_946625545.1. Lineage (GTDB taxonomy): Bacteria > Bacillota > Clostridia > Christensenellales > CAG-1252 > CAG-1252. The sequence continues at coordinate 11,225 of CAMOTC010000014.1, read as the reverse complement.
GCGGGCAAAGTGCTCAAGGTCATCGTGGAGACCTGCCTTTTGAGTGAGGAAGAAAAGATCAAGCTCTGTGAGATCGTCACGCAGGCGGGCGCGGACTATATCAAGACGAGCACGGGCTTTTCCAAATCGGGCGCAAGCATCCAAGACGTCGAGCTCTTCAAGAAGCATATCGGACCCAAGGTGAAGATCAAAGCCGCAGGCGGGATCCGCACGATGGAGGACGCCGAGAAGTATATCCTCGCAGGGGCGGATAGGATCGGCGCGAGCGCAGTCATCAAAGGATACTATAACAAATGAAACTGGTCGTACAGAGAGTAAAAAATACCCGTCTCGAAGTGGACGGCAAAGTGATCTCCGAGATCGAGAAAGGACTCGCGATCTACGTCGGCGTCGCTGTGGGCGACGGTGAAAAGGAGGCGGATCGTCTCGCGGAGAAGGTAGTCAAACTACGCGTTTTCGAGGACGAAAACGGCAAGATGAATCTCTCGGTCACCGACATCGGCGGGGAGATCCTCGCGATCTCGCAGTTTACCCTGCTCGCAGACGTATCGCACGGCAATCGCCCCGGGTTCTCGGGTGCGGAAAGACCCGAGAGAGCAAACGAACTCTACGAATACTTCTGCCGCAAAGTAGCCTCCCTCGGCGTCACGGTCAAGAAAGGGGTCTTCGGCGCCGATATGCAGATCTATCAACACAACGACGGCCCTGTCACGATCATCTACGATAACGTATAAAACTATCCAAAGAAACAAAAAAAGCGTTGCTTTCTGAAGTGAAGCAACGCTTTTTTTATCGTCCGATATTACTTTAACAGTGCATCGAGGGACTTCTCGATCGCGGCGCGATCCATGCCCTTCCCGATAAAGACGAGCTTGATCATCTTGTCACCGAATTTCTCGTCCCATTCTGCGGCGATCTCGGGAGCCATCAGGAGGATCTCCTGCTGCTCGCTACGCGGGAGGGATACCACCCACGGACCTGCGTTCACGAGGCTCTTTTGGCTGCCTGCCTGCTCGAACATATACATATTCGCGCTGTCGCGAGAGATCCAGCATACCCCCTTTGCACGGATGACCGTGGAGGGGAACTTTTCATTCGCCCAGTCGATAAACTTTTTGGTGTCAAACTGCGCGCGGCGCTTATACACAAAGGTAGAGATATTGTACTCGAGGACTTCGCCCTCGGGCTCTTCCTCCTCCTCGAGCTCCTCAAGCCCCTTGATCCAAGCAGCGGAGCGGGACGCCGTATCAAAGTCGAAGCATTGAGTGCCGAGGATCTTGTCCAGAGCGACCTCGCCCTTCACCGCCTCGATGATCTCCGCCTCAGGTTGGAGAGCGCGGATCACCGCCTCGACCTCCTTGAGCTGATCCGCCGTCACGAGATCGGTCTTATTGACGATGATCTTGGTGCAAAACTCGATCTGCTGAATGATCAGATTCTCGATATCGTCCTCCTCGATCTCCTCCTTTAAGAGCGCCTTTCCTTCGGAAAACTCCTCCGCAAGACGCGCTGCGTCCACGACGGATACGACGTTATCGAGGACGACGGTCATATCGCAGTTCTTGGTATTCTCGTGGAGATACTCGATGGTCTGGACGATGGGCACAGGCTCGCAGATACCGCTCGCCTCGATCAAGATATAGTCAAACTTTCCCGAGAGTACGAGATCCCCGATCTGCTTGATGAGATCCTCCTTGAGCGTACAGCAGATACAGCCGTTCTGCAGAGGAACGAGGCTGGAATCCTTCTCCTGTACTACGCCGCCCGCGGCGAGCAAGCTCGCGTCGATATTCACCTCGCCGATGTCGTTGACGATGACGGCGACGTGATAGCCTTTTTGATTATTGAGTACGTGATTTAAGAGCGTGGTCTTTCCTGCGCCGAGATACCCGGTCAAGAGGGTGATGGGCACGACTTTCTGTTGCATATATACTCCTCCTAAAAGATGGATTTTATCTATAGTATAGCGCTCTGCGCGCCTTTTGTAAACTTTTATTCGTCGGTGATCAGGCTTTCGCCGCTCTCCCCGTCTTTCGCGCCCTTTCGCTCGACGAGGCGAAATACGATAATGATCATCACGAGATCCACGGCGAAATTGATGATCCAGCTGATGGGATAGGAGACCCACAGCGCCTGCGTCGTACGATGAGCGCGGAAATAGGTAAAGACCCACACGATGCGATATACGCACACGCAGAGAAAGCTCGCGATGGGCGGCATCAAGGTATAGTTCATCCCGCGCATACAGCCTACGAGCACCTCGACCACGCCGCATACGAAGTAGAAAGGCAGGATCACCATCATCCTCTCCCCCGCGACGCGGATCACGTCTGCGTCCGCATTATAGATCGACGCGAGCTTATGCCTGAGGAGCATAAAGAGTCCGCCGAGGAGGATCCCCACGATCGCCTCGATCAAACAGCATTCGAGCATAACGCGCTTGATGCGCTTATATTTGCCCGCGCCGAAATTCTGCCCCGAGAAGGTGCTCGCCGTCCCTGCGACCGCATTCATCGAAGTATAGATAAACGCCTCGATGGAGATCCCCGTCGCGTTGCCTGTGATGACTGCGGGCGGGAAAGTATTGATCGCGGACTGAATGATGATATTCGCGATGGAGAAAAAGGAGGAGAGGATCCCCGAAGGAAGTCCGACGCGCAGGATATGGAGAAGCTCCTCTTTGTGAAAGCGCAGTTTCTTAATAATGAGCCGCAGCTCGCCCTTTTCACGCATCAAAGTAACGACGACGAGGATCGCCGAGATATACTGCGAGACCACCGTAGCCACCGCGACCCCTGCGACGTCCATATCCACCACGACGACGAGAAAAATATTCAAAAGGACGTTCACGATCCCCGCGATGGTCAGATAGATCAAGGGGCGGCGGGTGTCCCCCTTCGCGCGAAGGAGCGCCGCGCCGAAATTATACACGATATTGGCGGGTGCGCCGAAAAAGTAGATAAATAGGTAGGTGTATGCCTTATCAAAGACATCGGGATTTGCCTGCATCCATTCAAGGAACTGCCTCGCTCCGACGGTGCCTATGATCATCACGGCGAAGCCGATCACGAGGGAGAGGAGCATCGAAGTATGCACGGTGCGCTCCGCCTTCTCGCGATTTCCCGCGCCGAGCGCCTGCGCCATCACGACGTTGACGCCGAGCGAGACCCCGATCGCGACGTTGACAAAGAGATTGATCAAGGAATTATTCGAGCTGACAGCAGCGGGAGAGATGACGGGAGTCTTGGAAAAATTGCCGATCACGATGAGATCGACGGCGTTAAAGAGGAGCTGAAGGACGCCCGACAGCGCGAGAGGGACGGCAAAAGCGAGGAGCTTCGGCAGGAGCTTCCCCGTAGTCATATCCATTCCCTTTTTCTCATTCAACAGGCTCATCTTGAAGTTATTATAATAACTTCGTTCAGCAAATGTCAATTTATGAAAGGACTTTTATTGATTTACGTCAAAAAAAATGTTACTATAGAGCGAGAAAACAAGAGGAGTGACCTATGTACATCCTAACGCTCAAAAAGGGAGAAGAAAGACGCGCGGACAAGCATCCGTGGATCTATGCAAATACCGTGCAGAATATCACGGGTAAAGACGCGCAGGGCTCGGTGGCGAAAGTCGTGACGAGCACGGGTAGGCTCGTGGGATACGGATTTATCAATCACGCGTCAAAGATCATCGTACGCATCCTGACGCGCGACGAGACAAGCATCGATCGAGAGCTCTTTCTTGCCCGCGTACTCAAAGCGAAATCCCAACGCGAAGCGCTCGGCTACGGTGACAACTATCGCGCCGTCTTCAGCGAGAGCGACGATCTCCCCGGACTCGTCGTGGATAAGTACCGCGATCATCTGTCGGTGCAGATCTTGACTCTCGGAATGGATATAAGACGCGATATGATCGTGGACGTTCTCAAAGAGGCATTCTCCCCTGCCTGCATCTATGAGAGGAGCGACGTCGCCTCCCGCCAAAAAGAAGGACTCCCCGAGAGAAAGGGAGTACTCTATGGGACGTTAGACAGAGATCTCACGATCACGGAGAATGGGCTCACCCTCGCTATAGACCTCGAGAACGGTCAAAAGACGGGGTATTTCCTCGATCAAAAGGAGACGCGCGCCGCCGTCAGCCGCTACGCCGCGGGACGCACGATGCTCGACCTTTTCTGCAATCAAGGAGGCTTCGCGCTGAACGCCGCCAAGGGAGGGGCTAGGGAAATCACCGCCGTGGACGTCAGCGAAACCGCCCTCTGTCAAGTCGAGAAGAACGCCGCACTCAACGGCATCACCACGATACGCACGGAGAAAGCGGACGTCTTTATGTATCTCCGCGAAAAGAAGGCGCAAAACGCACGTTACGATCTCATCGTCCTCGACCCGCCCGCATTTACAAAGAGCGCGGACACCGTCAAGGAAGGCTATCGCGGCTACCTGACGACGAATGCCGCCGCACTCTCCCTGCTCGCAGAGGGTGGAGTGCTCTTTACTTGCAGTTGCAGTAGATTTATGACCATCCCCCTCTTCCTCAAGATGATCGAGGAGGCGAGCGCGATCGCTAAGGTCAAGGTCAAGTTGCTCGAGGTACGCACGCAGGCGCCCGACCACGCCGCCCTCGTCGGAATGGACGACGCCTTGTACTTAAAGACGGTAGTGCTGATGAAAGCGTAGGTGCGCTATAGCGCACGGTGAAGTTGCTCGCATTGCGAGCAGTGAAGTTGACTTCGTCAGTGAAGTTATTCGCTTCGCTCATAGTGAAGTTGCTCACTTCGTTCGCAGATATGGATGTAGGGATAGATTTTGCATTCCATCTTTTCTCTAATTATGGATATATTATCGGAGCAACGCGACCCTCGATTCCGCATTACGCATTCCGCATTCCGAATTACCTCCCCCCTCTTGAAATGCCCTTCCTCTTTATGTTATAGTAGTAATATGGACAAAAGCGACATTGAAAAGCTGCAAGAGATCATCGATCGCTCAAAGAGCGTAGTCTTTTTTGGCGGCGCGGGCGTGAGTACGGAAAGCGGGATCCCCGACTTTCGCAGTAAGGACGGTTTGTACAGCCAAAAGTACAAGTATCCGCCCGAATATATGCTCTCGCACGACTGCTTTATGGACAAGACGGCGGATTTCTACGAGTTTTATCGCGATAAGATCCTCGCCTACGAAGCTAAGCCCAACGCGGCGCACCTTTTTCTCGCCGAGCTCGAGAAGGCGGGACGCTTATCGGGCGTCGTCACGCAGAATATAGACGGGCTGCACGACGATGCGGGGAGCAAGCGGGTCTATGAACTGCACGGCTCGGTCAGGCGCAATTATTGCACGCGATGCGGAGCATTCTACGGACTCGAGGCTATCAAGGCGCAAAAGGGGATCCCCCACTGCTCCTGCGGCGGCGTCATCAAGCCCGACGTGGTGCTCTACGGCGAAGGATTGGACGATGACGTTGTATCGGGGGCGGTTCGCGCGATCGCGAGTGCGGATACGATGATCGTGGCGGGCACATCGCTGACCGTCTACCCCGCCGCGGGACTCATACGATACTTTCGCGGGAGAGACCTCGTCGTAATCAATCTCGGGGAGATGAACGAGATCCCCGGAGCATTCTATATCCATCAAAAAGTCGGAGAAACACTCGGACAAATCAAGATAAGATAGGAGGAAAATATGCCAAAAGCACTCAAAATCATTCTCAAAGTGATCCTTTCCATCGTGATCATTCTCGTGCTCGTGGTCGGCGGCTACTTTGCGTACGTTTTCATCGACTACTCGCGCATCGAGGATAATCTCGCCCTGACCCCGGGCGGCACGGCGGCGTACACCGTGGCGGAGACAGGAACGACCTATACCATCGTCACGCAAAATCTCGGCTTCGGCGCGTACAGCCAAGACTTCACCTTCTTTATGGACGGCGGCAAGGAGTCCTGGGGACGCAGCAAAGAGGAGGTCACAAACAATATCTATGCGGGCGCCACGCAGGTAAAGAGTTTCCTGCCCGACTTCGTGCTCTTCCAAGAGGTGGACTTCGACTCCACGAGGAGCTATCACATCGACGAGAGTGAGCTCCTCCTCGAGAAGTTTAACGACTATGCTTTCACGACGGCGGTCAACTATCATTCCGCCTTCCTGATGTATCCCTTGACCCAGCCGCACGGCTCCTCGAACAGCGAGATCATGACCCTCTCCAAGTATGAGGTCACGAGCGGTATCCGCCGTTCTCTCCCCATCTCGACGGGCATCTCCAAGCTCCTCGACCTCGACCGCTGTTACAGCAAGACCCGCGTGAAGGTCTCGAACGACAAGGAGCTCGTCCTCTACAACGTCCACCTCTCCGCGTACGGCAATAGCGACGAGATCCGCGAGGGACAGATGCGTATGCTCTTCGGCGATATGAAGGAGGAGTACCTGAAGGGGAATTACTGCGTATGCGGCGGCGACTTTAACCACGACTTTACCGGGACGTCCACCCAGGATCTCAACGGCGGCGCAGGTACGACAGAATACGGTTGGGCACAGCCCTTCCCCGAGGATATCCTCGCGGAGTACACGGGACTCAGCCGCTGTATCGACTACTCTAACGACAAGCCCACCCCGACCTGCCGCAACTGCGACGAACCCTACGAAGAGGGCAATTTCACGATCATCGTGGACGGATTCCTTGTGAGTGCAAACGTGACCTGCAATAACGTCTACAACTACTACACCGCATTCACCTATTCCGACCACTGCCCCGTCGTGATGCAGTTCACTTTGAACTGATATCTCGCAAGACAAGAAACGGGACGGCATGCGTGCCGTCCCCTTTTTTTTAGAATAAGGACTTCTTCCTTTTTTCAATCCTCATATTCCGCGCCATTCATGGGTTGATGCGATATTGACTGCCTAATCCCCTATCGCGATGCGGTTTCGCTTGCCGAGAGATGGGATCGGGTGGTATAGTTATCGCATGAGCACGAAGGAAAGCTATCTTGCCGGACTGAAAAAAGCGATACCCGTCGCGATCGCCTATTTGGCGGTCTCTTTTACCTTCGGCTTGGCGGCGAGAAGGAGCGATTTCCCGATGTGGTTCGCCTCCTTGATCTCCGCTACGAATCTGACCTCGGCGGGACAATTTACCGGCATCGAGCTCTTGCGCCTCGGCGCGGGGTATCTCGAGCTCTCCCTCGCCGTCTTTGTCATCAACCTGCGCTATGCCTTGATGAGCTTTTCTCTCTCACAACAGGTAGCGATCCCCATCGATCGCGGGACTCGCTTTGCGATGAGTCTCTTCCTGACGGATGAGGTCTTTGCCCTCGCGAGCGAAAAAGGGAGCGCTCTCACGCCCGCCTACTACTTCGGTCTCTCCACGCTCCCCTATCTCGGATGGCAGCTCGGCACCCTCGTAGGATACCTCTTGGGTGGGGTCTTCCCGCATAGTGTGGTCGCCGCGGCAGGCATCGCCATCTATTGTATGTATATCGCGATCTTTCTCCCGCCGATGAAAAAGCATAAAGGGATCGCCCTTGCCGTACTTGCAGGCGCCGCGATCTCCTGCGCGATGTACTATATCCCCTATCTGAATCTCGTGCCCCTCGGCTTTCGCGTGATCATCGCCGCCGTAGCGGCAACGGTGCTCGCCGCCTCCCTCTTTCCGAGAACGGAAGAAGCGAACGACGAGAAAAGGCATCAGGAGGAGAGAGAATGAACCTTTCCTACCTCCTGATCTCGGCGGCTTTGATGTTCCTTGCCACCCTGGTGCCGCGCTTCCTCCCCTTCGTCTTTATCAAGAGAAAGATCACCTCCCCCTTCTGGAAGTCCTTCCTCTACTATCTCCCTTACGCCGTCCTTGCGGCGCTTACCTTCCCCTACGTCCTTTACTCGACAGGCAGCCTGCCCGCCGCCGCGATTGCCACCGTCGCCGCTCTCGTGATGAGTTTCTTTGAGCTGAATATGGCGTCCGTCGCCGCGATTTCCTTCCTCGTCGCCTTCGGCCTCGGATTTCTCTTTTAGGACGTTGCGCCTGCGATTCTTATCCGTCGATCCGTCAAAACAAACCATCTCTCGAGCCCTTGAAATCGCACACTTTCTTTATAGTATCGGAACGAATAGGTGCCGGCTCACTCTTTCGCCCTCGGATATCACGACACTTTATAACCTAAGGTGGAGATCTCTCTGCGGCAGGGATCGTGTGTTTTATGATTGACATTATGGCGGTTTCGGCATAAAATGTTTATGAACCCGAAAAGAATCATTATTTAGGCGCAATATCTATGGAAAACGAAGAAAAACAGAAGAAAAGCAAAATCAAAGAAGTATTTACGATAGTAAAAAACTACATAGTCACGCACAAGTATATGTTTTGGGTACTTCTGTGGCTGGTCTATGCGATATGGTACGGCGTACTCAATCGCCTCGATCTCAACTTTCACGAGATCCATTTGCCCATCGATGACAAGATCCCCTTTATAGAGCCTTTCGTCATCTTTTATATCCTTTGGTACGTCTATATCGCCTTTGCGCTCATTTTCACGCTGATCAAGTCCAAAAAAGATTTCTTGACGATGGTCGCAATGATCTTTGTCTCCATGATCGCCAGCTTGATCGTGTGTACGGTCTACCCTTCCAAGATCACCTTCCGTCCCGATAGTCCTCCCGGTCACAATATTTTCTCTTGGATCATCCAGATCGTCTATGACACCGACCAACCGGTCAACGTCTTCCCCTCTATCCATTGTATCGTGACCATTATGATCACCGTGGCATTTTTCTTCTCCGAATCGATGAAGGGCAAGACCCTCGTGAAGATCCTCTTTGTCATCCTGACCATCGGGATCTGTCTGTCCACCGTTTTCATCAAGCAGCATTCCTTCGCGGACTTCCTGCTTGCGATGGGCATGAGCGTCCCCCTCAGCGTATTCATTTACCTTGTACTCGTCCCGCACTTCAAGAACGATCCGACGGAGGAAGATGCCACACCTGCGGCAGAGGAAGATCCTGCGCTCGAGACCGAGACTGCGATAGAGGCTGAGCCCGCGACAGAGGCTGAGCCCGCGACAGAGCTTCTCGCCGCGACGACGGAAAGCGTCGAAGAGATTTCGGATAACGCCGAAGTGGTCTCGGAGGACGTCGATCCCTCGCAGAAAGATCTCTCTCCCCTATCGGAAACTCCCGATCCCGCAAACGAAGATAAAGAATAATCCAATCATTCATAAAAAAATCAAGATGGCAAGGGAACTTGCCATCTTTCTTGTAAATGAAAACAGAGACCTCCGAAAAGAACTCTGTTTTTTTCTTACTTATATACTTTATCAAGCGCGGAGAGTGGCACAGAGAAGAAGAACAATAACAGGAAAACCCCGCAGGAAATACCTACGGCTTTCATGCCGTCCCCTTTTTGACACCGAAGTGAAAGTTGAATTTTTGAGATACCGACTATCATTTTTTATTTTTGAGATATTGACTTTCATTTTTTATTAGTATATAATGTAAATACAGCATAGAATTTACCCGTTGTATTTTTAATTCACGTATTCCACAGGAGGTAAAACCATGGGCAAAAGTTTTGAAGAATGGAAGATCGGCGATCCGATGATAAACGAGCGGGACTATTGGCAGGACCCGAACTACGTCCCCGCCGACCCCGAAAAAGCGCGCCTCGTCAAAAAGCTCGCGGAGATGATCACCGATCGCATCCCCAAAAAGCTATTCCATAAGATCAACTATCGCGACCCGGAGTATTGGATACTTGATATGATCCTCAACAAGGAGCAAGTCAAATTCCTCTTGAACTTCAAGAAGACCAGAGTGCCCTATTCCGTGCCCGAACTCGCCGAAAGAAACAAGATGAGCCTCGAGGATACCCAAAAGATGGTGGAGCGTCTGCGCTGGATAGGCATCATCGAGCAGAACAGAGCCAAGACGCCCGATAAGCATCTGCAATACGAACTGCCCATCTTTGTGCCCGGCAGCGCGGAGTTTATGATGATGCAGGACAAGCTGACGGATGAATTCCCGCAGCTCGCCACCTTCTTCAACCTGATGACTCAGATCCCGCTTGCGGGCGTTACCGAGCTCGTTCCTCCGGGCGGCGCAGGCATCGGCATGCACGTCATCCCCGTCGAAAAGGCGATCTCCGCCGAGAGCCACAGCGTCCCGGTAGAACACCTTTCACGCTGGATAGATATGTACGACAAATTCGGCATTTCCGAGTGCTCTTGCCGCAAACAGCAAAGGATGCGCGGCGAAGGGTCGGGCGAGATCTGCGGCAACTACTGCATCGGCGTAGGCGATATGGCGGAGTATATGGACGATCGCGGCATCGGACACTACGTCACCAAAGAGGAAGTTTACGAAATATTGGAGCGCGCCGAACGACACGGCTACGTGCACCAGATAACCAACATTGACGGCGAAGACAAGATCGTCGCCATCTGCAACTGCGCTCCCGGCGTGTGTAACGCCCTGCGCACCTCCCAACTTTTCAACACGCCCAACCTTTCGGCTTCCGCCTATCGCGCGCACGTAGAAAAGGATAAATGCGTCGCTTGCGGCAAGTGCGTTGAGGTGTGTCCCGTCGGTGCGGCGAAGCTCGGACAAAAGCTGTGCAAGAAGGACGGCAGCGCGGTGAAGTATCCCAAGACGCAGCTCCCTGACGCACGCAGGTGGGGTCCTGAAAAGTGGAACTACAACTATCGAGACGACGCCAAGATCAACTGCTATGACAGCGGTACCGCTCCCTGCAAGACCGCCTGCCCCGTGCACCTCTCGGTGCAAGGATATGTCAAGATGGCAGCGGAGGGGCGCTATGACGAGGCTCTCAAGCTCATCAAGCAGGATAACCCCCTGCCGATGATATGCGGCGCGGTATGTAACCGTCGTTGCGAAGACGCCTGCACCAGAGGAACAGTGGACGCGCCCATCGCCATCGACGAGATAAAGAAGTTCATCGCCGCGCGCGACCTTAACAAGAAGGATCGCTATATCCCCCTTTGCGAAAAGCACGACGGCGGTATGTGGGGCGACGACTATAAGATAGCGGTCGTCGGCAGCGGTCCCGCCGGTCTGTCCGCGGCATACTTCCTGCGCCGCGACGGCTATCCCGTAACGATATTCGAGAAGGAAAAGCGCGCGGGCGGCATGCTCTCGCACGGCATCCCCTCCTATCGCTTGGAAAAGAACGTTTTGGACGCCGAGATAGACGTCATCAAGGAGATGGGCGTGGAATTCCGCCTCGGGGTGGAA
>CAMOTC010000013.1 GCA_946625545.1 uncultured Clostridia bacterium | reverse complement strand
GCCCAAAGCCTTGCCGTAGCACTTGAAGTGATAATAGGAGTTTGAGCTGAGACTTGCAGTCGCACTCTTGATCGCAGGCTTATTGGTCATGTCCTTGGTCTTCTCACCGTTCACCTCGGTATTTTTGAGTGTGATGGATTCAACGGTGCTACGCGTCGTGATGATGAGGAGGTTCGGCGCTCCGAAATCGACGTTCTTTGCCTTTGCTTCGTCCGTTGCATTGTCAGCCCATTTGTCGTAGATGGCGTTCTTGGTGAGCCCGAACTGTGCAAGGTAAGCGTCCGATGCGTTGACGTTGATGATACCTGCGATGAGATCGTTGAGCTCTTTCTCGTCCACTTTGATCGTGACGTTGTAGTCGCCGACTGCGAGGTCGTTGCCGCTCTTCCAGCTCACTTTGCCGGTGATGGTATTGATGTCAAAGACTTTACCCCACTCGGTCTCGCTGTTGTAGGTCTTGTCGAAGGAGTCGGGGCCGGTAACGTGGATCGTTGTGATGGTCTTGCCCTGGATGTCGGCGATGAAGTCCGCCTTGGGGTTTTCGCCTTCGGCGACCTTGCTGATCTCGTATGTCGTGGGGAGCTGCTCGCCGCCTACCTTAGTGAAACCGTAGTCGTTGTTGACGTTATTCGTCCAGCTCGAGGGCAGGGCACCGACGAGCTCGGTATTATCGTCTTTGTCGGACATAGCGACGTATCCGTCATTGTCAAAGGTGGTCTCCTTTCTGTCGTAGGTATTGAAGTTGCCGTTCGTGATCGTACCTTCGTTGGAGGTGTAATCCTTTGCCTTGGAGTAGGTGCCAGAAGAACTATGAGAATCATAGTCGGTATAGGTGATCTGCTCCATATTGATATTCGCGATCAGGAATGCTCCCTTTTGATAGGAAGAGGGATCGTACTGACTGCCCGAGCCGTTCTTGATGGTGATACGAACGAAGTTCGAGCATTCGCTGTTATCCTCATTCGTGGGCAGTGCACCGGTCAGATAGAAGGTGTACTCCGCGTAGTTGTGGGTCGCTTCGTTATCGTACTCGGCGGTATTGACCGAGAAGCTCTCGATGGCGGTGCCGTCCTCGTCCACAAGGCTCAAGGTGACGTTTTTGCCTTCGTCCAAGCCGATGGTCTTGATCCATACCGAAATGCGGTAGGACAGAGACTGCTTGATCTCATACATGCCGTCTTCTCTCTTGGGATTGACGGTCTTTACCTCATAGGCGGAGGGAATGGTGTTATTGATGATCAAGACGGGAGCGAAAGAATAGGGGTAGAGCGGATTCTCGTCGATGCCGTACTTCTCCTTCCAGTTGGTGGTTTCGCTGTCGAGATCTTCACGGGGGATCACGGCGGTGATGACGTCGCCCTCTTTGACCTTCACGTCGCTGACTGCTCCCATTTCGAAGGTGTCGGCGATATTGGAGAAGTTCTCATTGATGATCATCTTTTCCGCTTCGTCTGTCTCGAGGTTTATAAACTGAGCGTCGGAGATGTAGTCGGGATTGTTCTTCTCGTTCTCGGCAAGCGTCTCGTAGTCGCTGATGACGCTAGCGTGCTCGGCGTTATCTACCGTCATAAGCTTCTCGATCTCGAGCTTATCGTAGAATACTTGACCTTGCATCAAGGTGTCGTTCGCCTTGTCGTTACCCATCCAGAGCTGAATGGTGAAATCTTCGGAGCGGAACTGGTTGCCGAGGATATAGAAGGTGACCTTTGCCCAGCCGTTATTGGTGTTATTACCCGTCGTGTTGATGACGGCGGACTCGTATTCGTCCGTGCCTTTCAGTACGACGCGTGCACCTTTCTTGTCATCGGAGTTTTCGCTCACGATCGCTTTGACCCAAACGGAGATCTTGTAAACGGTCGCGCGGTCGATGGTGACCTTGCTCTTAGAGGCATAATAGCCTGCGGTCGGAGAGTAGGCATTGGAGGTCTGTTTCTTGACCATCATGAGGACGTAGTCGTCGCCCTCTGCGAAAGGCTTGCCGGGATTTTCTCCATAGGTATCCGCTACGGTATCCCATACCGTCTCGGCGGTGGAGATCACGCCGGTATAGCGATCACTGCTCGGGAGCGCCTTTCCTGCGACCTTGTTACCGGTCGACCAGGACCAGCTGATGGGAGAGGTCTGCAGGGCAGTGGCGGAAGAATTGTAGCTGTAGTAGTTGAATTCGCCTTCGGGGTAGAGCATAGAGGTCTTCTTGACCGTTGTGCTCTCCGTTGCGGCGTTGTAGTCCTTCTCGGAGATCTTGGTCGCGATCACGTCGTCAAAGAACGCGTAACCCTTGACCTTTTGATCATCACGACCGAGGGAAAGCCTGACCGTAACCGTCGAGCTCGAGGTGCAGGGCGCCTGCATATATACCGTATAGGTCGTAAAAGCTTCCGTGCCGTTGATCTTTTCAAATTCGGCATAGCCGTTATCGGAGTACACGCGGAAGGATGCACCCTTGTCTGCGTCGCTGATCACGACCTTTACCTTGACGGATACCGAGTAGTAGGCGGCAGCGGTCGTGGTGAAGGTAGCCGTATAACCATATACGTTATCCTCTTTGTTGTAGATCATCAGGACCTTGTTCGGTGTGACGGTGCCGTAAGGATTGGCGAGGTCGCCCCAGGTGGCGCGATTGCTGTCATAGTCCGAACCGGTGTCGATGATACCCGCTACTTTGTTCTCGTCAGAGTAACCGCTCGGTGTGTAAGTAGACCAGCTCGAGACAGAGTAGGGTTGCTCCGTATCCTTCGAGTAGGTGGAGAAGTTACCGTTCGAGATCAACGAGGTGAACTCGGTATCAGTCTCTTCCTCGACCGCAGCAGGCTCTTCATCGGTATTGCTGCAGGCGAACGCCGTAAGCATCACCGAGATGGCGAGCAGAAACACAAGAAGCAAAATCAAATAGGTCTTAAAAGTAGTTTTTTTCATTTAAACATCTCCGTTTAAAGTTTATTCACCTAAATATTTTAATATATAACACTTAAATAAGCAAACGATTTTTCCTATTATGTGAAATATAATTTGCCCATCGGGTCATTCTAAATCCGGAGAGCGCGGTCCGGTGCTTCGGGAGGAGAGGATGCAGGTGAAGGGTGAAAAAGTAAAAAACGGCTTTAAAAAAGCCTTTGCGGCGATACTCTCTCTCCTTTCGGGTATGGTGAACGCCCTTTTCGGCGGAGGCGGGGGGATGCTTCTTGTACCCGCGATGGGTTATGGGCTGAAAGAGGAGGAAAGGACGGCGCACGCCTCGACCGTGGCGGTCGTGTTGCCCCTTTCCCTCTTTTCCGCAGTGGCGCATACTTTGCAAGGGGCGTATGACGTTAAGGTCGGAGTCTATGTCTCGATCGGGGCGGTCATCGGAGGTATTATCGGCGCGATTCTCCTAAAGAAAGTGCCCAAGGCGGCACTCTCCCTGCTCTTTTACGGAGTGATGATCTATGCGGGGATCCGATTTTTGATATGAGTATCCTTTGGCTTATCCTTGCAGGCGTCGCGGGCGGAGTTCTCGGCGGCATGGGGTTCGGCGGAGGTACCTTGCTGATCCCTATCCTGACCTTTCTTTTGGGTGTAGAGTATCGCGTTGCGGTATGGATAAATCTCGTCGCATTTCTGCCTATGGCGACAGTCGCTCTCGTGATGCACAAGAAGGGCGGACTGCTCCGATGGCGTCCTATCCTCTTCACTCTTTCCTTCGCTTTGATCGGTTTGTTCGTGGGACTCTTTGTGATAAAAAGTATTCCCGAATCGGTGATGCGATTTGCCTTTGGTCTCTTTTTGATCCTCATCGGTGCGATCTCGATAATATTCGTTTTTATCGGATTTTTCAAGAAAAAACGAAAAAGCTAAAAAATAATACACAAGTGGAATATTCTACAAGAGAAAAAAGCCGATTTTTGATCGTTTATTTGCAATATTTATGTAAAACCTATCATTATTTTTATATTTTCTATTTACAACAATAAATGCGTGTGTTATATTTTAATTATAAGCTCACTAATACGGAGTATTACCTTGAGATTTACGTTTCGGCGCGGGATCCATCCCGCAGATAATAAGAATATAGCCAAGGACGTACCGCTGATGGACTTTCCGACACCGCAGACGGTGTCTATTCCTTTGTCTCAGCATATCGGCGCTCCTGCGGCTGCCGTTGTGGCTGTAGGGGACGAAGTGAAGGTCGGCACTATGATCGGCAAGGCGGCGAGTTTTGTCTCCGCGAACGTCTTTTCTTCGGTGAGTGGCAAGGTGACGGATATCGTGACTTGCCGTACCGCGATCGGCGCTAAGGCAACGCATATCGTCATCGAGAATGACGGAGCTTATGAGGAGGATTTCCTCGAGCCTCTTCTTTCTCCCGATGCCGCCGAGATCAAGTCGCGTGTTGCAGAGGCAGGGATCGTTGGTATGGGCGGTGCGACGTTCCCCACCCACGTCAAGCTCTCTCCCAAGACTCCCGTGGACGTTTTGATCATCAATGCCGCCGAGTGTGAGCCTTATATCACCTGCGATTACCGCCTCTCTTTGGAGAAGACCTCCGAGATCTTTAAGGGTGTGGAGTACATGATGACGGCGCTCGGCGTAGAGAATGCTTATATCGGCATCGAGGAAAATAAGCCCGACGCTATAGCTAAGCTTTCCGCTCTCGCGACGGATAGGATCCGTGTGATCCCTCTCGTGACGAAGTATCCGCAGGGCGCGGAGAAACAGCTGATCTATGCGATCACGGGTCGCGTCGTCCCCGAGGGTGCGCTTCCCTCCGACGTTGGCGCCGTGGTGGATAACGTGCATACCGCTTTCGCGATCTATGAGGCTGTCGAGCTCGGCAAGCCCTCCTTTATGCGTGCGATGACCGTTTCGGGTAAGGCTTGTACCCGTCCCGGTAATTATTGGGTCAGGAACGGCGTCGGATATAAGGATATCGCCGCCTACTGCGGTGAGACCGACGATGCGAAAAAGGTCATCAGCGGCGGTCCGATGATGGGCTTTGCTCAGACCGATCTCGCTCCTTCAACGGGGAAGGGAACGTCTTCTCTCCTCTTTTTGACGGAGGAAGAGGTCTCCTCGGGAGATAAACCGATCTCCGCTTGTATCAATTGCGCATCCTGCGCTTCGCATTGTCCGATGCGCCTTATGCCGATGTTTATCGAGCGTGCCGTCGAAGCGGAAGACGCCGCTTTAGCAAAGAAGTATCACGCGCTCAGCTGTCTGGAATGCGGCTGTTGTGCTTACGTTTGTCCTGCGCGCAGACCTCTCGTTACCGCGATGCGCAGAGCGAAGAAACTGATCAAGGAAAAGGGGGTATGACGAATGAGTAAATACGTTGTCTCGTCCTCTCCCCATATCGGTAACGATCGTACCGTCATGACCATTATGCTCGACGTATTGATCGCGCTCCTGCCTGCCGTGGTCGGTTCGGTGGTTTTCTTTGGATTCTATGCTCTCTTTTTGGAGGTGCTCTCCGTGGCGGCCGCGGTCGGCGCAGAGGCGCTCTATAACGTGATCACAAAGAGAGATCAGACCATCGGAGATTGCTCCGCGGTCGTTACCGGTCTCCTTCTCGCACTGAATCTTCCCGTGTCGGTTCCCTTCTACGTACCTATCATCGGCAGTGCTTTCGCGATCATTTTTGTAAAGATGCTCTTTGGCGGTATCGGTAAGAATTTCGCCAATCCCGCGATCGCAGGCAGGATCTTTCTCCTCCTCGCCTGGGCGTCTATGATGACCGCTTACGTAAAGCCTATCACTTGGACGGATGGCGACGCCTTTGTCTATTTCCGCTGTATCCTGAAGGGCAGGGAGGGACTCCTCGACGTGGCGGCTCTTTCCACGGCGACGCCTTTGGCGTCGTTGCGCACCGAAGCGGCGGGCTTGGATATCTTCAATATGTTCTTCGGCGAGATCGGAGGCTCTCTCGGTGAGACGAGCGCTCTCCTTCTCTTGCTCGGCGGAGTGTACTTGATCGTACGCCGTGTGATCGATTGGAGAGTTCCCGTTACCTTTATCGGTACGGTGGCTGTCTTTGCGCTCATATACGGCGCGGCAAAAGGACAAGCGCTCGACTATATCCTGCCCTCGATCTTCGGCGGTGGACTCTTCCTCGGCGCCTTCTTTATGGCGACGGATTACTCCACGTCGCCGAATACCAAGCTCGGGCTCACGGTCTTTGCTTTCGGATGCGGTATCATCACTTCCTTGATCCGCTTCTTCGGGAGTTATCCCGAGGGTGTATCCTTTGCGATCCTCTTGATGAATATCGTGACTCCCTATATCGATAAAGCGTTTGTGCCTCGTCCCTTCGGTTATCAACCGAAGAAAGGAGCTAAAGCATGAGAAAGGGCTTGGGATATGAGATCTTCATGACCGCTCTCGTGCTGGTCATCATCGCAGGCGTCGCAGGGGCGCTCCTCGGACTCGTCAATCACTTTACCGAGGTGGACGAGGAGGAGCTCATCGCGCGTAAAGCGACCGCCGTCTATGACGGGGTGCTCGTACCTTACGTCAAAGAAGGGGTCGCCGCTCCCATCGAGGAGAACTACGGACAGGTGCTCGGCGTGTACAATGCGGAAGGAAAGGACGTTTACGTCATCGTGGCGAGAGGCGTCGGAGCTTACAAAGGCTCTCTCGACCTTCTCGTGAATATTACGGACGGCAAGATCGCCAAGATCGCCGCCTACGAGGCGAATGAGACGCCGGGCTTAGGCAGTAAAGCATTGCAGGATAGCTACTTCTCTGCATTTTACGGCAAGAAGATCACGTCGGATTTCAAAGGTTTTACTTTTGTAAAAGGTCCTGCCATAGCTCCCGACGACGTCTCAGCCGTAACGGGCGCATCAAAGAGTTCTACCGCAGTTATCAATGCGGTCAACATAGCGGTCAAATGGTATCAAATGAGAGTATTGACGGGGGTGCAACAATGAAAAGCAATCGATTAAACACCCTGACCAACGGGATAGTAAAGAGCAATCCTACCTTCAGACTGGTGCTCGGCACCTGTCCCACTCTCGCCGTCACGACGCAGGCATTGAACGGACTCGCGATGGGCGCGGCTGTTACCTTCGTCTTGTTGTGCTCCAACGTGATGATCTCGCTTTTGAAAAAAGTGATCCCCGATCGCGTCCGCATCCCGGCATTCGTCGTCATTATCGCGACATTTGTCACCATCGTGCAGATGGTGATGAAGAAGTTTTTGCCCTCACTGTACGATGCGCTCGGCGTATTCTTGCCCTTGATCGTCGTGAACTGCATTATTTTGGCGCGTGCGGAGGCGTTCGCTTCCTGCAATCCCGTCCTGGACAGCGCGCTCGACGGCTTAGGTATGGGCTTTGGATTTACATTGAGTCTGACCTTTATCGGTATCGTGCGTGAGATCCTCGGCGCGGGCTCCTTCTTCGGACTCCCCATCGGGTCTCTCGGCAATATCTCGATGACGATCTTTATCCTCCCCGCAGGCGGCTTCCTCGTCTATGGGACGCTCATGGCGCTCGTCAACTACCTGACGGCGCTCGCGGAGAATAGAAAATATGCCCCTTCCTCCAAGAAGAAGGGCAAAAAGGAGGCGAAAGCATGAATATCTATTTCGTGATCATCATCGGCTCCGTTTTCGTCAATAACTTCGTCTTGAGTCAGTTCCTCGGGATCTGCCCCTTCCTCGGGGTATCCAAGAAGACCAATACCGCGCTCGGTATGGGCTTTGCGGTCATCTTCGTGATGTCCATCGCTTCGGTCTTTACCTATCTCGTCAATAATTACGTCCTCGTGCCCCTCGAGCTCGAGTATATGAAGACCATCGCCTTTATCTTGATCATCGCCGCCCTCGTGCAGTCGGTGGAGATCGTGATCAAGAAGTTCAGCCCATCGCTGTATAGCGCCCTCGGCGTCTATCTCCCGCTGATCACCACAAACTGCGCGGTGCTCGGCGTGGCTCTACTGAATATCGAGAAATCTTATAACCTCGTTCAGTCCTTCCTGAACGGTGTATTTGCGGGCGTCGGCTTTACTCTCGCCATCGTGCTCCTTGCGGGCGTGCGTGAGCGGATCGTCGCGAAGAACGTCCCCGAACCCTTCCGCGGCTTCCCGATCACCTTGATCGCGGCGGCGCTTATCAGCATGGCATTCAGCGCATTCTCCGGAATGTTCGGGATCGTATAAGGAGGGAGGAGATATGTTGCTTGGCGTGAAATTATACGTAGCGATCCTCGTCCCTGCGGCGATCCTGATCGCGATAGCGGCGGTATTTGCGGTCATACTCGCCTTCCTCGGCAAGAAACTCGAGGTCAAGCGTGACGAAAAGGTCGTCGAGATAGAAGGACTGCTTTCGGGCGCAAACTGCGGCGGATGCGGCTATGCGGGCTGTAGCGCTTTTGCGGAGGCTCTCGCGAACGGCAAGGCGGATCTCTCATCTTGCAACGCGACGAGCAAGGTGAATAAGGACAAGATCGCCGAGATCCTCGGCACGGTGAACGAAGGGGAAGAGATGGCTTTCGTGGTCACCTGCAACGGCGGCAGTGCCTGCGAGGATAAATACGACTATCACGGCTACGGCGACTGCGCCTCGATGGAGCTGCTCGCAGGAGGGCGCAAGGCGTGTCCTGTCGGCTGTATGGGTGCGGGAACGTGTATGAAACATTGCGATCATCACGCTTGCAGTCTCTCGGAGAAAGGCTATGCCGAGATCATGGACGAGAGATGTACCCTTTGCGGCAAGTGCTCGAAGTCTTGCCCGAAGGGATTGATAAAGAAGGTGCCGGCGCGTGCCAAGGTGTACGTTGCTTGCTCCAACCACGCGAAAGGCAAGGAGGTGCGCTCCTACTGCAAGGCAGGGTGCATCGGATGCGGGATGTGCGTGCGCACCTGTCCGAACGGTGCGATCGCGCTCGAGGATAACCTTGCGGTCATTGACTATTCAAAATGCACGGGTTGCGGCGCATGCGCGGCGAAATGCCCGTCGAAATGCATTAAAACACGAGACTAACCACTATTAAAACGGAGGAATGAGGCATTATGGAAAAAATAGCGATTATTGACTTGGGATCGAATACAGCGAGACTCGTGCTCGTAGATATTTTGGAAGGAGGATACTTCTTCGTCTTTGACGAACTCAAGGAGAACGTCAGACTCGGACAGGATATGGAGTCGGACGGATTCCTGCGTCCCGCGAGGATCGAGCAAACCAAGAAAACGCTGCAAATGTTCCGTCGTTTCTGT
The DNA here is from genome assembly GCA_946625545.1 of uncultured Clostridia bacterium. Lineage (GTDB taxonomy): Bacteria > Bacillota > Clostridia > Christensenellales > CAG-1252 > CAG-1252. The sequence continues at coordinate 17,800 of CAMOTC010000013.1, read as the reverse complement.
GATTCCAATGGGGTGGAAAAGATCTTTGCTTTCGCGACGGCGGCTGTCAGAAGGGCAAAGAATCAAAAGAGCTTCCTTGAGGAGGTCGCAGTTACCTGCGGGATCAAGCTCCGCGTGCTCAGCGCGGCGGAAGAGGGACAGTACATCTATACCGGCGTCATCAACGCGATGGATATCCCCAAGGGCTTGATCGTGGATATGGGCGGCGGTAGTACAAAGATCGTTTACTATAACCGCAAGACCATTCTCGAGCAGGCGACGCTCCCCTTTGGCGCGGTGACTTTGACCGATATGTTCAAGGGACAGGATCTCCTGCCCGAAGAGCGCGCGGAAAAGATCGAGGATCACGTCAATCAGGAGCTCGAAAAGCTCGAATGGCTCAAGGAGCTCGATCCCGATACTCAGCTCATCGGCGTTGGCGGTTCCTTCCGTAACCTCGGCAAGATCAGCCGTAGGATCAAGAAATATCCCTTGAACGTAGCACACGGCTACAATATCGAGACGAGTGAGTTCAACGCGATCTACGATACGATCAAGACCCTTCCCTTGGATAGAACGATGAAGATCAAGGGACTTTCCAGCACCCGTGCCGATATCTTCCCGAGTGCGCTCGCCTGCATCAGCCGCATCGTTACGGTATGCGGATTCAAGAATATCGTGATCAGCGGTAGCGGTATGCGAGAAGGCGCGATGTTCAAGTACGCCGTCCCGACCGTTTCCGAAAAGCCGATCTCCGATATCCTCGGCTACAGCTTGAATACTCTCGTCAAGCATTTTGAGCTCAACGAAGACCATCTCCGTCATATCATGGATCTCTCCATGCAGATCTTTAAGCAGCTCAAGGTCCTGCATAAGCTCCCGCGTATGTACGTCAAGGTGCTTCGCGCCGCCGCGATGTTGCACGACGCAGGCTCCAAGATCAAGTTCTACGATCACCACAAGCATTCCGCTTACGTGATCCTGAATAGCCGTATCTTCGGTCTAACGCATAAGGAGATCGTGATGGCGGCGTTCGTTGCTTCCGCCCACAAGGACGGCGTCCCTGTCACGGAGGACTTGCAGAAGTATCTCAGTATGCTGACCGAGGAGGACATCGATGCGGTAAAGAAGCTCGGCTTGGTCCTGAAGATCGCAGAGAGCTTCGATCGCAGCATGAGCGGTATCATCACAGGCATCACCTGCGATATCCTCGGTGACAGCGTGATCATGAAGACCATCACCGAGAATCATACCGACTGCTCCCTCGAGGTCAACGACGCTCTGAGCTGTAAGGCAGAGTTCAAGGCTTCCTACGGTAAAAATCTCGAGATCCTTTGATTTCTCCGAGATATCTGAATCGCTAAAAGAAAAAGGCACGGCTCTGCCGTGCTTTTTTTATCAAAAAACGCGGCGATCATTGCCGCGTTTTCGTTTTATATGGTGATCTTTGAGATATCAGAGCACTCTGACCTTGAGCGCCTTTGCGGCGAGAGATGCTACCGCATCAGCGGCGGGTGCCTTGTCGAGATCGGCGATGACGTAACTGACGTCGCCTCTTTTCGCGATGGAGATCTCGGCGTTGCCGAGCACCTTCTTGACGTCCGCTTCGGTAATGGCTTCCTTCGTGAGAATGGTTACGCGGGCGGCGCCTTTGCGCGCTACGGAGAGAGCGGGGCAGTTGACGCTGTTTTTGATATTGCCGTTCTCGATATAGTCTTTGAGCTCGGCGGACGCCATGACGGCGCAGTTATCCTCCGCTTCGGGGGTGGAAGCGCCGAGGTGGGGGATGGTGATGATCTTATCCGATACGCCGATCACAGCGGGCATCGGGAAGTCGGTCACGTATTTCTTGACCTTACCGCTCTCGAGTGCGGCGATGATCGCGTCGTTATCGACGAGCTCGCCTCTCGCGCAGTTTACGATACGCACGCCGTCCTTCATCTTTGCGATGGAAGTAGCGTTGATCATACCCTTCGTGGAGTCATTGAAGGGGACGTGTAGGGTGATAAAGTCAGCCGCTTGATAGATGTCGTCGAGATCGGTCGTGAAGGTCAGATCTTCGCTGATGGACTTTGCCTTTTCCTCGGTAAAGAAGGGATCGTATCCGATGACCTTCATTCCGAGCGCGAGAGCCGCTTTTGTGACGAGAGCGCCGATCGCGCCGAGTCCCACGACGCCGAGCGTCTTGGAGAAGATCTCGGGTCCGATATATGCCTTCTTGCCGCTCTCTACCTGTTTCGCCGCATCTTCCTTGCCTTTGAGCGAGCCTGCGAAAGCCACGCCGCCGAGTACGTCACGGCAGGAGAGGAGCAGGGCGCAGATCACGAGTTCTTTGACCGCATTCGCATTCGCACCGGGAGTATTGAATACCACGACGCCTGCGTCGGTCATCTTGGGCAGGGGGATATTATTAACGCCTGCGCCGGCGCGCGCGACCGCCACGAGAGAGGGATTGATCTCATACTCGTGCATCGCCGCGCTCCTGACGAGGATACCGATGGGATCGACAGCGTCGTCAGAGACGTGATAGGCTTTTTTGTCCAGATTCGTATAAATAAGATCGCTGATCGCGTTCAGTTTCTTGATCTCGTACATATCTCGCTCCTTATTTATTCTCGAGCTCAAATTTCTTCATGAACTCGATGAGTTTCTTTACGCCCTCGACAGGCATCGCGTTGTAGATGGAGGCACGCATACCGCCCACGAGTCTGTGTCCCTTGATGGAGACGAGACCTTCTGCCGCGGCTTCCTTGACAAACTTCGCATCGAGCTCCTCGGAACCGGTCACGAAGGGGACGTTCATGATGGAGCGATCCTCTTTGTTGACGTAGTTCTTATACAGCGAGCTGTTGTCGATAAAGTCGTAGAGCATAGCCGCCTTGCTCTCGTTGATCTCGTTGATCGCGGAGATGCCGCCCATCTTCTTGAGATGGCGCAGGGTGAGCATAGCGATATAGATGCTGAATGCGGGCGGGGTGTTGTAAAGGCTGTTCTTGTCCGCCTGCGTCTTGTATGCGAGCATCGTGGGGCAGATGGGGAGCTCCTTGCCGATGAGGTCTTTTCTGACGATCACGACGGTCAGACCTGCGGCGCTGATATTCTTCTGCGCGCCGGCGTAGAGAAGTCCGAACTTGGACACGTCGATGTCGCGGCTCAGGATCTCACTGCTGACGTCTGCAACGAGGGGGCAGGGGGTCTCGGGGAACTCCTTCCATCTCGTACCGAAGATCGTATTGTTGCTCGTGATATGCACATAGCTCGCATCCTTGCGGAAGGAGTCCACTGTCACCTTTGGGATATAGGTATAGGTCTTATCCTCCGAGGATGCCGCAAGGGCGATATCGCCGTACTTCTTCGCCTGCTTGTAGGCGAGATTCGCGAAATTGCCGGTCACGACATAGTCGGCTTTACCCGTCGCGGAGATCAGGTTCAGCGGGATCGCGTCGAACTGCTGACTGGCGCCGCCTTGGAGCAGAAGGACCTGATAGTCGTCAGGTACCTTCATGAGCTCGGTAAAGAGGGCGAGGCACTCGGCATGGATGCCGTCGTAGACCTTTGAGCGGTGACTCATTTCGGTCACGCTCATTCCGCTGTTTTCATAGTCGAGGAAAGATGCTTGCGCTTCTTTCAGAACGTCTTCGAAGAGCATGGAGGGACCTGCGGAAAAATTGTAAACTCTCATAATAATCTCCTTTGGAGTATTTTTATCGCCTATATTTTATATCATCTATTTTGTAAACGCAAGCGAACGAAGGTATATAGATATTACGATTTCGATTTTTCTCGTATGTGCGCATTTATAGCGAGAAAAAAGCTCTCAAAAGGATGCCGAGGGAGAAAATCGAGAAAAAGCGCCGAACCTTATATTTCGGCGCGTATTCGCTTATTTACACTTTGATAGACGGGCTTTTATACCGTTGAGAGAGTTAGGGACTTTTCCGCAACGTGATAATTGGTGCTGTAATAGGAGAGCAGGGTGCCGATATCCGACCAATAGCCCGACATCACCTTTGCATAGATTTGACCCGGGATCGTGGGGAAGATGTTTCTGGCGAAGTCCTGAAATCCGCTTGGGATCTTTTTCAATATCTCCTTTTTGAAGACGTAGATCCCCGTGGAGACGATATTGCCGACGGGCTCTTTGGGCTTCTCTATAAAGGAACGCACTTTGCCTGCGCCGTTTAGGAGCATCACGCCGTACTCGGAAGGATCCGAGACCTTGGTCGCCGCGATGGTTGCGAGCTTGCCGTGACTTTTATGATAGGAGACGAGGGCGCCGAGATCAAAGTCGGTATAGGCATCGCCCGAGATCACGAGGAAATCTTCCTCGAAATCAGCCGCCGCGACCTTGACGCTCCCCGCCGTCCCGAGAGGCTCTTTTTCGATGAAATAATGCAGTCTCACGCCCAGCTCGCGTCCGTCGCCGAATCGTTCTACGATGCTATTCGCCATATATCCCAAAGTGACGGATATATCGGTAAAATCGTGCTTTTTCAAAAGTGCGATGATATAGTGCAAAATGGGCTTGTCGAGTATCGGCATCAGGGGCTTTGGCGCGTGGTCGGTCAAGGGTGCAAGTCGGGTCCCTTTTCCTCCCGCCATGATCACAGCTTTCATAGAGTCTCTCCTTCACAGGTAGTATGGCTTGCTTTTTTCGCGGTTATTCGCTTTTTCTCTCCTTTTACTCTCGGCGACCCTATCTCATTTCGTTTATTTCGCGCCGAATACCGCGACGGAAAACTTGACTCGATCTATAAAATAGTCTATAATTGTTAAAAAAATAAATGACACGTAAACCGCGTTTTATAGATTTCGGAGCAATATGACAGCAAATAATGATATCAAGAAGAAAAAAAATAACGACAACAAAAAGGGCGCACCTTTGGTGAAATCCGCTCTCGGCAAGAAGAGCAGTAGTGTAAAAAAAGAGCTCGCTAAGGGGGCGGATCGCCGTCAAAGCGGCAAGCCCGCGCAGAACGAGTCGCGTCGCGGCGGGGGGAAAAAGCTCAAGATCGGCTTTCTCGGCGGCGTAGGGGAGATCGGCAAGAATATGACCGTCGTCGAGTACGGCGACAGTATCATCGTGATCGATGCGGGTATGACTTTTCCTTCGGAGGAGATGCTCGGCGTTGACGTCGTGATCCCTGATTTTACCTATCTCGTAGAGAATAAAGACAAGGTCAAAGCGATCCTCTGTACGCACGGACACGAGGATCATATCGGCGCGATCCCCTATTTGATGCAGGTCCTCGGGACTCCTACGATCTACGGCAGTACTTTGACCCTCGGATTGATCCGCGGAAAACTTGACGAATTCGGCTTGCAGGCAAAGATGAAGACCGTCGCCTCGGGCAGTGAAGTACGCATCGACTGCTTTAAGGTGAAGTTTTACAAGGTATGCCACTCCATCGCAGGCGCGCTCGCCATCGCGATAGATACGCCGCAGGGTGTGATATTCCATACCGGTGATTTCAAGATCGATCATACGCCCATTGACAATGAAAAAATGGACTTCGCGGCGCTCGCGGAGCTCGGGCGCAGCGGTGTAAAGCTGATGCTTTCCGACTCTACGAATGCGGAGCGTCCCGGTCATACGATCAGCGAGAGAAAGGTCGGAGAGAGCATCTCGCGTATCTTTGCGGCGCATGCAAATCGCCGTATCATCGTGGCGACCTTTGCCTCCAATATTCATCGTATCCAGCAGATCCTCGATATTTCCGCCGCGAATAACCGCAAGGTCGTGCTCAGCGGCAGGAGTGTGATCAACGTCGTGGAGCTCGGCAAGACCTTGAAACTCCTGCACTACGACGATAGTCTCATCGTCAACGAGGCGATGATGAAAAAGATCCCGCCCGAGCGTTTGTGTATCATCTGTACGGGTTCGCAGGGCGAGAGAGTCAGCGCACTTTCCCGCATGGCAACGGGGGAGCATCCCTCCATCACCGTAGGGATCAAAGATACCGTCATCATCTCGGCGAGTGCGATCCCCGGTAATGAAAAGAGCATTTATAACGTGATCAACAGCTTGTATCGTCTCGGCGCAGAGGTCATCTATTCGGCGATCGAGGACGTCCATACCTCGGGTCACGCGCATCAAGAAGAGCTGAAAATGATGCTTTCCTTGATCAATCCGAAGTATTTTATCCCCGTGCACGGCGAGTTTCGTCATTTGAAGATACACGCGGGCATCGCGCAGTCGATGGGGATCCCGAAGGAGAATATCCTGCTCCCCGAGCTCGGATGGAGCGTCGAGGTGGCTCGCGACGGCTTGAAAAAACTGGAGAATATCAAAGCGGGCAATTCCTACGTGGACGGCGACGCCGTCGGTGATCTCGAGCCTGTCATCAAGGATAGGCGTCAGCTCTCAGCGGACGGCTTCATCATCGTACTGCTGAATCTCAGCGTTGAGGACGGCATGACCTCCGCTCTCGAGATCATTACCCGCGGTATGGCGGCTCTCTCCGAGGAAGATCTCACGGAGATGAAAAAGCAGGTGCTTGCCGCCGTCAAGAATATCAAATACATCAATCGCGATAACCGTGACGCCGTGAAGAGTGCGATCCGCCGTACGGTCAGAAGGATGATCTTCTCGAGCACGCAGTCCTCGCCGATGATCGTCCCCATTGTCGTGGAGAAATAATGAAAACAGAGCTTCTCTCTCCTGCGGGGAATTTCGAAAAATTGAAGGTTGCCTGCCACTTCGGCGCAGACGCGGTGTATTTTGCGGGCAAGAGCTTCGGTCTGCGTGCCTACGCGGGGAATTTTACCGAGGAAGAGATGAAAGAGGCGATGGCGTACCTTCACGATGCAGGGAAGAAGGGCTACGTCACGGTGAACGTCTTTCCCTACGACGAGGACTTTCCTGCATTGGCGGAGCACCTGGAGTACCTGCAGGAGATCGGCGCTGACGGCGCGATCGTATCCGATCCCGGTGTGATCTCGCTGGCAAAAAAGGTGGCTCCCTCCCTCGAACTGCATCTTTCCACGCAGGCGAATACCTTGAACTCCTACTCCGCTTCCTTTTGGGCGGATATGGGGGTGAAAAGGATCGTTCTCGCGCGAGAGCTCTCCTTGGATAGGATAAAGAGGATCCGCGACGCACTCGACGAAAATGTGGAACTCGAATGTTTCGCACACGGAGCGATGTGTATCAGTTACAGCGGCAGATGCCTTTTGAGCAATTATCTGTCGGGGCGTGATAACTATAAAGGCGAATGCGTGCAGGCTTGCAGATGGAATTACGTCATTCACGAGAAGAGTCGCGACCATCGCGAATTCCCCATCGAAGAGGACGAGCGCGGCGCCTATATCATGAATAGCCATGACCTGAAGACCATCGGCTTTCTCGGAGAACTCGTTAAGGCGGGGGTGACCTCCTTCAAGATCGAGGGAAGGATGAAGACGGCGTACTACGTGGCGTCCGTGACAGACGCCTATCGACGTGCTCTCGACAGCGCGAGTCGCGATCCCGATGGCTACAGATGTCTCCCCGAGTGGGAGGAGGAGCTGACCCTGTGTTCAAACCGCGGCTTTACGTCGGGCTTTATGCAGGGCGGAAAGGGGGGCGCGGATACCATCTCGTACGAGGATTCCCGCTCGGACGGCGGTGCGGAATTCATAGCGAAAGTTTTGGGCTATGATTTCGAGAGAAGGTGTGCTATAATAGAACAGAGAAATCGCTTTCGAGTCGGCGACGAGCTCGAATTGATGTCTCCCGACAGGGCGGTGAGGCGCATTCCTGTGACCGATATCCGGAATGCCGCAGGGGAGAGAATGACGGACGCAGTCCGCGTGCAGGAAGTGCTGTATATCCCGACGGAGGAGATCGCGTCGGAAGGTGATATCTTGAGAAGGAGAAAAGTGTGAGTATTCGTTGGAATAAACACCTCGTCATACTGTATGATAAGCAGCAAGGAGCTCTTATTTGCGGCGCGCTCGAGAGAGCGATCGGGTCCGCTTTCCCCGAGTGCGATATCATCACGGTGGACGATATCGGATATACCAATCCAATCTATCGTTTTTGGAAAGCGAAATTATCCCATTTTTACGCTAAAAATGCTCGTTTCGTTGTGTCTTGGCTGAGCAAGATCAGAGAGAAAAAAGAGCTCGCGAGGATCAAGGAAGAACGCGAAAACGGCATGAACGGCAAGGAGCGTAAACTGACCTTCTCGGAGAGAAACTCCGCGATGGGCAGGATCGTGAATATCCTCAACCGTTTCCGTCCCGTCGTCATCGTGGTGACCAATCGATACGCGCTCAAGATGACTCTCCTTGCAAAGAAGGTCACGGGGAGCGACGTCAAGGTCGTCGCTGTGATCTCGGACTTTGCGCTCTCGAGCGAGTACGTGCGCTCCGACGTGGATCTTTTCCTCGTCGAGAACGATATGCTGAAGGACGGCTTGATGCGCTACGGCGTGGATCGTGATAAGATCCTGATCTCGGGGATGCCTTTCTCGGAAGATCAAAAGCCCACCTATTCTCGGTCCGAAGCGAGAAATCTCCTCGGTTTATCGAGCGAGCTACCCCTCGTCGTCGTCAACGGTGGGGAGTACTGCACCGCTACCATCAAGGACAAGGTCAGGAAATTGCTCTCGGTCAAGGAGAAATACGTTCTCATGATCTTGACCTACGATAATAAGTCTATTCGCCGCTATTATAAGAAGATCGCGGATGAAAACGGGGTCGATGTTGTCTTTAAGGAGGAAATGAATTATCCTCTGATCTTCGCCGCGGCGGACGTCATCGTGACGTTGCCCGAGACGCATTTCATCTATTCGGCATTTGTGAATAAGATCCCTGTCGTCCTCTTGGACGGCATCACCGTACTCGAACACGACGTCTATCGCTATCTCGTCAGCGGGGCGCTCGTGACGCCTGCAAAGACGCCGGAGGAGACCTACGCTGCCGTGGAAGAGCTCCTCGTAGATACCGATCGCAGAAATGAGATGATAGAAAGGGAGCAGGTGTATTACCTAAAAGAGCGCAATCTGAATTCCGAGCGCTTGATGTACGATGTATTGATGATCGAGGCGTCTAAGAATCACGACGATTGATCTCCTTCCCATTCTCTTTATCTTCACTTTCCATCAGTTCCCCCGCTTCGAAATAGTGATCGGCGCGGGGGCTTTTTGTAGCGCGCATCATAATGGATAAGAGATACTGGATCGTCAGTCCGAAGATCGCAGACAGCCACATCGTCGCGAAGGAGTAGCTTCCGCCGATATTTCCGCTCTTTGCGAAAAAGAGGATATAGGCTCCCACCCCGAGAAAGCCGCCCGTGATCGCGGCAAAGAGACAGGAGGCGAAAGTGCGTCTTGCGGCAAAAGCACACCATAATCCCGATAGGAGAGAGAGGAGCGTTGAGAGCAGTCTCGGATCGATGGATGTCGAGTTAAGGAAGTGCAGGGAATAGGCAAATACGATCCCCGCATTCCCGATCATCGAGAGCACCGCATAGATAATATCGCTCGCTTTCTCGCTCCGTGCGATCATCATATAGATGCTGACGATGACCGAGAGCACGCCGCCGAGCGCAAGGGAGTATGTCCCTGACAGGGTGATTGATCCACGTACGTTCAGGAGTACGATCACAAAGATGATGAATGCCGCCGCGAAATCATTGAGACGCAGTCTCCCCGTGATCCCTCGGGCCGCTCCTGTCAGGATGAGCGCGGATGCTATCAGTAATGCCATTTCACCGAGATACATAAGAGTAGGGTGAGTAGAGAAGGAGTATTTCATTCCGGCGCCTTCCGAAAGATAGCGCCGCCGAAAGAGGCGGTATCTTTTTATTGACTTTTTATCTTTTTTATATTATTTTTATGTGTATGGACAGACAGGCGCGTATCGTAAAGAAAGTTTTGCGCGGTAGCATCGCGAAACGAGTCGGCATCATGCCGGGAGACGAGATCCTCACGATCGGAGGGTATCCTTTCGTCGATGATGCGGATCTCGCTTTTTACGAAATGGATGAAAGAGTCTCTCTCGTCGTCAAGAGGGGAGAGGAAGAATTATCCTTTCTCATAGAGAAAGAGGAGGGCGAGCCTCTCGGGATCGAGATGAGCCAGTCCGACTATATCATTCCCTGCAAAAACGATTGTCTGTTTTGTTTCGTTCGTCAGTTGCCGAAAGGAATGCGCAAGACCCTCTACGTCAAGGACGACGACTATCGCATGAGTTTCGCGATGGGAAGCTACGTGACGCTCTCCAACCTGACCGACGAAGATCTCGAGCGCATCAAGCGACTCTCCCTCTCTCCTCTCTATATCTCGGTGCATTGTTTCACGCCCGAGCTCAAGAGAAAGATCTGTAAAAATCCTCGTAGTGCCGAGTTATTCTCCATCTTGAAGGAGCTGGCGGCGGCGCATATCACGATGCACACGCAGATCGTGATGATGGAGGGGATCAACGACGGCGATGAGCTCGCACTTACGATCTCCGAGCTCTCGAAACTTTATCCCGCCGTCAAGACGGTAGCGGTGGTTCCCGTCGGGTTGACCAAGCACCGCGAGGGACTCCCCGAGCTTTCTCCCATTTCTCCCGAGAATGCACGTCGTACGGTAAAGGCGGTGGAAGCATTCAATCAAAAGATGATCGAGCAAAACGGAGAACCTTTTGTTTTCTGTTCGGACGAAATGTATCTGATCGGAGATCTCCCGCTCCCTCCCTACGAGTCGTATGGCGAGTTTGAGCAGATCGAGAACGGCGTGGGGCTTATAGCGGACTTTTTTGATTGTGCCGAGTACGCCTTGGCGGACGGCGTAGTCCCGAAAGGGGAGTACAGCGCGATTACGGGATTGTCCTTTGCGCCCCTCCTCGAAAAGTACTGCCGCGAGCTTGAGCAGAAGTACGACGTCAAGATCGACGTTTGTCCCGTTCGCAACGACTTTTTCGGAGAGACGGTGACGGTGTCCGGACTCGTGACAGGGGGAGATATTATCAAGCAATACGCAGGAAAATTGCGCAAGGATATCATCATCCCGCGTACGATGCTGCGTGAGTTCAGCGGAGTGTTTCTGGACGAAGTGACGCTCTGTCAGTTGGAAGAGACCCTCGGCGTGCACGCTCATATCGCGGACGGCGGGGACGGATTTATCAGAATATTGGGTGGTGAAGAATGAGTAAGCCTTTATTAGCGATCGTGGGTAGACCTAACGTAGGGAAATCCACACTCTTCAATAAAATCGTGGGAAAGCGTATCAGCATAGCCCACAACACATCGGGCGTGACGCGTGACCGTATCTATGCCGACGCCTCTTGGCTGGACTATCATTTTACCGTCATCGACACGGGCGGTATCGAGTACAAGAGCGAGGACGAGATGTGGAGACATATCCGTACGCAGGCGGAGACGGCGATCGAGATCGCGGACTGCATCATCTTTGTGGTGGACGGCAAGGGAGGGCTACTCCCAGACGATTACGCGATCGCGGATATGCTGCGTCAGAGCAGAAAGCCCGTCGTTCTCGCAGTAAATAAGTTGGATAATCCCTTCGAGACGGCGTACGAGTTCTATGAGCTCGGGCTGGGCGATCCTTACGTCTTATCCGCAGAGCATAATATCGGGATAGGCGATATCCTCGAGGAAGCGTGCAAGCACATGAAGAAGGTGGAAGAGGGCGAAGAGGACGACTCTATCAAGATCGCCGTCGTCGGAAAGCCGAATGCGGGCAAGAGCTCCCTCGTCAATAAGATCCTCGGGACAAAGCGCACCATCGTCAGCGACATCGCAGGGACGACGCGCGATGCGATAGACACCCCCTTTGAGCATAATGGCGAAAAGTATGTCTTGATCGATACCGCAGGGATCCGTCGCAAGCGCAGTGTAGAGGAAGACGTCGAGTATTACAGCGTTCTCAGAGCGTTTGGCGCGATCAAGAGGGCGGACGTCGTCTTTATCGTCGTGGATGCGGAGGAAGGCTTGACGGAGCAGGACGTCCGTATCGCGGGGAAGGTGCACGAAGAGGGCAAGGCAAGTATCGTCGTCATGAATAAGTGGGATAAGATCGAGAAGGACACCCACACCGTGGAGAAGTTCAATAAAGACCTCGCGGAAAAATTGAAGTTTATGGACTATTTCGTTCCCGCCTACGTCTCGGCTTTAACGGGAAAGAGGGTGGATAAACTCCTCGACGAGGCGAAGCGGGTCGTGGCGAATGCTCGGCGCCGTATCACAACGGGCGTCGTCAATGACGTCGTGATGAATCTCGTCGCGATGAACGAGCCCCCCACAAAGAACGGCCGCCACTTAAAGATCCTTTTTGCGACGCAGGCGAGCGTCTGTCCGCCTACCTTTGTGGTCTTTACCAACGACGCTACTTTGATGCATTTCTCCTATCTCCGTTATTTGGAGAACGGCGTCAGGGAGTCGTTTGACTTTTCGGGTACACCCATTCGCATAATTGTGCGTGACAAGACGGACGAAAACGATTATAATGAATAATCGGAGGTTCTCATGAGATACGAATCACTGACCAAAGAAGAATTGCAAGACGCCCTCGCGGCGGAGAAGAAAAGATACAATGCTTTTCTGAAAGAGAAACTCTCTCTCGATATGTCCAGAGGAAAGCCGGCGGCGGCTCAGCTCGATCTCGGCGCCCCTCTCCTTTCCGCATTGAATAAAGATATGTCCTTCCCCAAGGGAACGGATTACAGAAATTACGGGCTCCTCGACGGTATCCCCGAGATGAAGAAGCTCTTCGCCGACCTCTTTGATATCCCCGAGGAATACGTCTTTGTGGGCGGAAACAGTTCTCTCAATCTGATGTACGATATGATCTCCGATGCGATGCTGACGGGCGTCCTCGGCTCTACCCCTTGGGTGCGCCTCCCGCAAAAGGTGAAGTTTATCTGTCCCGTACCCGGCTACGACAGGCATTTCAATATCTGCGAAAAGCTCGGGATCGAGATGATCTCGGTGCCGATGAATGAGGATGGTCCCGATATGGATATCGTGGAGAGCCTCGTCGCTACCGATCCCTACATTAAGGGCATTTGGTGCGTGCCTCGCTTCTCCAATCCGGGCGGTATCGTCTATTCCGAGGAGGTCGTGCGCCGACTCGCTACGATGAAGGTCGCCGCGCCCGATTTCAGGATCTATTACGACAATTCCTACTTTGTGCACGCGATCACCGAGGATGCTCCCGAGCTCGCGAATATCTTCCGTATCGCGAAGGAGTACGATACCGAGGATCGCATCTATATGTTTTTCTCTACCTCCAAGATCACCTTTGCCGGCAGCGGCGTATCCATGATCGCGGCATCGCCGAAAAATCTCCTCTCGATCAAGGAGAAAATGGGGTGGAAGACCATCGGCTTTAATAAGGTATGGCAGTACGCGCATTATCTCTATCTGCAGTCCGCAGATCACGTCCTCGCCATCATGCGTGAGCAGGCGAAACTGATCCGTCCGAAGTTCGAGATCGTGCTCGACGCTTTTAACGAGGCGTTCGGCGACAGCGATACCGTGACCTGGAATACTCCGAAGGGCGGATACTTTATCTGCTTGAAATGTATGCGCGGCACGGCGAAAGCGATCTGGAATATGTGCAAAAAGGCAGGGCTCACGATCACGTCGGCAGGAGCGTCGCACCCCTTGCATTTCGACGATTCTGACTCCTACCTCCGTATCGCTCCGACCTATCCTTCGGTGGAGGATCTAAAGAAAGCGACGGAGGTCCTCGTCACCGTCGTAAAGATCGTGACGATGGAGACTTTGATCGCAAAATAAAGCATCTTTTTGAGAAGGCGACCGCGGTCTGCGGTCGCTTTTTTGTTTTTCTCTTTCCGAAAAAATGATTTTTTTTAATTTTTGTTATTTTTTTCAAAAATACTTTGACAAATTTTTTTTATTATTGGTATATTTAGATTGAGTTATTATGAGAGGTGCGTTATGCTGCGTTTGATCGACATTACAAAGGTCTATTCGTCCGGTGATTCCGAAGTTCATGCTTTGAAAGGGATCAATATCTCATTCCGCAAGAGTGAGTTTGTGTCGATCCTCGGTCATTCGGGTTGCGGTAAGACCACTCTCCTCAATATCGTCGGAGGTTTGGATCAATATACGAGCGGCGATTTAATGATCGACGGCGTCTCCACAAAAGAGTACAAGGATCGCGATTGGGACAATTATCGCAATCATTCCATCGGTTTCGTCTTTCAGTCATACAATTTGATCCCCCATCAGACCGTCCTCGGAAACGTGGAGCTGGCCTTGACTCTCTCCGGTGTAAAGAGGTCGGAGCGCAGAATGATCGCGCAGGCGGCTCTCGTCAAGGTGGGGCTTGCGGATCAACTCCATAAGCTGCCCAATCAGCTCTCGGGAGGACAGATGCAGCGCGTCGCGATCGCTCGCGCTCTCGTCAATGATCCCGATATCATTCTCGCAGACGAGCCGACGGGTGCTCTCGACACCGAGACCAGCGTGCAGGTCATGGAGATCTTGAAGGAGGTCTCTAAGGAGAAGCTCGTCATCATGGTCACGCATAATCCCGAGCTTGCGGAGCAGTATTCCACGAGGATCGTCAGGCTGAAAGACGGCGAGATCATATCGGACAGTATGCCGTATGAAGATACTATAGAGAGCTCTCCCGTCAGTGCAGAGGCTTCCGCCGAGACGATCCATGCGGATAGTGTGAAAGCTGATGATTCGGCAAAGCAGGGCGCCTCCGAGCAGGAGCAAGCGGATCAGGTCGGTAAGCCCATCTCTCGGTCAAAGAAAAAGCCGAGTATGTCTCTCTTTACCGCTTTTGCGCTCTCGATACGAAATCTTTTCACAAAGAAGGGCAGGACTTTTCTGACCGCCTTTGCAGGCAGTATCGGCATCATCGGTATTGCACTTATCCTCTCCCTCTCCAATGGTTTTCGCAATTATATCGCGAGGGTCGAGGAGGACACCCTCGCAGGGTATCCCATCGTCATTCGCGCCGAGAGCACGAACGTCGGCTTTACCGATATGATGGAAGTCTTTATGCCTGCGGACGACTCAAAGACGGATAAGAACGACGATCAGATCCATTCCAATCCTCTCGCTGCGAATCTCCTCCAAAAGATGCGTGATAATGCGTATAAAAATGATCTCGGCTCCTTCCGTTCCTGGTTGATGAGCGAGAAACAGGACATTCTTGATAAGGTGACGAATTCGGTCGCGTATAGCTACGATACCAACTTCAGCGTTTATTCTTATGAAGTGGTAAAAGATGAGGAAAAGGGTACGGAAACGCCCACGGTGAATCGCGTGTATCCTTTCAGTTCTGACGATTTTACCGAGAATACCAAGAGCTTTCAGCAGATGATGAATAATCTCCCGATTTGGGAGGAGCTCGTCCCCAATCAGAAGTATCTCGACCAGCAGTATGAAATAGTCGCGGGGAATTGGCCGAAGGATCACGTGGCGTCGGACGGCGAAGTCTTTGATGTCGTGATCGCCGTTGATCGCAATAACAGCATATACGATTATCTCTTGTGGGCGATCGGATATATCTCCCTGAACGAGATCTTTACAAATTCCGAAACGGTAACGGTTTCCTACGACTTTGATGACTTTATCGGTAAAGAGTATAGAATACTCCTTGCCGGCGAGCAATATAAGAATAAAGACGGCGTATGGGTAAAGCAGATCGATGGAGCGGAGCATGAGGAAAAGGTCAAAAACGCCATCACCCTCCGTATCTCGGGTATCATCCGTCCCAAGGAAGGGGTATCGATGGGCAGTATGCAGGGCGTTATCGGCTATACCTCTGATCTTACCGACTATATTATGGAAAAAACCGCAGGGCTCGAGCTCGTGCAGGCTCAGCTCGCATCCAAGGATATTAACGTCTTGAGCGGTGAGCCTTTTGAAAACGAGAAGGCATACAAAAGGGCGCTCTCCGCGCTCGGTGTCGCGGATAAGGATGATCCTTCTTCCGTAAAGTTCTACGTAAAAGGTTTTGATGAGAAAGATCAAGTGATCGCTTTGATCGACGAGTACAATGATCTCGTTCGGGATAAAAACCCCGATCTCGTGATTCGTTATTCCGATTCCATCGGTGCACTGATGTCCTCTATCAATACCATCATCGACGCGATCTCCTACGTCTTGATCGCCTTTGTTTCCATCTCCTTGGTCGTCTCCTCCATTATGATCGGCATCATCACCTACATCTCGGTGCTTGAGCGCACGAAGGAGATCGGCGTGTTGCGTTCGATCGGAGCGAGCAAGAGAGATATTTCGAGACTGTTTAATGCCGAGACTTTGACGATCGGATTTATGTCAGGTGTATTCGGTATCATAGTGACCCTCATACTGATCATCCCGATCAATATCATCATCTCCTCCTTGACGGGGATCGCGACGCTCGGCGCGGCGCTACCCGCTCTCGGCGGCGTTGCTTTGGTCTTGATCAGTATGTTCCTCTCCTTTATCGCAGGGTTTATCCCCTCCAAGATCGCGGCAAAGAAGGATCCGGTCATAGCATTACGAACGGAGTGATAGTGTATGGAACTCGTCATCGCCAGTAATAACGCTCATAAAGTACACGAGATCAAGACGATGCTCGCAGGGAAGTTTGACCATATCTACACCCTCTCAGAGCTCGATATCCACGTCGATCCCGAGGAGACGGCTCCCGACTTTCTCGGAAACGCCACGATCAAAGCGACGACCATTGCCGAATATACCGATAAAGCGGTCATCGCAGATGACAGCGGGCTGATGGTGAATGCTTTGGGAGGTGCTCCGGGCGTCTATTCCGCACGTTACGGTGGCGAGCCTGCCTCGGACAAGAGAAATAATGAAAAGTTGCTTCGCGAGATGCAGGGGATAACTGATCGCTCGGCGAAGTTCGTGACTACGATGGTGCTTTTATTCCCGAGCGGGAGAAAGATCGTCGGCGTCGGCGAGGTCAAGGGAGAGATCCTCGAGGAGAGAAGGGGAGAGAACGGGTTCGGATACGATCCGCTTTTCTATAGTTTTGAATTGAGGAAATCTTTCGGCGAAGCATCGGAAAACGAGAAAAACAGCGTCAGCCATAGGAGCCGCGCTTTAAAGGAGATATTGAGACAGTTATGAGGATCGCGGTTTTTTCCGATCTGCATGGTGGATCGGAGCAATCCCTGCAGGACGCGCTCGATGAGTACGATTACGTCGTATTTCTCGGGGACGGTCTCATGCAGATACGTCACTTCGAGTATGATTATCCCGAGAAATTCCTCTACGTTCGCGGTAATTGCGACGGCTATGACGAGCGCACACCGCTACGCCGTATCCTCGACTTTGACGGCATCCGCGTGATGTTGACGCACGGGCATGAGGAGAGAGTCAAGTACGGATTGATGACCATACTCGGCGTCGCAAAAGAGCAAAAGGTGCATATCGTGCTCTTCGGTCACACGCATCGTCCCGAAGTCACGGAAATCGACGGCATTTTATTTGTCAATCCCGGGAGTGCTTCCACTGCCTACGGAAGGGGCGGTACCTTCGCCGAGATTGTGATCGCCGGGGGAAAATATTCCGCGGGAATCGTAAAATTTGATTGAATATTGTTGACACGCAGTTTTTCGGTATTGTAATATAAATACCGCTGCTACTGATATTGTGCGGGTGTAGTTCAACGGTAGAATCCCAGCCTTCCAAGCTGGTCGTGTGGGTTCGATTCCCATCACTCGCTCCAATCGTGCTTGGCGTGAATATGGGCCAGTAGCTCAGCAGGATAGAGCAACGGCCTTCTAAGCCGTAGGTCGGGGGTTCGAATCCCTCCTGGCTCACCAGCACGGAAAAAATGAATAATGGTGGGTATAGCTCAGCTGGTTAGAGCGCCAGGTTGTGGCCCTGGAGGCCGAG
>CAMOTC010000012.1 GCA_946625545.1 uncultured Clostridia bacterium | reverse complement strand
TGGTGGAGATGAGGGGGGTCGAACCCCTTACCTCTTGAATGCCATTCAAGCGCTCTACCAGTTGAGCTACACCCCCAAGGCTCCTTTATTATAGCAGGCTTTTTGAGTAAGTGCAAGTGATTTACGTATTATTTTGTATCTCCTTCTTCGGTGGCGGGCGCGGGGAGTTGCGGCGGGGCGTTCTTCTTCCGATAGTAGCGGATCGCCCGTTTGATCGCGTCGATCAGAGCGGCTGTCGCGGAGGCGCATAGGACGACGAAGAGCATCGTGAGCCACCGATCGAGGTCGGGCAGGAAATGACGAAATAGGGTCAGGAATGCTTCGTGTGAGAGATACACCCCGATCACGAGATCGGAGAAATAGGCGAGGATTTTTCCTTTCGGATCGCATCCGATCAGCGCGACCATCGCGGCGAGCGCGAAGGGGATGGGGAGGAGGTATTCTCTGATGGGCGCAGCATCCGCGAAGAAGACGCCGATCCCTATTCCGATCAGCAGGACGAAAGCGGTCCATTTCACGAGGGGGGTGATGCGCTTCGAGGAGAAGAGCCCTTCTTCCCAGGTGGCGATCGCATATCCGATGGGGAAGAGAAATGCGCCACGCATATACCTGCTGCTTCCCGTGCGTGCATTGATCACGGACAGGACGGCGACCAGGATGAGGAGAGAGAGGAGGTAGGCGAGGAGGGTCATGAGCTTGCCGTGTTTGCGCTCGTAGAAGAGCAGGGCGAATGCCCCGATCACGAGATAGTAGACGAGCAGATCGGCGATGAAGTACACCCATCTCGAGAGTGCGACGAAGTCGGGCAGGAAAGGGAGATAGAGGATGGATTCGACCACAGAGGAGGCATTCGAGAAGTGGTCGCCGATCAGGAAGAAAGGGATCAGATAGAGGAGATCGGTGAGTAGGATACGGCAGTAGGAGATCGGGGCGCGGCGCATGAGCAGTCGCTTCGCATAGTCGGCGCCATTTTCGCGCAGTCGGACGCCGACGCCGTACCCAGAGATCATCAGGAAACCTCCCACGGCGATGGGTCCGAGGACGGAATTTATCTCTGCGTCAAGGGGAGAGCTTGTCGGGCGCAGATGGTGAAGAAGTACGAGGATCTCGAAAAAGATGCGGAGAATGCGGCTCGCGCCGATGGAGAGCGCTTTGTCGTATCGTGGATTCATTCGATCATTCTTGACCTTTGTCGGCGGTTTCGGGTGAGGGAGCTGCTTCCGCGACTGCGGTTTCAGGCTCGAGCGGGAGCGCAGCCACTACCTTTTTCTTCTCGCGGAAGAAGGCGTAGAAGATGCAGAATACGCCGATGCAGATCGCGAGGAAGACGACGTACATCACGAGCTGGATCATGCTGAGGGTAAAGAAGCCTCCGATCGTGACCTTCATATCAAAGAGAGGGCCGGAGAATTTCGCGATATTCATCGTGTTTTCCTTATCGAACATGAAGAGGTAGTTGCATTTCCAGTAATCGTTGCCCGTCGTGTTGTAGAGACCGGTAAAGGTCCCGCCGAGCAGGATCAGGAAGAGGAAAAGTCCCGAGAAGATGATCACGAAGTCCTTGATATCCTTCAGCTTCAGCGGTTTGAAGATCCCCAATGTGGCGCACATCAAGGGCGCGAGGATCACGTTGGTGTGCTCGACCATATAGTGGATGCTCATGATGTAGGTGACGCCGTAGGGTGAGCTGTCGCAGATGATCATCGCGATGAAAGCGCCGACCGAATTGATCGCGAGGGTGAAGTGATACATCTTTTCGCTCTTCGTCAGCAGGGTGAGTATGATAAAGAAGGCAGCCATATTGCACAGCTGGAAAGGCATCCTCGACGCCGTGATCTCGCCGATGCCGGTAAACATCTCGTTATATTGCAGTAAGAGGGAGAGCCCGAGGCAGAGCACGACGATATATCTGATCTCGTAGCTCTTCTTGCGGAAGATCAAGGTGATCGCTACGCCTTCCAGGATCGTAAAGATGATCCAGCCGATATGATAGAACTTGCCAAAGGCAAAGGTGGAGAATCCCTGCTCCGTGGTGAGAGCGTATCCCTTAAAGAGGTATTGCGGCACGTAGATCGGCAGGATGGAGAAGAGGAGCGCGCAGAGGAGGGCGAGGAAGGTCAGGACCTTCTTTACGGTGAAGGTGGGCAGGAGATCCTTTGTCTCAAAGACCACGATATTGATGAGGAGCATCGCTTCCAGATAGCAGAGCACGGCGAAGTAGATCGTGCGGAAGGCGTAGTTTGTGAAGAACGCCTTGAGTCCCTCTCCGAAAAAGCGGATCTCCTTGATCCCCGCGCTGTGCGCCGCATCGGTATAAAAACCGATATATTTATAGAAGCAAGCCGCATTCAAAATACAGACGATCAGGCAGAAATACGCCGCGACCTTCTTGAAGGTCTTGTCTTTCATAAAGATCGCTACGGGGATCACGAGGAATGCTACGTCGTGAGCCCAGGTGAGTAGAGCAAAGGGGATATTCTCTCCGCTCTCGTAGGGAGTCAGATCCTCAAAAGTGCGCATCGCGAAGGCATTGGGAAGAAAGAGATTCAGGAAATACAGCGCCATCCATACGACGCAGACGATCTTTGTCGTCTTATCTCTCACGGTGGCAAAGGGGGTGAGCTCTTCGAGCTCCGTGACGGGAGCGTATTTGCGTTTGATCAAGACGAGCGCGCAGGCGCCGAGAGCGACGAGTGAGAAAAATACGATATAAAATGCTGCCATAATCCTTTATACCTATGATATAGATTGGATTTGAGTATAGCATTATTATCGTGGATTGTCAAATTTTACCATCGACTCGGGTGCGAGCGCCCGATCAAAGTTTTTCCGCGATATCGTAGATCAGCTTTTCGGACTTTTCCCAGCCGAGGCAGGCGTCGGTGATGGATTTGCCGTAGATCCCGCCATCCACCTTTTGCGCGCCGTCCTCGATGTAGCTCTCGATCATGAAGCCCTTGACGAGGCTGTGGATCTCGTGATTGTACCGCCTGCTCGCGAGTACTTCCTTCACGATTCTCTCCTGCTCATAGGGGTTCTTGCCCGAATTGGAATGATTGCAGTCGATGATCGCGGCGGGGTGGACGAGACCTCTCTCTTTATACATATCGTTCAGCATAATGATGTCTTCATAGTGATAGTTCGGATGGGACTGCCCATGCTTATTGACGTATCCGCGGAGGATCGCGTGTGCGTAGGGATTGCCCGTCGAATGCACCTCCCAGCCGCGATAGAGGAAGGTGTGCGGGTGTTGTGCGGCGGTGATGGAGTTCAGCATCACGGAGTAGTCGCCGCTCGTCGGGTTTTTCATCCCCACAGGGACGCCGATCCCGCTCGAGACGAGGCGATGCTGCTGGTTTTCCACCGATCTCGCCCCGACGGCGACGTAACCGAGGACGTCGTCGAGATAGCGGTAGTTTTCGGGGTAGAGCATCTCATCGGCGCAGGTGAAGCCCGTCTCGCGGATCGCGCGGATATGCAGTTCGCGGATCGCGATCAGTCCCTTCATCATGTCCGGCTTGGCGTTCGGGTCGGGTTGATGCAGCATCCCCTTGTAGCCGTCTCCCGTCGTGCGCGGTTTATTGGTATAGATGCGCGGTATGATGAGGATCTCCTTCTTGACCTTCTCCTGTACGGCGACGAGACGGGAGATGTAGTCCATCACGCTGTCTTCACGGTCGGCGGAGCAGGGGCCGATCACGAGGAGCAGGCGATCGTCCTCTCCCGAGAGGATCCTCTTGATCTCTCCGTCGCGTTCTTCAAAGACGCGAGTGCAGGATGCGTCCATCGGGTAGAGCTCTTTGATCTCGATGGGCAGGGCGACCTTTCTGTCGAACGTCATATTATCCATAGCGTTTTTCTCCTTTTTTAGAGTATTTGCATATCGGGCAGGAATCTGCCGGCGATCTTTGCGTCTTCACAGCATTTTTTCAGTTCGTCGATGAGGAGATATTCCGATCCGTTCCCCTCCGCTTCGACGTAGAAGTAGTACTGCCACGGCTTGTCCTTCAAAGGGCGGCTGTGCAGAGATTTCATATTGTACCCGTAGCGCGCGATGATGGAGAGCGCCTCCGCGAGGGCGCCCGAGCGATCCCCGACCGCAAAGAGGAGGATCAGGTGTTCTCCCGCTCGCACCGCGCTTTCACGCCGAGAGAATAGGGCAAAGCGGGTGGTATTATCCCCTCTCTCCGCGATATCCGCGGCGATGACGTCCAGTCCGTAGAGCTCAGCGCAGGCGCGGCTCGCGATGGCGGCGATCTCCTTCGACCCTTTCTCAGCTACCGTCTTAGCGGCAAAGGCGGTATTTTCGGAGACGATCTCGGCAAATCTCTGCGCCGCGATGTACTCTGCGCATTGAGCGAGAGCTTGCGGGTGGCTGATCACCGTCTTGACGTCCGCGAGAGTCGTCCCCTTGATCCCGACGAGGTTTTGCTCTATCTTCATTTCATAGAGATCGTTGACAAAGAGGGTACCCTTATATAGGAGATCCACCGTCGCCGCCACCTCTCCTGCGTAGCTGTTTTCGATGGGTAGGAGGGCGCTGTCCGCCTTTCCCTCGACGACCAGTTTGTACGCATCCTGAAAGGAAGGGCAGGGGATGAGCTCTCCCGACGGAAAGAGTTTACTTGCCGCGATCTCGCTGAAGGATCCGCGCGTACCGCAATAGGCTACCGTCCTCTCTATTTTATTTTCCTGCATATCTTTCCTCCTTTAATAAAAAAACCGCTACTTTTTCGGTATGAAAAGTAGCGGTGCGTATCTATGAGTGTCACTCAATCACACATCGCTTCGCGGCGTAAAGAAAAAGCTGATAGAATATACTTGCATCGAAATATCTCCTTGTCGGATGATACTTGAATGATATATCCGAGCCCCTCCTTTTGTCAAGGGCACCAAGGAAAAAAGTCAAAAAGTTTTTTCATCCCATCTTTTGACCAATTCTTTGGGGAGGATATTGTATTTTCCTTATACGAATGCTATAATAATATCAAGAAATAACATCGGAGGTCTTGCATGTTTCTGACATTTTACGGTGCGGCAAGAGAGGTCACGGGCAGCTGCTTTCTTCTCGAGGTATCGGGCAAGAAGATCCTCGTCGATTGCGGACTCAGGCAGGGTGCCGACGTCTTTGACGGCGAGGAGGACGGATTTGTCTTTGATGCGGCGAGTATCGACTACGTGCTTTTGACGCACGCCCATATCGACCACAGCGGCAGACTCCCCCTGCTGTATAAGAAAGGTTTTCGCGGAGAGATCTATTGTACTTCCGCCACAAAGAAACTGTGCAATATCATGCTGCTCGACAGTGCCCATATCCAGGAGAGCGACGCCGAATGGCGCAATCGAAAGGGTAAAAGGAGCGGCGACAACCTGATCGATCCCCTCTATACGACGGCGGACGCAGAGAACGTCTGCAAGTATTTCCATCCCCTCGAGTACGGAGAGGAGAGGACGCTTTTCAAAGGATTCTCCATTGAGTTTACCGATGCGGGTCACCTGCTCGGGTCCTCCTCTGTGACGGTTACCGCCACCGAGGACGATATCACCAAGACCATCGTCTTTTCGGGAGATATCGGGAATGCCGATCAGCCCCTCCTGAACGATCCCCATTATCTCAAAAAGGCGGACTATATCGTGATGGAGAGTACCTATGCCGACCGCGTGCACGAAGTGGCGGAAGGGACGGAGGAAGACCTCGCCCGCGTCATCCAGACCACCTTTGATCGCGGTGGTAACGTCGTGATCCCCTCCTTTGCGGTGGGGCGCACGCAGGAGATACTCTACTTTATCCGAAATATCAAGGAGCAAGGGAAGGTCAAGGGACACGACGGCTTCCCCGTCATCGTGGATAGCCCTCTCGCGGTCGATGCGACGAATATCTTTACAGAGGTCGGAGAGATGTACTACGACGCAGATACCAAGGCGCTGATCGATAAGGGGATAAACCCCATCGGCTTCCCCGGTCTCTCGGTCTCCATTTCCTCGGACGACAGCCGCGCGATCAACGCGGATCAAAATCCCAAAGTCATCATCTCCGCGAGCGGTATGTGCGATGCGGGGCGAATCAGGCACCATCTGAAGCATAACTTGTGGCGAAATGAATGCACGATCCTCTTTGTCGGCTATCAGGCGATCGGCACCCTCGGTCACGCGATCCTGAACGGCGCGAAGCGGGTGCGTATCTTCGGCGAGGACATCGCTGTCAACGCCCGCATCCAAGTCCTGAAAAACACGAGCTCGCACGCCGACCGCGTGGGGCTGATGCGCTGGCTGGACGCGTACGATAATCGCCCCGAAAGAGTCTTTGTCGTGCACGGCGGTATGGACAATACCGAGAAATGGGCGGACGACGTCAGAAATCAGTTCGGATTCAATGCCGTTGCGCCGAAATTTGCGGAATCTTACGATCTTTTGAAGAATACTCGCATCAAGGAAGGCTATATCCCCGAGACCCACAGCCGCGTCACCCCGAATACCGTCTATAAGTACCTCTTGGAGTCGGGCGACAGAATCGGCGAATTGATACGAAATTTCAAGGGAAGGACAAATTCCGAGACCAAGAAGTTCGTCCGGGAGCTGGACGACATTTTCAAGCGGTATTCCTGATACTATCCCTATCCCACTTGCGCTCTCCCCGCGAGGGCGCTTTTTTTATTGTTTTTGCGCGCGGAAATTGCGCGGGCGTTATTGACAGGATAATTTTACTATGGTATTATTTATTTAATGCGTGTTTACGCGCACGTCAGGCGCAGAGGCGCCGAAGCATTTTATCTCTTGAGGAGGGACTTTTATATGACAGACGCTTTATTACAACGCATCGCCGAATGCAAGATCGTTCCGGTCGTGAAGATCGACGACGTAGCGGATACGCTTCCCCTGATGAAGGCGCTCGCTGCGGGCGGGATCATGAGCGCGGAGATCACTTTCCGTACCGCTTGCGGACCCGACGCTCTCGCTCTCGCGGCGAAGGAATGCCCCGATATGCTCGTCGGCGCAGGTACGGTCATCAATAAGGAGCAGGCTGAGAAAGCCGTCGCGTGCGGCGCGAAGTTTATCGTGGGTCCCGGTTTCAGCAAGGAGGTCGCCGAGGTTTGCCGTAAGGCGGACGTTCTCTATCTCCCCGGCGTGGTCACTCCCACCGAGGTCATGATGGCGATCGCGGAAGGGCTGAAGGTCGTAAAATTCTTCCCCGCGGAGAATTACGGCGGGGTTAAGACTATTAAGGCGCTCGCAGGTCCCTTCCCGCAGTTGAAGTTCATGCCCACGGGTGGTATCTCCGCCGAGAATATCAAAGGATATTTCGAGACGGGCAAGGTCATCGCGTGCGGCGGCAGCTGGATGGTCAAGGACAGCCTGATCAAGGCGAAGGAATTTGATAAAATAACCGCTTTGTCTAAGGAAGCGATGGAGGTAGTGAAATGAAAGTAGTAACGTTTGGCGAATTGATGTTGAGGCTTGCTCCGGAGGGATATCTCCGTTTCGTGCAGGCGGATAAGTTTACGGTGACTTTCGGCGGCGGCGAGGCGAACGTCGCGGTGTCTCTCGCGAATTACGGCGTGGACGCAGCGTTTGTCAGTAAGCTCCCGAATAACGATATCGGACAGGCGGCGGTGAATAGCCTCCGCAGATTCGGCGTGGATACCGCTTCCATCGTCCGTGGCGGCGACAGGATCGGCATCTATTTCCTCGAGAAAGGGGCGAGTCAGCGTCCCAGCAAGGTCATCTACGACCGTGCGGCGTCGGCGATCGCTCTCGCGAAGAGAGAGGATTTCGATTGGGACAAGATCTTTGAAGGGGTAAATTGGTTCCACTTCACGGGCATCTCTCCCGCGCTCTCCGACGCGGCAGCGGAGATCACGATGGACGCCGTCAAGGCGGCGAAGGCGAAGGGGATCACGGTCTCCTGCGACCTCAACTACAGAAAGAAACTGTGGTCCAAGGCGAAGGCGAAGGAGGTCATGACCTCTCTGATGCCCTACGTGGACGTGCTCATCGCGAACGAGGAGGACAGCGCGGACGTCTTCGGCATCAAGGCGGACGACACCGACATCTCCAAGGGCGCGCTCAATAAAGAGGGCTATAAGTCTGTTGCGAAAAAGCTCGTGGACGCTTTCGGCTTCAAGTACGTGGCGATCACTCTCCGCGGCTCTATCTCCGCGAACGACAATAAGTGGAGCGCGATGCTCTATAACGGCAAGGACTACTTCTTCAGCAAGGAATATATGATCCATATCGTGGATCGCGTGGGCGGCGGCGACAGCTTTGGCGGCGGCCTTATCTACGGTATGCTGCATTTCCCCGAGGACAATCAGAAGGTCATCGAGTTCGCGGTGGGCGCGAGCTGCTTGAAGCACTCCATCGAGGGCGACTACAATATGGTCTCGGTGGACGAAGTATTGAAACTCATCGAAGGCGACGGCAGCGGCCGTGTGCAAAGATAATAAGGAGGACGAGAAAATGGACGTCAGATACGCAGTTTCCAAGAAAGAGTACAGCAGGATGAATACCGAGGAGCTTCGCGAGAATTTCCTCATTCAGAATATCTTTGAGGCGGATAAGATCAATTTGACCTATTCCCATATCGACAGGATCATCGCGGGCGGCGCTTGCCCCGTCACGAAGGCTCTCCCTCTCCTCGCGGGAGAGGAGCTCGGCGCAGAATATTTCTGCGAGAGACGCGAGCTCGGCGTGATCAATATCGGCGGCGCGGGCACCGTGACCGTGGACGGTAAGGAGTACAAGATGGATCACTTCGACGGCTTGTACGTCGGCAGGGGCACCAAGGAGATCGTATTCAAGTCGGCGGATCCTGCTTCCCCCGCGCATTTCTACATCAACAGCACTCCCGCGCATAAGGAATATCCCACCAAGCATATTCCCCTCGTGAACGCGGTGCATCGCGCTTGCGGTGACTTTAAGGACTGCAATAAGCGCACGATCAATCAGTTCATTGTCCCCGGCAACTGCGACAGCTGTCAGCTCACGATGGGCCTCACCCAGCTCGAGGAGGGCAGCAACTGGAATACTATGCCGGTGCACACGCACGAGCGCCGTATGGAAGTGTATATCTACTTTGACATTCCGCAGGATAATGTGGTCTTCCATATGATGGGCAATCCCACCGAGACTCGCCATATCGTCGTGCAGAACGAGGAGGCGGTCATCTCTCCGAGCTGGTCGATCCACAGCGGCGTCGGCACCAAGAACTACACCTTTATCTGGGGTATGTGCGGCGAGAATCAGGTCTTTGACGATATGCAGGGCGTGAAGACCACCGATCTCAGATAAGGAGAGGATGATGAAGATAGGTTTGCAGTTATTCACCTGCCGCAAGCAGGCGCAGAAGGATCTCTACGGCACTTTGAAAAATCTCGCGGGGCTCGGCATCAAGTATATCGAGGCTGCGCGTATCAATTTCGACGATACCGACATCGACGCGTTCAAGAGAGCAAAAGCGGATTTCGGTATCGAGGTGGTCTCGGCGCAGATCAAGCCCAATATCCTCGCGGATGAGTTTGATAAATGCTTGAAATTCCTGAATGAGACCGAGTGCAAGATCGCTATCATCTCGGTGCTCCCAACCAAGTGCATCATCGGTAGCGACGATAAATTGATCGAGTTCTGCGCTTGGGCGAGTGAGCTTGCCAAGAAGTACAAGGAGCACGGCATCCAGCTCTGCTATCATCATCACGACTTTGAGTTTATCCGCGCGACCAAGAAGGACTACAAGGGCACCCGCTTCGATCTCATCGTGGAGAATATGAGCGAGGATATGAATTTCGTCATCGATACCTATTGGACGACCAAGGCGGGTATCAATGTCGAAAAGCTCCTGAATCGTCTCTCGGGCAGAGTGCGCGGCGTGCACTTGCGCGACTATGCGCTCTATCGTAAGTTTATCGGCAGAAATCCCGCGAACTACGCTCTCGGCGACGGCGTGATCGACTTTAATTGGATCATCGAGTCGGCAAAGGCTGCAGGGGTGGACTACGGCGCGATCGAGCAGAATACTCCCCATCCTTACAGTGAGATCGCAAAGAGCGTCAATCATCTGAAAGAAATCGGCTACGAAGAGGAAATGAAGTAATGAGTATCGAGATCGCCAAGAAGCTCGCCGATTATATCGTCAAGACAAAGGATCCCGAGATGCGTTGGACGTGGGGGCAGGGCATCATGGGCGCCGCTTTCGACGACCTTGATACCTATCTCGGCACCGAGAATTATACCCCCTTTCTGCGTGCTTTCTGCGATTATTACGTCAAGCACGAGCCTACCGTCAGCTCGGCGGATACCGCCGCGCCCGGCTTTATCACCTATGCGGTGTATCGCCGCACGGGAGAGGCTCCCTATAAGGCGCTGACCGATAAGGTGCTCGATTATATCAAGAACGAGCCTCGCGTGTATAAAGACGCCGTCAACCATCTCGGCAGACATTGGGTCGCAAAGATCTATCCCGACTCGATCTGGGTGGATAGCTTGATGATGTTCTCGGTCTTTCCCGCACGCTATGCGGCGGCGGAGGGAGACAAGGAGCTCCTCGAGGTCGCGGCTCGTCAGCCCGCGCTCTATGCGGACTGTATGATGGATAAAGACGACCACCTGTGGTATCACAGCTATTGGGTAAAGAGAGGGGCGCACTATCCTAAACGCAAGTATTATTGGGCTCGCGGCAACGGCTGGGTGATCTCTGCTCTGCCGAAGATCCTCGACTGTATCGGCGATCATCCCGATCGTGAGCGCATTCTCGAAGTCTTGCGCCTGACGGTGGACGCCGTCGTCAAGAAACAGCACCCGTCGGGCGGGTTCAACACCCTTCTCGGACGGTGCACTTATCTCGAGTCCTGCGCCACCGCGCTCATCGCGGACGGCATCTTCCACTCGGTCAGAATGGGCTATATCGACGCGAAGTATCTCCCCTATGCGGAGAAGGCGTACGCATTCGTGCTCTCCTGTATCAAGGAGAAAAAGGGCGGAAAAGTCCTGATGACCAAGATCAGCGGACCCACGATCCCCGTACCCGTCATTCCCTATATCGGGTACGCCTGGGTGCCGAAGGCGAATAACCTGACTTATGGCATCGCTTCCTTCCTTTGGGCGGCGATCGAGAGAGATCGCCTCGTAAAAGAGGGAGTATTACAATGAAGATCGCGAGACTCAGGATCCCCGAAGGGACCGTTTACGCATCCATCCGCGAGGACGGATATCATATCATTCTCGGAGATATCTTTTCCGAATGGGGGGAGCTTTCCGAGCCCTATGAGGGAGAATATACCCTCCTTCCTCCCGTCAGCCCCTCCAAGGTGGTCTGTCTCGGAGCGAACTATAAGAAACATGCGGAGGAGCTCTCTCTCGACGTGCTCCCCGAGCCTACGATCTTTTTGAAACCGCCGTCCTCAGTCATCGCGAGCGGGGAGGATATCCTCTATCCCGCCTCGGCGACTAAGGTGGACTATGAGTCCGAGCTCGCCGTCATCATCGGCAAGAGGGCGCGGAACGTTAAGGAAAGCGAGGCGCTCTCCTACGTCCTCGGCTATACCGCCGCGAACGACGTGACCGAGCGCAATATGCAGAAAAAGGACGGACAGTGGACGAGGGCGAAGAGCTTTGATACCTTCTGTCCCCTCGGATCCTACATGGAGACCGACCTCGATCCCTCGGATGTCGAGATCGTCGGCAAGAGAAATGGCGCCGTTGTCCAATGCGGGCGCACGCGCGACCTTATAAACAGCGTGGAGAAGTCCATCGTATTTATCAGCGGCATCATGACGCTCGAGGCGGGGGACGTGATCTTGACAGGGACGCCTGCCGGGATCGGAGAGCTCTCCGTCGGCGACCTCTTTGAGGTGGAGATCGATGGGGCGCTTATGTTGACAAACCGCGTCGTACGGGAGGAAGTATGAAGAGAAAACTCATTATATTGACCGCACTCATTCTCGTCCTTATTCTATCGTTGTCGATCGGGCTCATGGCTTGCGGCAATAAGAATAAAGGAGATGATTCCGAAGGGGGTTCCGGAGAGGACGCCCAAACGACGACGCATCCCTTCGTCAAGGACGGAGATAAGGATATCTCCATCGGCGTGCTCGCCGACGTCCACGTGATGAGTGAGACGCAGGCGGTAAATATGACTTGCGACGATTATAAGTCGTGGGAGGCGCACGGGCAGAAGATGCTCGGGCTGTCCGAGTCCATCTTGAAGACCACGGTGGATAGGATCATCGCGGAGTCGGACTTTGACGTCGTCTTGGTCTCGGGTGATAATTCGGACGACGGCGGCGAAGTGTCTCATCGTGCCGTAGCCGCAGAGCTCAAGCGTCTCGAGGATGCGGGGATCAAGGTCTATACCATTCCCGGCAACCACGATATCAATAATAATTCCTATACCTATGCGAGCGGCAAAGCGGTCTTGACAAATCCCACTACCGAACAGGAGTTTGCTTCGATCTATGCAGACTTCGGCTACAATTCCGCCGATACCTTGGAGTTTTATAAGAATTCGGGCACCGATGCGGCGCTCAACGAGGATACCTTCTCTATCGGGGATAATCTCTCCTACGTCGCCGATCTCGGCGATAAGTACCGCTTGATCGCCATCGATATGTGCAAGTACGTCTCGGACTACTATCTGACAGACACGGACGGCAGCTATGCTGCGGCGGGCTACCAGGTGGACGGCGCGGGCAGGGTGCTCGTGGACGGCGAGCCCTATCCTCTCGTTACGAACCGTCACGACGGTGCGATGACTTCAGGTCTCCTCGATTGGGCACAGGCAAAGACGGAGGAGGCAGTCGCCGCGGGCAAGATCCCCGTCGGGATGATGCACTTCCCCCTCATTCAGCACTTCGGCTCTCTCGTGCAGGCGGCTAACGGCGCGGTCAACGAGCCTTATAAGGATCGCTACGTTGCCGACGTCCTCGCAGACGCGGGCATGAAGTTTATCTTTACGGGGCATATCCATATACAGGACGATGCTCTCTATACCTCTAAGGCAGGGAATAAGATCCTCGATATCAATAGCGCTTCGCTCAGCAATTATCCTACCCCCGTGCGTTATTTCCGTGCAAAGGGCGAGGACGCGTACGTGCGTACTTGGCATATGGATTACGTCAATAAGAGCTATCTCCCCTCCTATCTGACCGATCAGGAGAAGGCGTTGATCAAGAAGGACTTTATCGCTTATTCCGTGGACTATCTCGACGGCAGTATGCTCGCAAAGGTCAAGAATAAGGTCGATATGGATCTGATCTATGATCTTTTGGAAGTTTTGGGCGTCGAGAAGAATGGGACGAATAACAGCGCAGTTACAGCCCTCGCCGAGGGCGTGTATAACGACGTCGTGCTGCGTTTCCTCTCTCTCCCTCTCTACGAGAAGGACGCGAACGGAGGTCTCTCCGTGGAGAGCGCCGCGAAGGCGTACGGTATCACGATCCCCACTTCAAGCTATACGTCGGTATTTAATCTCGCCATGAGCTTCGTCGCAGGAATGTACGGCGGAGACGAGAGTCTTACGTCGACCGATACTCGCGTAGAATTATTGAAGTATTCGATCTATACCGCGGTCAAGATCGTGGCTGACTACGACTTTTTCGGTAAAGTTAAGGCGATCAATCCTTCCTTTGCCGACATTGATCTCAGTTTGACGATCCGCGATCTCTATCTCTACGGCGCACTCGACGTCTGCAACGATAACCTCTTGGTCGGATTGGTCAGTTCTTTGAATATCAAATTAATAAAGGAATACTTAAATTTCAACGAAAACACCAACGACTTTAAGGCGCTCGAGCAGGTCGCGGCGCTCGCAGGAAATGTCGATCTGAGCAGTTTCATACAGGGCGTCAATATCAATATCAACGACTATATCGTGATCAGTGAGTCGGCGAAGATCGGCGATATCCTGATCGGAGATATCATCGACGATAATATCGCGTCTTCGTTGCTTCTCGGCTTGACCAATGACAGTTTGGAGAGCGGCAGCACCTACGATTATTTGGACGGTACGACGGACAGCGCGCCCGCCGATAACAGTCTGAAGATAAATATAACTACTATGGCGTATTCTGCGCTGAACTAGGAGGACTTATGAAAATACTGAAAATCATACTTATCGTGATCTTTGCGCTCGTCTTTGCGGTGAGCGGCGGCTTGCTCGTTTATTCGGTGATCAATCCGCCTGTAAAGCAGGACAAAGAGACTGTTACCATCGGCGATGCTCCCGCTCTTTCGCTCTATGAGGGCGGTGTGGCGACCTACGATATCAAGGCGCTCGCGGAGGACGAGTCTCTCTCTCCCGAGAAACAGGCGACCGATATGATGCTGAATGCGGCGTATAACCTCATCAATATCAAGCAGTTTTTCTTTAACGCTCGTGTAGATGTCGTCTCGGATGCAAGTTTTGCCTTCTCTGATTATCACTATACTAAGAATGAATTGGACACATTCAAGAGGGCGCAGTCATTTACGGGGGCACTGAACGGCTATGTTTTGAGATGCTATTATCAAGATCAGAAGTTTGAAGAATCCGGTACAAGTTCTTATGATGATGAGACAGAGACCTGGGCTTATACCGGAGTGTTGAAGCACAATGAAACATCTTCAACGGATAGAACGAAGGATGCAGAGTCTCCCTATTACTATTATGGCACCTTGGACTTCCCTCTGGACTTTGGTGGCTTAAAAGCAAAATTTGTCAAAGAGGGTCGTAGCGACGCGGTTGATTATACTGTGGTTGACCCCACGAGCGTGAAGATCGAGGAGAAAGAGGGAGAAGGCTATTATACTTTGACTTTTAGCTGTTCGGTCGCGAGTTTGAACGCTTCCGAGGAAACCAAGGAGAGATTGTCCGGAACCACTGCAGATGGCAAAATGAGCGATATCACATTCACTGATTTCACTGTCAAAGCAGAGATCTGGAAGGATTCAGGGGTCTTCCGTACTCTCGAATATGTCACGAACGTGCATGCGTCTCTGAATGGTGCCTCGGGCGATATCGAGATCTCGAAGACAATGAAGTTCAGCTATGATGACGATAACTGTTCTGTCGCAAAGAAGATCATGACCGTCAAAGACAGCAAGGGAGATCCCACCTTCTATAACTATCTGTCTGACAAGAATAAGGCGGCTTGCGACGCTGAGATCAAGGCGCTGGCAGATGCTGCAGCTGCCAAGGCGGCGGAGGCAGCAAAGCTTGAGGGCGAAAGCGCTGACGACGAAGAATAATATAAGGAAGTATAGCTATGAATAACGTATTACTCACAAACTCTACCGCAAAATACCTCTACAAATACGTGAGGAGCTTTCCCATCTTTGACTACCATTGTCACCTGTCGGTCAAGGAAATGTACGAGAACAAGCCGTACAATAACCTGACCGAGATCTGGCTGAAGGGCGACCACTATAAGTGGCGTCAGATGCGTACTTTCGGCGTAGCCGAAGAGTTTATCACCGGCGATGCTTCGGATTGGGATAAGTTCTATAACTACATTGCGATGCTTGAGACGGCGGTGGGCAACCCTCTCTATCTGTGGTCAGCCTTTGAGCTGGAGTTCTATTTCGGTATCAAGTGTCCCTTGACCCGCGCGAATGCGAGGAAGATCTGGGATAAGGCAAACGCCGAGATCGCAAAAAAGCAGTTCTCGCCCCTTACGGCGATCGGGATGTCAAACGTGGACACCGTATGCACGACGGAGGAGATCTTCTGCGATCTGCAGTATCATCGCTTGCTTCGCGCTCGTCCCGAGATCAAGACCAAGATTCTGCCCGCCTTCCGCGGCGACCGCGCGATCAATATCGACAGCCCCGAGTTTATCAAGAATATCGAGAAGCTCGCCGGAGTCGTCAACTTCGGCATTCGTTCTCTCGAGGATATGGAGGACGCTCTGCGTCAGCGCCTCGACGCCTTTAAGGAGAATGGGGCTGTGACCTCCGACTTTGCGATCGAGGGCTTGAACTATTTCCGTGCAGCCCGCGAGGATGCGGATGCGGCGTTCCGTGCGGCTCTCAAGGGAGAGGTTAGGGACGTGGATACCTACAAGAACTATATGATCCGCTTCCTTCTCTCCGAGTGCTATAAGAGAGGATTCAGCGTGCAGCTCCATATCGGCGCGATGAGAAATAATAATACCGTGATGAATCATCGCCTCGGCGCGGATACCGGTTTTGACTCCATCTCCACCGAGAAGTATCAGACAGGACTCAAGGTGCTCCTCGACGATCTCAATATGGCGGGGATCCTCGGCAAGACCATTATCTTTAATCTGAATCCCGCGGATAACGAGTACGTCGGCACCTTGATCGGTTGCTTCCAGGGCAGTGACGACGGCGTGAAGGGCAAGCTCCAGATGGGTGCGGCGTGGTGGTTCAATGATACCAAGAACGGCATTTTGAATCATTTCAAGGCGCTCTCCGAGCTCTCTCACTTCGGCTCCTTCCTCGGGATGTTGACCGACAGCCGCAGCTTTATCTCCTATACTCGTCACGACTATTTCCGCAGACTGATGTGCTCTTATGTCGGCGAACTCTCCGAAAAGGGAGAATTTACCAAGGATAAGGACGTCCTCAAAAAGGTGGTCGGAGACGTGGCGTACGAGAATGCGAAGCGCTACTTCACGATTTTGGAATAATTCAGTATTATCCGCATATTTCAACTAAACTCTTGAGAGGAGCCGCAGGGGATCGCCCGAGCGGCTCCTTTTCTTTTACTCGGGGGAAAAGTGTGCGCGTCGGGTAGAAGCGACAAGCCTCTGAAAATTGTTCTTTACAAATGACAAACTATTATGATATAATTTAGATACTTATTATTATGCTTATACGCGCGAGACGTATAGCGCCGGCGCGGAAGCACTTTAAGAGAAGGAGTAACGAATGGAAAACGTCGCCACTACTGAAACCCCCGTAACCGAACCCAAAAAGAAAGGCTTCTTCAAGAACCGTACCCCCGAGCAAGCCACGCTCTCTTCGATCGTCAGCTTCTGCGGCTCTACGTTCTTCTCGAGGAGTATAGGTGAGCTGATCGCTTCCTATTTCACCCTCTTCTTGACGGACTTCATGCTGCTCCCGACGGTGCAGATCACGGTCTTGATGCTCGTCACGAGGATCATCGACGCCTGTACCGATCCTATCGCGGGCGCTATCGTCGATATAACGCATTCCCGCTGGGGTAAGTCGAGGCCGTACGTCCTCTTCGGATCCTTCCCCCTCGCGATATTTACGGTGCTCCTCTTCTCGGTGCCGAATATCAGCTTAATGGGCAGATTGGTCTATACCTACATCATCTACATCGGATACGGACTCGCGCAGACCATCTTCTCGGTGCCTCTCGCGACCTTGAGTATGTCGATCAGCGCCGACCCGAAGGAAAGAAAGAATATCTATACGATCTCCGGATTCATGGGTACTCTCGGTACGGCGATCCCCGGTGCTGTGCCTATCATTTTCCAGTATTTTGCTACGACGCACGCCGCTCGTGAGACCGCCTACTTCATCATCGCGATGGTGATCGGCGTCGGTACCCTTGCCTTTGGTATCATGTCCTTCTTTACGATGAAGGAGAAGGTCGTGGGCATTCAGGCGGTAAAGAAGGAGAAGGTAAAGCTCGGCAAGAACCTGAAGGCTCTCTTGAAAAACCGTCCTTTGATCTGTATCTTCCTCTCGAGTGTCGCGATCTCCCTGCGTTCGATGGGATACGGCGCGATGATCTACTTCTTCAAGGAGACCATGGCGAATTACGCTCTCGCTACCTTTATCGGTATCGGCAGCTCTATCCCCTCCTACATATTCATGGCGCTCGTTCCTTTCCTCGCGAAACGCATCTCCCCGCGTAACCTATGTATCGCGGGCTACGCCTATAACGCCCTGATGTATCTCCTATTCTTCTTTGCGGGGTATTCGAGCGTCTTCTGGGTGGCATTCTTCTTTATCGTATCGGGCGTGCCGAATGGCATGATCGGTACTTGTACCACCATCATCGTCGCAGACTCCGTCGACTATATGGAATGGCGTACAGGCGTACGTTCGGAAGGATTGGTCTGGAGTATCAACGGACTCAAGACCAAGGCGTCCAGCACCCTCTCGGGTATGTGGCTCCCCATCGGTCTCGGTATCATCGGTTATCACGTCGCAGCGTCCAATGCCGAGCTCGTCATTCAGTCCGATGCCACCAAGCAGGGTCTCTTCTACCTCGTTACCCTCGCACCTCTCGCAGGTTCCGTTTTCGCGATCGTGCCCTTGCTCTTTGATAACTTCTACGGCAAGAAGCGTGAGGAGATCTTTGCGGAGCTCGAGGAGCGTCGTAAGGAGGCGATCGCCGAGGCGCAGGCTCTCG
This sequence comes from uncultured Clostridia bacterium, assembly GCA_946625545.1. Lineage (GTDB taxonomy): Bacteria > Bacillota > Clostridia > Christensenellales > CAG-1252 > CAG-1252. The sequence continues at coordinate 8,689 of CAMOTC010000012.1, read as the reverse complement.
AGGCTGCTCAGGCAGGTGATCTCGCTGTCGCAGGCGCAGGCGCCGATGGCGGCAACGTCGTGATGGATGCTGCTCCCGTCTCCGAGGAGATCAGCGATACGACCGAAGGCTCCGACAACAATAAGACCGAAGACTGATAAAACGTCTCTATCGTCCCCTGCGGAGCGTCGCTTTGCAGGGGATATATTCTATAGGAGGTATTTCCGGTGAAAGAGAAAATGACCGATTACGAAAAGAAAGAGCTCGCGTTGATGATCCTTCGTCTCGCGCTCCTGATCGCCGCGATCGCTCTATTGATCTGTGTGAACGCCTATTTTGCATTCGTGATCCTCGCGATCGTGATTTGGATCGTCATCGACGTCGTGATAGGGCTAAAGACCAAGAAATGTCCTTCACAGCCGCCGCGTGACGCCAAGCCCCCGCAGTACAAGTATCACATCAACGATATCCTTTGGTTCTTTGAAAACCCCGGTCTCGAGAATCACGATATCGACTTTACCCTCGCGGACGTGACGGAGCAGGATCTCTACGACGCTATCGTCCCCTATTGCGACTATATCAAGGCGCGCTACGACTGCTTGGATTTCCGTGCGACGGCACTTTACCGTTTTGCGGCGGCAGGCGGGGAGAAGATCGACGAGATCTCTCCTTCGGGCAAGGTCAGGGCGCTTCTCGACGAGACTTTCCTCGGCATGAAGTTTTGGATCACCGAGAAGGGGGACGACAGCGTCTGCTATTTCTCGGAAAATCACGAGATCACCTTCTTTATCCTCGCCTATCTCTTGGGTAGGATGTATCCCGACCGCGTTTTTGTCAATGACGGCAGGACGGGCGCGGAGAAGGTGCCCGAGGCACGCGAGCGTATGATTATTTGGTTCAAGCTCCGCGGCAAGTACGGCTTCTCCGAGTTCTATTCGCACAACTATCTCCCCATCGATATTGCCTCGCTCTCTCTCCTGATGCTGTACGGCGACAGAGAGGATCACGAGATCATGGATCGCGCGAAAGAGGTCATGGATATCCTCTGCTTGGACTACGCCCATGCCTACGCATTCGGCACCACGATCAACGCGACGGCGAGAGCTTATGCGCGTAATAATATCAACTGCGCTTTCCACGAGAATACCACCGATCTCGTGACCGATGCGATCTGGAATGATTGCGGTAAGTTCGGCGGCATCTACTACCATAAGCCGAGTCAAGTCGGCGCCTTCCAGCGCTTGATGAGCTTGAAGGACGAGAAGGGGGAGACCTATTACGTCGTCCCCGAGGCGATCAAGGCGATCGGCAGAGATGCCTCCCCGCAGGTCATCAGGACCTCTACGGGTCTCGATCTCAAGGATATCGAGAAGGAGGGGCTCCTCGGACAGGATGATCGCCAGATCATGTTCCAGCTCGGTATGGTCGCGATGTCCAATCCCGAGATCATCAATAACTCCTTTGACTTTGTCAACGAGCACTCCTTGATCTCGAATGAGTTTTTCTCTTCATTCAAGTACTTCAATATCTCATTGTTGCGCTTCCTCGGCGTCTTCCCGCTGATCTCGCGCGTGCTGAAGATCTATCCGAACGGTGTGGCTCTCCAGCGTGCCAACGTGTATATCTATCGCACGAAGGACTACAAGCTCTCCACGCTCGTCGGCTATCATCCCGGCAGTGCGGGCGCACAGCAGACCACGATGGCCCTGCTCCTTCCGGGCGGCGTCACGGTATTTACGCATCATCCTTTGAAGGATAAAAATTTCACTTCTTCGCCTGGCTTTTGGGGCGGATACGGCTGTGCTCCGCACGCCGTACAGGATCATAACGTATGTATGTTGATCCACCATATCCCCAAGAGTATTACCTTCTCTCCCGCGCCGATGCTCCCCTATACCCATACCTATCTCCCCGAGGAGCTCCTCGACGAGGTCGTGGTAGATGGGCGCTATGCTTTCGGCCGCAAAGGGGATACCTATTTCGCCTTGATCGGCGGGTCGGACTTTGAGTATCTCGACTTTGATCCCGCTAAGGTTGAGGTCATGGAAGGACTCCTCAAGGATCCCACCAAGCGCTTCGAGCTCGTCCAGCGCGGCAGAACGCAGTTCACGATCTATGAGCTCTCCTGTGCGGATAAGGAGACCTTCGACGCTTTCAAAGAGAGGATCAAGGGCTACGAGCTCACCTTTGACGGCGATCGTCTGACTTACGGTGCGGAGAAGGCGTACGACTTAACCTACGAGGGCGACTTCCTCGTAGACGGTGCGGTGCAACCTTACGAATATAAGCGTTACGACAGCGCCTACGTGCAGGCGGACTACCTCTCGGAGGATATCCGCGTGCAGGCGGCAGGCTTGACCCATCACGTCAACGTCGCAGAGAACGTCAGAGAATAGGTATAAAGAGGTTTTTATATGAACGATCAAGAAAAGCTCCACAGCAAAGAAAACACCTTTATCTCGATCAAGAAGATCATCATAACGGCGGTGATCATCCTTGTCCTTTTCATCGTGGCGATCGTCACGGTCGTGCTCTTTGCGCCCGATCCCATGCCCGTTGATTGGAGTGGGGTGCGTAGGATCTCCTCCAACGTTCAACTCGTTGCGGCAAATACCCCCAACAATCCGACCGACAACGTTGCCCTCGTGAAAATGAAGGGCGATGAGATCGATACCTCGGATTGGAAGGTATTGCAGTTCAGCGATCTTCACTTCACGCAGGACGACGAGAGAAACGACGTCTCCTTAAACTTGATGATCGATACCCTGCAGAGAGAAAAGCCCGATTTCGTGGTCTTGACAGGTGACATCATCACCCGTCCCCGCGGCAGGGCGCGTGCAGTACAGCTCGCGGAGATCTTTGAGCGTATGGGCATCTATTGGTGCTACTCCCTCGGCAATCACGAGGGCGACTCCGCTCCCTATACCTTGAGCCGTGAGGAGAATGTCAGCATTTGGGCGGCATACGACCATTGCCTCCTCGAAGACAACGTCAAGAAGACTTCGGACGGCACGACCGTTTGGGGACTCGGCAATACGGTCGTAAACCTTCTCGGCGCAGACTATAAGGTCGTCCAGTCCATGATCTTTATGGACAGCGGCAATAAGATCTCCAAAGAGGACTACGAGGCATTGACCGCCGCGGGCGAGGAGATCGAGAAGAACAGCTACGACTATCTCAAGGACAGTCAAAAAGTTTGGTACGAGGAGCAGGTCAGAGCTGTCACGGAGGATCTCACGAATGGGGTCAAGACGATGCTCTTCATCCATATCCCGCTCGTTGAGCAGTCCTATGTGAAACTCATCCAATATACCGACGTTTTGGACGCCGATTGGTACTATGCCGATCCTGAAAAACCCTTGATGATAGGAGACAAGTTGTACGGCTATACGACGGTAAAGAAGGGGTGGAACCTCATTAAAGGCACCGCAAGCTATGAGAAGTGCTACTGCTCCGATCATAATAACGGGATGTACGATCTGATGAAGTCCCTTCGCGCGGGCGTAAATGCGATGTTCTGCGGACACGACCATATCAGCAATAGTATCCTCTATGAAGCTGAGCTCGTGGGTGATGATCCCGTCTATCTGTGCTACGGTATCTGCGGCGGCTTGCAGAGCTACAATATGTACTCGATGGGTCTCTCGGAAACCGACGACTATTCCCTCCGCGGATATGCTAAGATCACGATCCACCAAGACGCGACCTTTGACTATCATCAGATCAGATACAACGATCCGGATCATCCCGCTCTCTGCATCGAGAACAGCGTAGCTTGCGACTGATAAAAAGACTATAGGAGAAACCTTTGTATGAGCATCAAGAAGAAGATTATCGTGATAAGTTTGAGCCTGCTTGCGGCGATCCTTGCGATCGTGGTGATCATCCTATTCGGTCCTATCCCCATGAACGTGGACTGGGAGAACCTGCCTGAAATCAACTCTAACGTCGTGCTTCTCGAGGCAGGCGCCGAGCATAATCCGACTGACGCTCCCGCCCTCGTAAAGATGAACGGCGACGCCATCGATGCCTCGGATTGGAAGGTCTTGCAGTTTACCGATATGCACCTTTCGGAGACGAATAAGGGGGATCTCGGTAACGATAGGACCGTCGAGATGTTTGTAGAGACCATCGAGCGTGAATCTCCCGATTTCGTCGCATTCACGGGAGACATCATTACGAGTATCAGCGGCAGAGCGCGCGCAATCCAGCTCTGCGAGATGATGGAAAAGATGGGCGTGTATTGGGCGTATTGCCTCGGCAACCACGAGGGCGACGCCTTCTACAAACTGCCGCGCAAAGAGCTGATGCAGATCATCGAGAAGTATCCGCACTGCTTGTCGGATGCGTCGAAAAAGTACGTCACGAAGAGTGATGGCAGTGAAGAAGAAGTATGGGGTATCGGCAACTTTGTCGTAAACCTTCTCGGCGCCGACTATAAGGTCGTACAGTCCATGATCTTTATGGACAGCGGCGACGCCATCGCGGAGGAAGATTATGAGGTCTTTAAGGCGCAGGGCGAGGAGATCAGAAAGAAGAGCTACGACTATCTGAAAGACAGCCAAAAGGCTTGGTACGAGGAACAGGTCAGATCAGTCACCGAGGATCTCACGAACGGGGTCAAGACGATGCTCTTTATCCATATCCCCCTCGTCGAACAGCGCAATATGAAGTACGTCGCATTGAATAGCTTGGAAGAAGGCTGGACCGAAGAGGTGGCAGCCGAAGGCTGGAGCTACGTCGAGGGCGTGACTGTCAAGGATCACGATGGCAACGTCGTGGGCAAGGTGGCGCTCAAGGACGGCTGGTATGCGGCGAAAGGCTCGATAAACTACGAGGGCGTATGCTGCTCCGATCATAATAACAATATGTATGATCTGATGAAGTCTCTCCGCGCAGGCGTGAACGGACTCTTCTGCGGGCACGATCACGCGAATGACGCCGTCTTGTATGAAGCGGCAGGAGAGGGCGAGACGCCGATCTATCTGTGCTACGGGATATGCGGCGGCTATGCGACCTACAATCTCTACAAGAATAATAAGACGGATGACCCCACCAATTTGATGAAAGGTTACTCCGTCATCACGATCCACGGAGACAGCACTTTTGACTACACGGGGGTCAGCTGGGATCGCTACTTTGAGAGGACGGTGTACGTCGAAAACAGCTTGCCGAAAGCATAAAAGGGATATATAAAAAACGGTGCGCTTCCATATCGGCAGCGCACTTTTTTTATGCAAAACGACCTTCACAGGAGATCGGATCAGATCCCGACTTTTCCCTTGACTCTCCCTAGAACGTAGTTATCTTCGTCCCTATTTCTGAGGGCGTCGACAGGATGATCCTTGATTTGATAGCGATAGTCCTCGCCGAATTCTTTGATGTGTTTTTCGATGACCTCGTGGCTCGCCACTCCCGTTGCACTGCCGTTGACCCTCTTTTGATAGTCAAAGAAGTCGAAAGAGTCGGACAGGGCGTCGATCTTGGCAAAGTCCTCGCGCATTCCCGTCTCGAGGACGGTATCCTTGAGCACGCCCCGCACGTAATCTTTCTGCTCGGTGATAAAGAGCAGCTCGGGGAAGCTCGCCTTGGGGATGACCTCTTGATATTCCTTGCCGTCATACTTTCGGAGGAGCTCCGCCGCATAGTGGAGATGCGCCACTTCCTGCGTGAAGTATTCTTCCCATATCGCTTTTACCTTGGGATCGGTCTCGCTCTCGTAACAGCTGTAGTAGAGATACGCCTCGGTGTATTCGTGCATCAAGAGCTTTTCGAGAGGACTGCATACGGGATCGATCAGACTACCATAGGAGCTGACGTGCTGCTCCTCGATCATCGCGATCTCCTGATAGAGCCTGCGTCCGAGATCGGACTTATAGAAGCCGCATTGATTCATATAGTAGTTCATCGTCTGCTGTTCCGCTGCGGTGATGATATTGACCTGCAGTTTTGTCAAGAGGGAGTCCTTCTTTGCGTCGATGGGGCGCTTGATATCGTCGTACGGGTGACGATGCTCGCTGATCGTGGGGCGTCCCGGCATGATCTCGGTATAACCTCCGACGAGATCCTCCGCCTTTTCCCCCGTCTCCATATTCATAAGATCGGCATATCGATAGAGGTGGTCAAAGTCCTCGAGCAGGGCGAAATCCATACAGTGCTTGACGTAAGGATTCATCTCTCTTGCCGCCATCGTCGCAGTCAGATCCACGGCGAGTTGCTCGTAGGCGATGGTATTCTCAAGGACGCTCTCCGAGATGGGTTTCAGACAGGCGATGCGCTTCTGCTGCATCTGTTCGCTCCTCCTGAGCATCGCGAGATCGCGCCTGAGATCCGCGCGCTTCTCGTTGCGCATCACGTTATGTCCAAATCCGACTTCTTCAAATTCCGTACCGTTCATCAAGATTATGCGCAGTTTGGTATAGGGATCGGCGTTGTGCTTGTCGTAGCTGTATCCGTACAGCTCCTTTCTCTCGGTAAAACAGCTCTCGAGATCGATGGGTTTCAGTTCAAAAGGGTTTAAGCTCATTTCATTACCTCCGAGGAGGAGTTTTGACGAAAAAAACCTTTTTCAAACACCGAAAGACATATACTTCGCAAAAACTTTTGACTTTTTCCCGCGGCTATACTATCATAAATTATTATAATAATATTTCGCTCGCGAAAAGTAAGAGCGGAGAAAAGGACCGAGTATGAAGGATTATTCACCAAGAGAGATTGAAGCAAAGTGGCAACGTATTTGGGAGGAGAAAGACCTCTTTAAGGCGAAGGATTTCGACGAAAAGCCGAAGTTTTACGGCTTGATCGAGTTTCCCTACCCCTCGGGCGCGGGGCTGCACGTCGGACACATTCGCGCCTTTACCTCGATGGAGGTGGTCTCCCGCATGAGGAGATTGCAGGGATATAACGTGCTCTTCCCCATCGGGTGGGACGCTTTCGGTCTCCCCACCGAGAACTATGCGATGAAGACCAATCAGCACCCCCGCAAGGTCACCGATCAAAACATCAAGACCTTCGTCTCTCAGCTGAAGCGAGTGGGTTACTCCTTCGACTGGGACAGGACGGTGGATACCACCGATCCCGCGTACTATAAGTGGACGCAGTGGATTTTTCTCCAGCTCTTCAAGAGAGGGCTCGCCTACCGGAGTAATACCTACGTGAATTTCTGCGAGAATTGTAAGGTCGTCCTTTCCAATGAAGAGTCGCAGGGGGGCGTGTGCGACCGTTGCGGGTCTCCCGTGATCCAGAAGCAAAAGGACGTGTGGTTCTTGAAGATCCGCGACTATGCCGATAAGCTCCTCGATGGGTTGGACGGTTTGGATTTCCTCCCGCGCGTCAAGACCGAGCAGGAGAATTGGATCGGCAGGAGCTACGGCGCAGAGCTGGATTTCCCCGTGACCACAGGGGGCAAGCTTCGCGTATTTACGACGCGTGCGGATACCGTATTCGGCGTGACCTTTATGTGTATCGCACCCGAGCATCCCTTGATCGAGGAGAATGCCAAGTATATCAAGAATATGGCGGAGATCGAGGCGTATCGCGAGGCGGCTCGCCGCAAGAATGAGTTTGAGCGCGTTCAGCTCCAAAAGGACAAGACGGGCGTCAGGATCGAGGGCGTCGCGGCGATCAATCCGCTGACCGGAAAGGAAGTCCCCATCTTTGTCGCCGACTACGTGATGATGGGCTACGGCACAGGCGCGATCATGGCGGTTCCCGCACACGATACTCGCGACTACGACTTTGCAAAGAAGTATTCTCTCCCGATCATTCAGGTCATCGACGGCGAGGTGGATCTCGAAAAGACCGCTTACACCGATATCTATAACGGCACGATGATCAATAGCGACTTCCTGAACGGACTCCCCGTCAAGGATGCGATCGCAAAGATGATCGATTACGTCGAGTCCAAGGGCATCGGCACGAGAAAGGTAAATTACAATATGAAGGACTGGGCTTTCAACCGTCAGAGATACTGGGGCGAGCCCATCCCCATCGTGTACTGCGACAAGTGCGGCATGGTGCCCGTACCCGAGGAGGAGCTCCCCTTGATGCTCCCCGACCTCGAGGAGTACAAGCCTACCGACACGGGTGAGTCCCCTCTCTCCAAGGTCACCGATTGGGTAAATTGCAAGTGCCCGAAGTGCGGCGGCGCCGCGAGACGCGAGACCGATACGATGCCGCAGTGGGCGGGTTCTTCCTGGTACTTCCTGCGCTATATCGATCCTCACAACGCAAACGCGCTCGCCGATCCCGAGAAGCTCCGCTATTGGGGCCCCGTGGACTGGTATAACGGCGGTATGGAGCACGTGACTCGTCACTTGATCTATTCGAGATTTTGGAATCGCTTCCTCTACGATATCGGCGCCGTTCCCTTCCCCGAGCCTTATAAGAGACGTACCGCGCAAGGACTTTTGCTCGGTAGCGACGGCAACAAGATGAGTAAGAGTCTCGGCAACGTCGTGAACCCCAATGAGTGCATCGACAAGTACGGCAGCGACGTCCTGCGCACCTACGTGATGTTTATCGGCGACTACGAGCGCCCCGCGCCTTGGTCGGACAACAGCATCGTGGGTTGCAAGAGATTTATCGAGAGAGTATGGCGTCTCCCCGAGATCATGAATGACGAAGCGGGTTACAGCCGCAAGCACAATGCGAGCGTGCATCGTATGATCAAGAAGGTCACCACGGACTACGAGTCCACGGGATTCAATAC
>CAMOTC010000011.1 GCA_946625545.1 uncultured Clostridia bacterium | reverse complement strand
TATAATATAATCCAACCGAAGGCGGAGAAGAGTGCAGATGCAAGGCTCGACAAGTCGTGACGAATGAGCGTACTTAGCGTACGTGATTTCGCCACGATGCAGTCAGAAACACAGCAGATGCGCCCTTATCTGCCTTCGGTTTAGAAGATGTGTTCCCAGTGGAACCCCAGAATATGGGGGGTGTTCGAACACATCTCCAAGATGATCTCCACCGTCGCCGTCGCCGACTTATCGTCCTCCGCGCGGATGTACCCTATGAGCTCGGCGATCCTCAGTACCATTTCCTTCGTCTCGTTATGCGGTGTGACCGCTTCGAGAAAGCTCCTTTTCTCCAGCCAAGTCTCCTTCATCTCCTCTGCGGCGGGCAGGGCGAGAGTCACGTCCTCCTCGATCAGATCTTTGACTTCCTGCGCCTGCGCGCGCGTATCTTTATACAATTTCTGTATATACACTTGCTCAAATACCCCGACCGCGACGATCAATAGGACGATCGCGATCGCAAAGATCAGCCGTTTCACAGTTTTTCCTCCGAGATGGCGCTCCCGACGTAGGGTTGCAGATAGACGTTTCTCTCCTTATCCACAGTCAGGAGCAGGACGTCGTCGCGCTTGAGCGCGTGGCGGGAGAGGAGATCGTCCACCTCCTCCTCGGTGATCCCCGATAAGAGGATATTCTCGGTGAAAGAGCTCCCCTCGCAGATGATGGGGTAGGGGATCTCGCTCTCATCCACTTTGACCGAGAGATCCTCGGGAGTCGCGGGGGCGAAGCCCGACTTCGGCAGCACGGAGAGCGTCCCATTGGTCTCCATGATCGCATAGGCGACCTCGCTGGGATAGAAATACCCCGCGGCGCGCAGGGCGTGCAGGAGATCGGTCACGTTCATATCCAGCTGATCGAGCAGGCGATGATCGATCCCCTTGGGACTGATGACCACGACGGGGACGCCGTTCAGGAAACGATTGAACTTGTGATTTTTACTCGCGAGCTTGGTGATCAGGATATGCAGGATAAACATCGTGAACATCGGGATGATCCCGTAGGAAAGGGGGATCGAGGTGTCCGACATCGGGATACAGGCGAGCTCGGCGACGATCAACGTGATCACGAACTCGAAGGGTTGGAGCTGAGAGAGTTGCCTTTTCCCCATCAAGCGCATGATGAAGAGGAGGAAAACGTAGGTGATGATAGATCGCAAAAATACCGTGAGCATACCTTTAGTGTGCGCCCGCACCTCCGTGTTCATTCTACTTGAAACAAAAATGAGAGTAAAAACGAAATATAACTCATAATGTAAACAAGATACGCCTTTTGTATTCTACACGTTGCTTTAATGCAGAAAGCGCGTAGAAATAGGCTCATTTCGTGTGAAAGAAAAAATCGTGCGACGTTTGTCACAAAAATTGAAATTTTGTACAAAAATGGTATATTATAAAATTGTGAGCACCGAAATGCTGTATTTGATACGAATTTCGCATTGCATTCAAAAATAAAATAACAGAATTTGTGCAAAAATACGAAATTTACATTTTTACAACACCCGCCTCGTAATTGTCAGTAAGGCTTTCTTTTTCGTCGGATATGTGTTATATTGTGTATGTGAACAAATGTTCGTATTACTCAACCGCAAATTCTATAAGGAGGATAAAATGGAAGATCAATTATTGGTGGCAAAGACCCTCTTGAGATGCTATCCGCACCTCGACGATCTCTTTGATTCTCTCGAGCAGTGCGAGAACGAATGCTTGAAGAGCGGATTCTACGCCATATTCCCGAATGAGCAGATGAGACTATACGACAAGATCATCGCCTACGAAGATAGAAAAGTAGGTATATATAATATGAAATATATGATAGAGGAATCCTTTAGAAAGGGGAAAGGGCTCGCCCTCTCTATCTTGAAAGAGAGGTATCTCTCTCATCGTGAGATGAATGAACTGATGGAGGAGTATCACGTCTCCCTCCGCACCTGTTACAGGTATCTGAAGAGAGGGTTAGCCGATCTCGCAAAGGAGCTCGCCGCGCTCGGCTACGATAAAAAGAGGATCATCGTAGAGTACGGCAACGAACCCCTCTTTATGACCATGCTGAATCGCGTGATCAGAGAGGACGACGATGAAAACGAGGATCGTGAGAAGGGGAAAAAAATCAATAGTCGTCCCTATCCGCCTCTCTGTCATCTCTACTGCGAGCACGCCTTTTCGGCGGGCGAAAGAGCACAACGAGGATGATGACGATGGGGACAAAGATCCCGATGATGAGGAGAATGCGCACGACGTCCACTCCCTTGGAGCTGTCTGCGCTCTCCGCTGCGTCGCTATCCGTCCCCGCGTCTGTGGTGACCGCGGTCGAAGCGGCGGAATTGGGGTGCAGAGGGAGAGCGGTCTCGAGCAGGTCGAGGTTTTCCGTCATAGCGGCGTGGATGTAAAAGGGCTTATCGTGCCCCGAGTAACTCACGGCGAACCAGGTCGAAGTACCGTAGGTGCCTTTTTCACCCGAGATCTTGCCGAGGTAGGTCAGCGTCGCGCCGTAGGCGATGATGCCGCTGTCCTCCGCTTCGAGGAAGGAAGGGCGCTTGTAGAGATGGGTGCTGATATGCGCCGAGATGCTCTGCGCGGTGTAATAGGGGTCTTGGACGTTATTCTCCGTCTTTGCGGAGACCTCGGAAGCTTTGACCAATCCGACAATGCCGTTGTACTCGACTTTGTGATAATTCTCGTCGTAATTCAGCTCCAAGACCTTGACGTAATAGCTGCGCGGAATGACAAAGAGGACGGGAGCCTTGCGGGTATCCTCGTAGAGGGCGACGTTGTCACGCTCGATGAGAAGATATGTCTCCTCCTCTGCAGAAGCCGTCAAGACGGGGAAAAACGCCGTCAGGGACAGCGCGAAAGTAAATATCAGAATGAGTGCGACGATGCGTTTCATAGACCTATTATACTATATTATTCTCGGTTTGTGAAGATAAGAGTATGCGAATGGTGACGATAAATGGATAAAAAAGAGAAAATAAGGGAGCTCGTCGGTCGGATCAGGGAGATCGAGAGCTTAGAACGCTTTCGCCGTGAACAGGATAAACTCGCGAGATACAATCGCGACAAGGTGCACGCAAAGCAGATGGAATTTCATAAATGCGTAAAGCGCAATCGCTGGGTCTTCGGCGGCAATCGCAGCGGAAAGACCGAGTGCGGGGCGGTGGAAGCGGTATGGTGGGTCAGAGGGATCCACCCCTTCCGCGAGAATAGAAAGGACGTGTGCGGGTGGGTGGTCTCGCCGACCTACGAAGTGCAGAGAGAGGTCTCGCAGAGCAAGATCCTCTCTTACCTCAGACCCGAGTGGATCGTGGACGTCACGATGCAGTCGGGGAGAAAGAGCAGTCCCGACGGCGGCGTGATCGACTATATCACGGTCAAGAACGTCTTTGGTGGGGTATCTCGCCTCGGCTTTAAGAGTGCGGATCAGGGGCGGGAGAAGTTTCAGGGCGCCTCACTCGACTTCGTGTGGTTCGACGAGGAACCGCCGCAGGACGTCTATCAGGAATGCGTGATGCGCGTGATGGATCGAAAGGGGGAGATCTGGGGGACGATGACTCCGCTCAAAGGGCGCAGTTGGGTCTATGACGAGATCTATATGAATAAACGGGAAAATCCCGAGGTATGGTACGTCACGATGGAGTGGGCGGACAATCCCTATCTCGACCCCGCCGAGATCGATCTCTTGACCAAGGCGTTTGATAAGGAGAGCGTCGAGATGCGCCGATACGGCAGGTTCGGGGATACGGGAGGACTCGTCTATCCCGAATTTGACGAGAGCGTGCACGTCGTGGACCCCTTTCCCGTGCCGCCCGAGTGGTACGATAATATCTCCATCGATCCCGGCTTGCATAATCCTCTCTCCTGCCACTTCTACGCGGTGGACTACGACGGCAACGTCTATGTGATCGCCGAGCACTACGAGAGGGAGCGGGACGTCGGATACCACGCCGAGCGCATCCGCGAGATCGCGGATCGGCTGGGTTGGCCTCGTGACAGAGAAGGGCGGCTGCGGTGCATCATAGACAGCGCGGCGAGTCAAAAGACGCTCGCCTCTCTGAAATCGGTCGCCGATCTCTTTTACGAAGAGGGGATCCTCTGCGATACCTCGGTGGATAAGGATATTTGGTCGGGGATCGCGGAGGTAAAGAGCAGGTTCAAAGCGCGGCCGCCCCGCATCGTGATCTTCAGAAACTGTGTGAATATGATCCGTGAGATCAAAGGCTACTACTGGGGAAAGGGTGACGCTCCCGTCAAGGCGGACGACCACGCAATGGACGAACTGAGATATTATCTCATGAGCAAGCCGCGATCGCACACGCCCTCCAAAGGGGAGGAAAGCAGGCAGGAAAGATACAAGAAAAAGCTCATGCGGCGATCGCGCCGATAGCATCAATAAAAAAAATAAGTCCTTACGCTCGCAAGGGACTCCGTAGGGACTTTTTTATATCCGAAAGGGGAAAGTATGGACGAAAAACTGGTAAATTCACTCTACAAGAAGGCGGTGGGCTATACGGTGACGGAGAAAACGATGGAGTATTCGCCCGATGGCGAAGTGGTAAAGAAAAAGGTCACGCAAAAGCATTTCCCGCCCGACATATCCGCGCTCAAAGCCTATCTGGAATTGATCTCAAGTGAGGAGGATTACGAGAGTATGACCGATGAGGAGCTCGAGCGTGAGAAAGAGAGACTATTAAAAGAATTGGAGGAAATAAAGAATGGAACTGATCAAACTTAACGTCGAGTCCCGCTGCGATATGCACCTCTGTCGAAATCGGGCGGAGTACAGAGTCGCGACGGGAAAGGGGGGACTCTCCGCGCTGTTTGGGGGCGGGGGGCTCTATCTCTGCCGAGATTGCTTGGTGAAACTCTACGAAGCGATGGGCAAGGAGCTCGTCCCCAAGAGCCCCGATAACGTGATCAAAAAGGCGATCAAGAGGAGGGAAGTGAATGAAAACAAGTAAAAAGGAAAACCGCGAAAAGAGCGTTCTCGCCGCCGAGGTGCGCAAGGACTTTGAGAAGCGTCGCGAGGAGAGGAAATCTCTCGAGATGCAATGGCGACTCAATCTGAACTACTTTATGGGAAATCAGTACTGCGAGATCGGACAGTCGGGCGAGATCGAGGACTACGGCAAGCAGTATTTCTGGCAGCAGAGAGAGGTATATAACCATACCGCCACCGTGCTCGAGACCCGCATCGCGAAGCTGTCGGGGATCAAGGTCGGAATGTCGGTGCGCCCCCTCTCTCAGGACGAAGCGGACAAACGTTCGGCGGCATTCTCCACAAAGATCCTCTCCTCGGTCTTTAACGAGATCAATCTGCAGAAACTCATCGACGAGGCAAATATGTGGAGCGAGGTGACGGGAACCGCCTTTTATAAGGTCGTGTGGGACGGCGAATGCGGCAAAAGGATCGGCAGGAACGAAAAGGGGGACATCTACGACGGCGACGTCAAGGTAGAGGTGATCCCGCCCTTCGATATCTATCCCGACAGCGTCACCAATATGGAGATCGACGACTGCAGGAGCATCATCCACGCAAAGGCGTATCCCGTCTCCGAGATCAAAGACAAGTGGGGGATCGACGTCCCGAGCGAGAGCATCTACGGCTTTACGATGCAGGGCGGTAGCACGATCGGCGGATTGGGATACAGCGGATTTGTCAGGACGATGAGCGACGCCTCTCTCGAAGGTTACGCGATGGTCATCGAGCGCTACGACGCTCCCACGAGAGAGCATCCGAAGGGGAGGCTCGTGATCGTGGCGGGGGATAGCGTGGTCTATGACGGCAGTCTCCCCTATCTTAATAAGGAGGACGGCCGCCGCGGCTTCCCCTTTGCAAAGCAGAGCTCGGTCATCGCCCCGGGGTGCTTTTTCGGCACCTCGATCGTGGAGCGCATGATCCCCATTCAGCGCGCTTTCAATGCGGTGAAAAACCGCAAGCACGAGTATCTCAACCGTATGACGATGGGGGTGCTCGCGGTAGAGGACGGGAGTGTGGATATCGAGAACCTCGAGGAAGACGGACTCTCTCCCGGCAAGGTCTTGATCGTGCGTCAGGGCGGCAGGATGCCTCAGATGCTCGAGATCGGCTCCGTCCCCGTAGAGCTCATTCGCGAGGAGGAGAGACTCTTGGACGAATTTACGATGATCAGCGGGGTCAGCGACCTGATGAAGTATTCTCAGGCGCCCGCCACCAATACGAGCGCCAAGGCGATCTCCCTCTTGATGGAGCAGGACGAGTCGCGTCTCAAGATCACCGCCACCGAGGTCAGGAGTGCGATCAAGGAGGTCGCGAAACAGATTTTGCGCCTCTATAAGCAGTTCGCCCTCGGCGAGAGGAAAAAGAGGATCGCGGGAGAAAACGGAGACATCGAACTACGTGCTTTCGATCGAAACGATATCAGCAGCGACGACGTCGCCTTTGACGTATCGGGGGACGTCCTCGAGAGCTCGTCTTCGAGAAAGAATATGGTCTTTGAGCTACTCAATCTCGGCTTGCTGACCGATGAGAACGGCAGAATGAGCTCGGCGAATAAGGCGAAGGTGCTCGAGATGCTCGGCTTCGGCAACTGGGAGAGCGCGAGAGAGCTCGACGAACTCAACGTGCATCGCGCCGACGAGGAGAACGATCGCGTGGAGACCGAGTCCATCGAGATCGGCGAAGTGGACGACGACGATATCCATATCGCGGAGCACAGCAAGGCGCTCCTCGGCAAGGGGCACGACTATTCGCCCGCGGCGAAAAAGCGCCTCATCGAGCATATCCGCGATCATAAACGTAAAAAGGCTCTCTTGAAGAGCATCGAACAGGGCGCCTAAGGGCGCAGAAAAAAAGGAGGTATAAATTATGCAGGAAGTAATGGAACAAGCGGCGATCTCGCCCGAAGTCGGCACAGCGCAAGAGGGCGCGGCGGGCAAGGAGAACGAAGGAGCCGCCTCCGTCGGGAAATTCGCGAGCAGCGAGGAACTATTGAAAGCGTACAAAAATCTCGAAGCGGAATTTACGAGGAAGTGTCAGCAGTTGAAGGAGTCGGAGCGGAGAAGTGAGCCCGCCGCAGAGGTCAAGAGCGATGCGGGATCTGCCCCTCTGTACGATAGTGAAGAATGGGATGATAAGGTCGCTGACTTTCTCGGAGAGTATCCCATCGCGGAAGAGTACGCCAAGGAGATCGGCGCGATCTTGTCCAAGGATCACGATCTCGCTTGCAAGGAGAATTGCTTGGAGATCGCCCTCGGCAGGGCGCTCGCGCAAAACTACCGTAAACCCGAAAGCATGATCGAGGACGAGGCGTTTCTCGAGAAATACGTCTATAAGAATGACAAGATTCGCGATAAAGTCATTCACGACTATCTCGAGGGACTCTCCCCCCTCGCCGGCGCACCCAAGACTCTACCCCATGGCGGTGCCGCCGCGATATTACCGCCTTCACGACCCACGACGATCGAGGAGGCGGGAGCCATGGCGGAAAAACTAATCAAATCAAGGAGGATTTAATATGGTTTCATATTCTACTGCGGACGCGGCATTGAAAAGCTACTATCTGGCTGTGGTCAGCGATCAGCTGAATACCAAGATCAATCCGCTCTATGCGAAAATCAAACAGACCACTGCCGACGTCTGGGGCAAAAACATCATCAAGCTCGTACCCTACGGCATCAACGGCGGTGTGGGCGCGGGTACCGAGACGGGCAATCTGCCCATCGCGTCGGGCAATAACTACGCGAAATTCACCTCTGCGCTCAAGAATCTCTACGGTTCCATCGAGATCACCGATAAGGTCATTCGCGGGAGTGAAAACAACGCGGGTGCCTTTATCAACGTCTTGAACGGCGAGATGGAGGGGCTGTTGAAGGCGAGCAAGTTCAATTTCGGCAGAATGCTCTACGGCGACGGTATCGGCAAGATCGCTACCACCGTCGATAATACCGGCAATACCGATAAGAGCTTGATCAAGGTGAGCACGATCAAGCCCTTTATCGAGGGCATGATGATCGACATCTATCAGTCGGGCTCCGGCGTGGCATACGCGGGGAGAAAGGTCGTGGACATCGACCGTCAGAATAAGGTCATCAAGATCGACGGTACCGCTCCCTCTGCCGTGATCGGCTCGGGATATTTCATCACCGTGCAGGGCAGCTACAACGTTGAGATCACCGGTCTCGGCGCGATCTTCGGCACTACGGGTACCATCTACGGTCTCGCCCGTTCGACCAATAAGTGGCTCATTCCCTATATCCAGTCCTCGAGCGGCGCGATCAGCGGCGCTACCTTCCAGGAGGCGATCGATTACTTGGATGAGGTCGCGGGTTCGGAGGTGAACTTTATCTCCACGGCATACGACGTCAGACGTTTCTACCTCGACTACCTCGCCCTGACTCGCACCAACGTTGACTACATGAATCTCGACGGCGGTTTCAAGGCGATCTCCTACAACGGCATCCCCGTCGTGGCGGACAGATTTGTCGAGGATGGTACGATGTATCTCCTGAATACCGATGACTTCGTGATCCATCAGCTCTGCGATTGGAGCTGGATCGAGGGAGATAACGGCAGGGTGCTCATTCAGAAGCCCGGGACGGCGGCTTACACCGCGACCTTGGTCAAGTACGCAGATCTCTTCTGCAATAAGCCCATCGGTCAGGCAAAGATCAGCGGCATCACCGCGGCTTCGGCATAATGGGAGGCGACGCACGTGCATAAGAGATATCTTGTAGAGATCAAAGGCGACGTCCACGACATCGCGGACAGGATCAAGGAGGTCGATGCGGAGTATCGCTTGTACTATGATCCCGCGGCGCATCGCTTTGAAGTGCATAAAAGGGGAGAGATCTGCGTCACTTGGACGGAGAGTCTCTCCGCGGCGCTCGTAAGAAAGCTACGTGAGACGCACGTGCGTCGCCGTTACGAACTCCTGAAGGAGATCGAAGAGAACGAAGAGAGGTTAAAGAGGGAAGAGGAGCATAGGCTCCACGAACGCATCGGAGAGGAGTCGGAAAGGCTCCTTTCCAAGCTCTGATCCTCTCTCCGCTCTCACCCCGCAAGGGGAAGGAGGAAGAATGAACGTAAACGATATATTGAATAAAGCGGTCGAGCTCCTCGGGATCACCGATCTGACGGTGAGACCGCAGTCTTCTGATCCCAGAGTCGCGCGGTTGGTCACGTCGCTCGGGGTGTCCTATATGCGCCTTATAACGGAGTATGCGCCCCTCGAGAGAGAGGAAAACGTCACGGTCAGCGGCGGGAGTCTCGATCTCACGACCTTGAACGAAGGGGTCTTTGACGTCGTTCGATTGACGGATGAATCGGGGGAGAAGGCGGCGTTTCGCCTGCGCGGGCGCACTTTGATCGCGGAGGACGGGAGATATACGATACGCTACTACGCACTACCGAGCTCCTATCCCGCGATCGGCGGGACTGTGGAGATCGCGCCGCAGATCACCCTCGATCTCGTCGCGCGCGGCGTCGCGGCGGAGTACGCTCTGGCGTCGATGATGTACGAGGAGTCTCTCCTCCACGAGAGGAAGTATAAGGAAGGACTCGCCAAGGCGCTCATACCTCACGCGGCAAAGAGCATTCGGGTCAAGAGGTGGATATGATCAGGACTTATCAAACGCAAACGGCGCTTTCGCCCAAGAGAAAGAAGTATCGACTCTCCACCTTTAAGGGGGTGAATACGACCGTCGCGGAGGAGATCCTCCCCTTAAATTACTCTCCCAAGAGCTACAATTTCAACTTTGGTAAGGGGGTGCTCGACACAGGCTACGGCGTGGACGCGGCATATATCCGGACGGGAGAAGGCTCGTGGCAGATCAAGAGAAGGGGGATCAGCGTGAAGTTCTTGAGCTTCTATCGCTATACGATCCATAATCTCTCTACGACGGTGGAAAAGCTCGTCGCCTACGGCGATGACGGCAAACTCTACGATTTCACCTTGAACGAGATGTATTCCGGCTTTGCGCCCATCGGGGAGTACGGCGTGGTCATGGACGCCGTTCCCTACGTCTATAACGAGAATGACGGACTCTTGGTCGCGACGACGACGGGGCTGTATTTCCTGCGCGAGTTCACGATGACGAGGCTCTCTTTCAGCGAGATATTTACCACGATGTGCGTGCATAGCGACAGGGTATTTGCGGTCTCTAAGCTGGACGAGTACAAGCTGTATTTCAGCGATGACTTTGACCCCAAGAATTGGGCGATCTCGATGGACGAAGGGGGATATATCTCCTTTGACACCACCCTCGGAAAGGTGATCAAGGTCGTGGACTTTGCGGGGAACGTCTATCTCTTTTTCGAGCACGGCGTGATGCGCCTGACCGCATATAACCTGCAGACCGAGTTTCGCCTGCAGAAATTGTACGTCTCGCCCGGCACGATCTACAGAGATACCATCGCGATCTGCGGAGATAGGATCGCTTTCGCGGCGTCGGACGGCGTCTTTCTTTTCGATGGCGTATCCATCGGCAAGATCATGACCGAGATCGAGGATCTCGTATCGAAAGATATGTCCGAGGCGAAGGGGCTCTATCACGGCGGCAAGTACTATCTCGCCTGTCGGATGGAGATGGACAGCGCGATCGCGTCGGGGAATAACAGCCTCATCGTGTACGACCTCGGGAAAAAGACCCTTGAGATCGCGCACGATCTATCCGTCCTGTCTATGGTATCTCTCGATCTCGACGCGGTGCGCGGGGTCTTGACGAACGTCACCTATCCCTCCGACTATATCGGCGTCGTTGCTCCCGTGGGGCGAGTGGATGAGACTCCTCTCCCGAAATTGTGGCAGTCCCCGATCACGTCGCTCGGGGTGCACGACGGGAGAAAGTTCCTGCGCGAGGTGCGTATCCGCGCCGAGGGAGCGGGAAGTATCTTGCTGACGATGGACGGAGCGGACTATAGCTACGCGATAACGAGCGGGCTGAATAAGGTCAAGGTCATGCGTCCCTTCGATCGACTGCAGGTCACCTTGACCTCGAGTGCGGTGGAGGTGCGTATCACCCTCGTCGAGCTTACGGTCGATCACTACGGAGAATGATATGAATATCGAGAAACAGATCTATTTGAATACCGAACAACTGCAAACCATGTACGAGCGCACGGGCAAGGTGAGAGCCTGCTACGGTTCTCTCGCGAGGTACGGCGGGGTGCTATTCTCTCTGAAGGCGAAAGCGAAGGTCACTCTTTCTCTCGCCTTCGAGTCGATCTCAACTTTTGCCAAGGTGTATGTGGACGGGCTGATGCTCTCGGAGAGTATGAATGCCCGCTCACATTTTGAAGTGACTCTCGCGAAGGGTGTGCACGTCTTTGACGTGGAGTGCACCACGCACGGCGGATTTACCGTGACGGCGCAAGGGGTCGGACTCGAGGAGGACAGGAGATATTTCGACAGGGTGGGAGGACACTCGGGAGAGGAGGAGATGGTGGTCTATACCTCCAATGGAGAGCGGGGCGTGAACGCCTACAGAAAGACCGCCTCGACCAATACCCTCTCGAGACTCTCCTCCTGCTTTTTCGACGACGCTCTCTACTACGACAAGGCAAACGCCCGCTACACATCTACCGTGCGTTCGGCGTCAACGAGCGCGGCGAGGAGCACCGTCACCTTATCGATCGGACGCAGTGAGAGCTATCCGGTCCACAAGATCCGCAGTATCGCGATGACGGACGGCAGGACGCTCGAGGCGGGCGCCGACTATATCGTAGCTACGGTGGGAGACGGCGGGGCGTTTCAGCTGGTGCGCGTAAAGGATCAGACCGCCCTCACGCCTTCCGACTTTCTCACGATGAGAAAGACCGCTCTCCGCGTCGTGAGCGCACAGCGCGGCTCGGTGCTCTTGGTCCAGGGGACGGACTACGTCTGGACGGGATACTTTTTCCACCAAGAAGGGGATATGACCATTTCCTTCGGAAATGATACCTATCACTACGAAGAGATCCCCCTCGGGCGCAATCGCTATCTCGCCCCATCCGCGACCATCGACGAGGAGGACGGCACTCCCATCTTCTATTACCGCAAGGAGAGCGGCGAGCTGATTCGACGCGCCTACGACGGCAGTGAGAGCACGGTGGGGTATATGGAGAGCTATCACGAGGGGATCGAGGGCGGCTATATGCAGTATGCAGGTGAATTGCAGTACGTAACTGCGTAAAAAAGGAGGCAAAATGATTATCGGAAAGATGCGAGAAGACTCTTTGAAAGAGCCTGCCATTCCCATCGTGGATACGAGCTACGATCTCAGCACCATCATCCATACCAAGGAGGTGCTCTCGGGACTCAGGTCCATCGCGGATCGATACAACCAAGACTTGGATCAAAGGGCGAATGCCTACGCGGACGAACAGGTGAAAGGCACCTTTGACAGCGACGAGGAGCTCCTCGGAAAGGCAAAGGAGAGCCTAGAGGAGATCTATGGCGAAAAGAAGGGGCAGAAAACGGGCGACTATATCCAAAAAAGCGGCGAGCTCGCGGAGAAAAAGGACGCTCTCTCGGTAGATCGTGCCCTTGCTCTGGATAAGGTCGGCGAGAAATACGACGCCAAGCGCGGCACCCTCGCCGAGGACCTCTCCAAGAAGGGACTCAGCCATTCCTCTATCGCAAATCTCGCGAAAGAGGATCTCGACGTAAAGCGGGGCGAGGAGCTCGCTCAGGTGAACTACTCCTACGACAAAAAGGTGCAGGCAGTGGATGCGAAGATCGATCGCTTAAAGTCTTCCTATGAGACCGCGCTCGAAAACTACGAGATATCCTACGCTCTGCAGCTCGAGAAGGAGATCGCCCGCCTGCAAAAGAAGCGGGACAAAATGGAGGACGAATACGCCAAGGAGCACCGGAGCGAGAGAGACGCGGCATACGACGAGTATCTCGAGAAGGACAGGGTGGAGAATAAAGCGTACGAGGATCGTACGGGCGACTATACGGGCGCGAAAAGAGAAAACTATAAGGAAAGATATAATTACCTCGTGGATCAGCTGAAGGATAAGAATGCAAAGAGCGTGGCGAAGTTTATCTCCCAATACGAGAATACCTTGCGCGACTACCTCGGGCTGTACTACGAGGATTTCGTCAAGGAGGTGACCTAATATGTGGGAACAGATCATAGAATACGCGGCGGCGAACGGGATCTGGGCGATGCTCTTTCTCGCCTTGCTGATCTATCAATTGAAGGACAGCAAGAAGCGTGAGGAGAAATACACCGCCACGATCAACAGCCTGACGGAGGGACTTTCCGCCCTCGAGGGGATCAAGCAGGATATCAAGAATATCATCGAAGCGATCGACTCGACGGTGAACGTAAGAGAGTCATTCTACAAGAAAAAGGCCGTTAAGAAGGGCGGGGACGACAAGTCCTCTCTCGAATGACCTTCGCGCGAGGAGCGGCGGAGGAAATGGGGACTCGAGACATTCTCGGGTCCCTTCTTTTATCCTTTGTGCCACTCGACTCTTGACGCTCCCTCCTCTCGCGGTGCCTCATCGGCTCTCTATATGATAGGGGATCGCTTACCTTCGAGGGGACGAAAAAAAGACACCCCACGAAAGCCGCAGGGTGTCTTGAATTGATGGATTATTATATTACGCCTTGAAGTTCTTGATGTACTTCGCGAGCTCGTTGAAGATGACGTCGAGACCGTGCGCGCCTGCGTCGGGATAGCCGATAGAACGCTCGCCCACGGTGCCCGCTCTGCCGAGGGTCGCCACGTGCGTCTTGGTCGCTTCTGCGCCGTCGTGCGCCGCCTTAGCGCCGAGATCGATGCCTTCTTGGAGCTTCTTGCCTTCTTCAGCCGCCTTGGTGAGAGCCATAGCGCAGGGCTTGAGGGCGTCGACGAGAGTCTTGTCGCCGATCTCCGCACCCTTGCCAAAGCTCTTCTTGCCCGTCTCGAAGACGCCGCGATTTGCCTCGGTGAAGAGGAATGCGAGGTCGGTCAGGTTGATCTCCTTCTTGCCGATCATCGCCTTGCCTGCGTACTTGAACGCGGAGCCCCAGATCGGACCCGACGCGCCGCCGCAGTACTCCTTGATGATCTCGGAGCAGCTGACGAGGAACTCGCCGATGTCACCCTTCTTGCGGGATGCCCAGTCGGTCTTGAGCTGCTTAAAGCCCTTTGCGATGCTCATGCCGAAGTCGCCGTCACCCATCTTGTCCGCCTCGCAGAAGGGGACTTCGTTCTCGATGATGACGTCAGCCATCTTGTCCACGATCTTGACGAAAGCAGCGGTGTTGATGGTCTCGGAGATCGCGGGAGTGCCTTCTACTTCATAGACGGCATTCGCGTCAGCCTCTTCGGCAGCGACCTTTTTCGCCTTTTTTGCAGCGGGAGCTGCGACGTTCGTGACGCCGAGCGCTTTCGCGATGGCGTTCATCGCCTCGACGGCTGCCTCAGCCTGCTCGCTCATCGCCGCGCCCCAGGAAAGGGCGGGGGTGGTGACGGGATAGTCCACGTACTTCTTGAGATCATCGTCCACCTTGAGCACGGTGATGGAGGCGCCCGCCATGTCGATACTCGTCATGAAGTTGCCCACGATGGTCTTGTGGATCTTGATACCGTCCGCAGCGAGTGCGTCGGTGGTGCTCTTATTCAGGATATAGAGTTCCTGGAGCGGGGTGCCGCCGAAACCGTTGATTAGGAGCACGACTTCGTCGCCCGCATTGAGACCGAGATCTTCCTTGAGATCCTTTTCGATACGGCTCGCGAGGTTGTCGGAGAACTTGCCCGAGGAGTAGTCGATCTTCTCGCGGAAACGACCCGGCTCGCCGTGGATACCCACGCCGAACTCCATCTCGTCGTCGCCAATCTCAAAGGTCGGATGTCCCGCCGCGGGAACGGTGCAGGAGGTGAAAGCAAAGCCGAAGGAACGCACGTTCGCGATGACCTTATTCGCCACCGCCTTGACTTCCTCAAGCTCCTTGCCCATCTCGGCAGCCGCACCTGCGCACTTGTGGACGAGCACGGTGCCCGCCACGCCGCGCCTACCGACGGTGTAGAGGCTGTCTTTGACCGCGATGTCGTCATTGACGTACACGGCGTCCACTTTGATACCGTCGTCGATGGCGTCGCTCATCGCGTTATTGAAGTTCATGCAGTCGCCCGAATAGTTCTTGATGATGAGGAGGACGCCCTTATCGGTCGCGCACTTCTTGATCGCGTTATAGACCTGGACCTGAGAAGGGGAGGCAAAGACGTCGCCGCACACAGCCGCGTCCAGCATACCCTTGCCGACAAAGCCCGCGTGTGCAGGCTCGTGACCCGAACCGCCACCCGAGATCAGGCTGACCTTATCGTCGTTGATCTCCTTTTTCTTGACGATCTTGAATTTCTCCACAAACTCGAGGTCGGGATGCGCCATCGCGATACCGTGGCACATATCGTACACGAAAGTTTCCGGGGTGTTCATTATTTTCTTCATACTCTAAAATCTCCTTTTCAAGATATTAGCCGAGATCGCTCTCGGCTAATATTGTTTACCGAATGATTATTCGTCGTAACCCTTGTACTCGCGGCCGATCTTATCCGCAGTCTTGATCGCGGCGACGACCATATCCACCGTGACGGGGAAGGGCATATTGTGGATGGACTCCTCGGGGATGCAGGTCTTCTTCGCAACGGCGATGAGCTCGTCGTCGGTCAAGGACTCTCTCGCCACTTCGCCGGTCTTCTTATTGGTCATAAGGTCGCGGAGCGTGATGGGGAGGCCGACGGTGTCGCAGAAGTCGAGGACTTCGTAGAGCTCGTCTTCGGGGCTGTTCTCGAGGATCAGCTGGCAGATGGTGCCGAAGGCGACGACTTCACCGTGGAAGTTATTCGCATGGATCTCGTGGATGATCGTGATACCGTCGTGGATCGCGTGCGCCGCGGCGAGACCGCCCGACTCAAATCCGAGACCGGAGAGGAGGATATTGGTCTCGACGATCTTCTCAAATGCCTGGGTGACTGCGTGATTGTCGCAGGCGACCTTTGCCTTGTAGCCGTCGGAGATCAGGTTCTTATAGCAGAGCTCCGCGAGAGCGAAAGCGGTGTGGGTGCCGTAGCCGAGCAGGGTACCCTTCGCGCGGTTCGCGCCGCAGGGGAGACCGGCGTTGACGTTAGAGACGCTCTTGACGTTCGCACGAGCCTCGAAATAGGTGGAGAGAGCATCGCCCATGCCCGATACGAGGAAGCGGGAGGGGGCGTTCGCGATGACGTTGAGGTCGATCAAGACGACGGACGGGCTCTGACGGAAATATGCGTAATCGTCAAACTCGTGATCGTCGGTGTAGAGAACGGCGCTGTGAGAGGTGGGAGCGTCGGTCGCCGCGATGGTCGGGCAGATGATCAGCGGATTGCCCGCCGCGACGCACTTACTGGTGTCGATCGCCTTACCGCCACCGAGACCGATCGTGCAGGCGCACTTATTCTCTTTCGCGATCTCCTGCAGCTTCGCCACAACGGTGCGGGAGCACTCACCCTTAAAGATGTCTCCGGCGGGTACGAACTCGATCTTGTATTTCGCCGCGGTCGCTTCGAGCTTGTCCTTGACGAGAGTCAATGCGAAGGGATCGGCGATCAAGAGAGCCTTTTTGCCAAAGGTCTTTACGAAATAGCCGAGGTTGAGGAGTTCGTCTTCACCTTGAACGTACTTGGTCGGGCAGATAAATGCTTTTCTCATAAAAAATCTCCTTAAAATTTATTTTACAGCGGAAGCTGCAATATTTTGTGGAAAAGACCACTATTAAAATTTTACCATAAAAAACACGTATGTCAATAGCGATTTTTCATTTTTTTACACAAAACGGCTTGAAAAACGCGATTTTTTTTGATCACGACGCCGAAAAACTGCAAAAACGAGGGGGTTGCGGGAATTTTTTTTGAAAATAGAGGATTTTACTTATTTGCTACCTTTTGCGCTCCGAAGCGGGCGGACAGTGTCTCATACGGGCGATGTCGTAGAGCTCTTTCGCGAGGGTCTCGGGGGTCTCTCTATCGTATGCGGGCGCGGGCGGACGTTTCAATATAATATCGTCGATGACGCTCTTGAGGGTATCCGCGCTGAGCGCGCTCTGGGGTAGGACGCTGACGAGTCCCTGTGCGCGGTAGTAGGCGGCGTTCTCCTCCTGGTCGCCGCGCGATTCGCCTTTGGGGAGAGGGATCACGAGTACGCGCTTTCCGAGCGCGGTGAGTTCCCCGAGAGTAGATGCCCCTCCGCGTGATATGACGAGGTCCGCCGAGGTGAAAAGGTCGGCGATATTTTCGGCGTAGGGAAGTGCCAGGTAGTAGGGAGTGCGTAGGGGCATACCTCCCTTTCCGGTGATGTGGATGATATTGTACTTTTCGGAGAGTGCGGCATAGCTCTCGGAGAGGGCGTCGTTGATGGCTTTTGCGCCGAGACTGCCACCCATAAAAAGGAGAGTTTTCCTCTCCTTATCCGGAAATAGATCGATCACTTTCCCGCTAAAGATCTCCCCTCTGATCGGGGTCGGCATAAGGTGCGCCTTGCGGTAAGTTTTGGGAAAGGCGGTATATACTCTCTCGGAGAGGGGTGCGGTCAGTCGATTTGCAAGTCCCATCGAGCGGTCGCTCTCGTGGCATACGATGGGTATTCCGAGTATTCGCGCCGCGATCACCGTCGGGAAGGCGGCATATCCCCCTTTGGAAAAGACGATGCTGACGTTCTCCTTTTTCAGTACGCTTTTCGCCGCGGCGATCCCCTGCGCGAGGGTGAAGGGAAGGAGTGCGTTTTTCCATATTTTCCGACGATGAAATTTCGTTGCTTTCGTCGGATAAAATGGGATATTTCTCCCTTTGCAGATCTTTTCTTCCATCGAGTTCGGCGTACCGATGTAGATCACTCTGTCAAAGCGTTTCTCGAGAGCAGGGACAAGGGCGATATTCGGCATAATGTGACCGGCGGTGCCGCCGCCGACGAGGGCGATATTCGTCATTAGATATTCTCCTTTTTGAGCAGCGTGTTGTTATAGGCTCGCTGCTTCTTTATTTTTTACTGAACTTTTAGAATATATGCTTGATTTATTTTTAATATTTATGTATAATTATTTTACGTGATTATTATCGCGCGCAAATCTTTCAAAAGGAGGTAGGCTAATGGAAGAGTTTAACATGATAAGTTTCGACGGCACGGACATTCATTGCTATATCTGGAATGACGTGGAAAATCCGAAGGCTGTCGTTCAGATCGCTCACGGTATGGGCGAACATTGTGGTAGATACAATGACTTTGCGTCATTTTTAAATAAAAACGGTTGCATTGTGATAGCGGAAGATCACCGCGGACACGGCAAGACCTGCGGATACGAGAAGAGGGGTATCGTGGAGGGGGATAGTTACAATGATACTATCTCGGATATGATCGCCCTTACGAATAATTATGCGATCAAAAAGTATAAGCTTCCCGTCGTCCTCGTCGGACACAGCTACGGCAGTTTCCTTTCTCAGGGATATATCGAGAGGAATGGTGACGCTCTCGCGGGCGTGATCCTGTCGGGCTCTGCGTATATGAATACGATGCAGGTGGCTTTCGGCAGGATCGTTGCCTCCATTCAGAACGCTCTCTGCGGCGGCGAGAAGCCCGCGAATCTCATCGCGAAGCTCTCCTTCGGCGCCTATGATAAGCAGTTCAAGGAGGAAAATCAACCCTTCGCTTGGCTCACTCGTGACAAGGAGGTCGTCAAGACCTATATCGCGGACGAGTACTGCGGCGCGGCGTTCAATATGTCCATCGCTTTCCAAAAGAGTTTCTTCTACGGAATGAAGACGGTGTATCGCCCCGAAGCACTCCGCAATATCCCCAAGTCTCTCCCGATCTTTATCGCGAGCGGCGACAAGGATCCCGTGGGCGGCAACGGCGAGCTGGTCACTCGTCTCTATGAGCAGTATCGTTCTCTCGGCATCTCCGATCTGGCGGTAAAGCTCTATCCCGATGCGCGTCACGAGATCTTGAATGAGCTCAATAAAGAGGAAGTTTATGCGGATTTCCTCGCATTTATCAATAAAGTCACCACTCCTATTGCGGAATAAGTGTAATATTCGACAAGTGTAATATCTTTCATTCGTTTTCCATCATACGAAAATAGGAAAGGCTGATGCGATGGCACCTCTGGCGCGCCCCCGCGTGGGTCTTTCCTTTTATATTTTTGCGCTTGCGTAACGGGATCATCTTTACATTTCAAAAAGGAGAGTTTTCTGTCACAAAACTTGCTATTCGACATTCTTTTCGTGATAAAATGCAGTTGAAGGCAAAAAAATGCGGCAAGTTGCTTGCCCTTATTTTTTCGTCGGTGATATAATCGGATATAGAAAATGACTTTTTTAAGGAGGTAATTTTATGAAAATTAAACCTTTATTCGATAGGATCGTCATCAAGAAGGTGGAGGAGAAAGCCACGACCTTATCCGGCATCGTGCTTCCCGACTCCGCGAAGGAAAAGCCCCAGATGGCGGAGGTCATCGCGGTTGGCCCCGGCGGCTTGATCGACGGCAAAGAGGTCGTCATGCAGATCAAGGTCGGAGACAAGATCCTTTACAGCAAGTATGCAGGCAGTGATTTCAAGATCGACGGCGAAGAGCTCACCGTGCTCCGTCAGAGCGACGTTCTCGCCGTTGTGGAAGAGTGATTTTTCAGGAGGTAGATTATGGCAAAGCAGTTTTTATACGGACAGGAAGCAAGAAAGGCTCTCGAGACTGGCGTGAATGTTCTCGCGGATACCGTCAAGATCACCTTGGGACCCAAGGGTAGGAACGTCGTCCTCGGCAAAAAGTACGGCGCTCCCCTCATCACCAACGACGGCGTCACCATCGCGAAGGAGATCGAGCTCAAGGATCCTTTTGAGAATATGGGCGCACAGCTCATTCGCGAAGTCTCCGTCAAGACCAACGACGTCGCAGGCGACGGCACCACCACGGCGGCTGTCCTCGCTCAGGCGATCGTTCGTGAAGGAGTCAGGAACGTCGCGGCGGGTGCAAATCCCATCATCTTGAAGAAGGGCATTATGGCGATGACCGAGGCGGCTGTGGAGGAGCTCAGGAAGCTCTCCGTCCCCATCTCGGGCAAGAAAAATATCGCTCAGGTCGCGAGCATCTCTGCGGAAGACGATACCATCGGCGAACTCATCAGCGACGCGATGGAGAAGGTCGGCACCGACGGCGTCATCACCATCGACGAGGGCAAGACCATGAAGACCGAGCTCACCGTCGTGGAAGGTATGCAGTTCGACCGCGGCTATGCTTCTCCCTATCTCGTCACCGACCCCGACAAGATGCAGGCGGTCCTCGACGACCCCTACGTCCTCATCACGGACAAGAAGCTCTCCAACGTGCAGGAGATCCTTCCCATCATCGAGATCGTGTATAAGGCAGGAGCGAAGCTCCTGATCATCGCCGAGGATATCGAGGGCGAGGCGCTCAGCACCATCATTTTGAATAAGCTCAAGGGCGTCTTTAACTGCGTCGCGGTCAAGGCTCCCGCCTTTGGCGATCGCAGAAAGGCGATCCTCGAGGATATCGCGCTCCTGACCGGCGGACAGGTCATCACCGATGATCTCGGACTGGATCTCAAGACCGCCGACATCACGATGCTCGGACGTGCTCGTCAGGTCATCGTGGATAAGGACAATACCACCATCGTGGGCGGCGCGGGCGACAAGGATACCATCAAGTCGCGCGTGCAGTCCATCAAGGCGCAGATCGCAGAGACCACGAGCGACTATGATCGTGAGAAACTGCAAGAGCGCGTGGCGAAGCTCTCGGGCGGCGTGGGCGTGATCGGCGTCGGCGCGGCGACCGAGGTGGAGATGAAGGAAAAGAAGCTCCGCATCGAAGATGCGCTTGCCGCGACCAAGGCGGCTGTCGAGGAGGGCATCGTCCCGGGCGGCGGTACCGCTCTCCTGAACGTGATCCCCTCTCTCCGCGGTCTCCTCGATACCATGAAGGGGGACGAAAAGACGGGCGCGGCGATCGTGCTCCGTGCTCTCGAGGAACCCGTCAGACAGATCGCTGTCAACGCAGGTAAAGAGGGCAGCGTCGTCGCGAATGCGGTGCTCGAAGGTGTGTCCAAGAATAAGAACTACGGCTACGACGCCTTGAACGACGAGTATTGTGATCTCGTCCAGAAGGGCATTCTCGACCCGACCAAGGTCACGAGGACGGCTCTCCAGAATGCGGCGTCCGTCGCGGCGACTCTCCTCACCACCGAGTCCCTCGTCGCCGACATTCCCGAGCCTCCCGCACCCATCGCTCCCGCAGGCGGCGGCATGGACGGCATGTATTGATCGACGATACGATAATCAAAAAAAAGCAGTCGCTTGGGCGGCTGCTTTTTTTCTTGCTCGGCGAATGTTTATGAGAAACCTTTCGCCGAGCATAGTCGGTGAAGTTTGCTTTGCAAGTGAAGTTGCGCACCGCTATAAAGAATATCCTCTCCTTTTGGGGCTTGCAGGGCGGCTCGCAGTGAAGTTTTTGCTTTGCAAAAGTGAAGTTGCTCACTTTGTTCGCAGTTTTGGGTCGCCTCTTGGCTCCGATCATTATAACGCTTTATGCTTGTTTACAAAGTCGGGAGTTTATAATCTTATTATTTCCTTAACTTGCGCTTAATAGCGCAAACTTCACTTCCCGGGCAGGGAAAACTTCACTGTGCGGATATTGCACAACTTCACTGCGCTATTGCGCAACTTCACTGCTCACGAATACTTTTTAACCGTCTGACATATTTTTTTCTATGGCTTACCTTGAGGACATAAAGCGGATATTCGGATCGGAGAGGGCGGGAGAGTGCGAGGTGCTCCTCTCGGGCAGGAGCGCGCTCGTGATATCGGGTCATAAGGGTCTCTCCTCTCTCTCCGATGGGGAGATCGTCGTGCGGACGAAAAAGGCTTCTCTCCGCATCTCGGGGGCGGATCTTCGCTTGGTGCAGGCGAGCCCCGCCGAAGTGTATATCGCGGGAAAGATCCGCTCCGTCGAGTACGTCGAGCCTACGGGCGAGGTGGGATCTTGAGACGGGTCAGATATAGGGTGTCTTGCCGCCGCGCCGCCTTTCTCCTAAATCGTCTCCTCTCCGTGGGTCTCCTGCTCAGCGAGATCGATCGCGGGGAGGAGAAGCTATGCTTCTCTGTCTCCTATCTCGATAGTCCCCGCGTGGAGGCGATCCTCGTCGAATACGGATTTGAATATCATAAAGGAGGATACCTCGGTGCAAAGGCTCTCCTGATGAGAGTGCTGTCCCGCCCCTTTCTCCTCTTTTCCGCCGTCCTCGCCATCGTGCTCGTGATCGTCTCGCAGAGCTTCGTTTACAGCTATTCCGTATCGGGAAATCGCCTCGTAAATACCGCTACCGTCGAGGCTATCCTTCGCGAGAAGGGGGCGGTGGGGATCGTATCCAAGAGATCTCTCGACACCGCAGAATTAAAAAAGGCGGTATCTGCTCTTGACGGCGTCTCCTTCGCCTCGGTAAAACTCGAGGGAAATCGTTTGCTCGTCGAGATCAAGGAGGAGCTCCCGCGAGAAAGCCCCGACGAGGTGCTCTATACCCCCGTGACATCTATCTCCCATGCCGTTGTGACCCGCATCGTGGCGGAGAACGGCACCCCCGTCGTGCGTTCGGGGGATCGCGTCTCTCCCGGCGATGTCCTGATCTCTCCGACCTATGCCTTCACGGAAGGGGAAGCGCCCGCTCCCGCAAGGGGAGAAGTATGGGGTCTCGTGACGTACGAAAAGGAAGTAATACTTCCTTTATTTACCATCGACAGGGTGAAAACAGGGGAAATATATCGCTCGAGGAGCCTCTCGCTTTTCGGCAAAGAGGTCGCCCCCGCCGCGCTCCCGCCTTTCGGTGAATACGATCTCACAGAGCGCGTCCTCTATCGCGGGATCGGGGTCACCATCACCGAGAAAACCTATCTTCGACGCGCCGCCGTGACGGTCTGTCACGACTTTGAGAGCGAGGCCTCCGCGCTGACGGATACCGCCTTGGCGGATCTTTTATTGACTGTTCCTTTTTACGCGAGAGAGCGCGGCTGTGTCGGCGTAACGCAAAAAAAACTGGACAACGTACTTTACATAGTGCTATACTATAAAACAGAACAACGTATTGATTCGTCGTTCGCCTCATCGTAGGCACGGAGGAGTATGGATAAGATCACTTCGGTACAAAAGATGAAAGTTTGGCAATGGATATGCGCCATTTTGGCGTTTATCGCGCTTTCCGCGATCATCATCATCTCCGTCGTGGCGTTTCGCTCTCTGGACGACGTCTATTTCGATCTGCCCACCCTATTTTCCGCCGCGACGTTGATCTTTGTCCTTTTTTTGGTGAATTTCATCGTCCTCCGTGTGTACGGCAAGGGGGACGCCGTCTCCACGATCTTCGTTTTCAGCGTGCTCTTGGTCTCGGTCATCATAGCGGTCGTGTGCCTGCACTTCGACTACGTCTATGCGATGCCTATCGTATTCCTGCCCCTTCTCCTCGGGATGACTTTTCATAAAAAGAGCGCTTTAGCGACGCACTTCACGATGATACAGATCGTCGTGGTGTGTATGCTTCTCTTCTCCTATCATTCGGCGGAGATTCGGCTCAGCGACTTATCGTTGCATATGATGATCCTCGTCGTCGATGCGGCGAGCGGCGTATTGATGATCACCGTTCTCAAACCCTACGCCAGCCGTCTCCGTATCCTCATCACGACGGCGGTGATCGTTCTGATCTCCGGCTTGATCGGCTTTATCTCGGCGGCGGCGCTCGGCGGCGACCCCGATATCCTGCAGATGATCACGGTGGGCGTTTCGGTCATGATCGGCGGCGCGATCAGCATCTTCGGCTATTTCTGCTTGGCGCCCCTCTTCGAGCGCGTCTTTAATCTCAATACAGGCTTGCGCCTCGCGGAGCTCTGCTCCTTCGATCAGCCCCTCCTCAAGGAGCTCGAGGAGAAGGCGCCCGGCACCTTCAATCACTCTCTGACCGTCGCGAATATCGCGGAGCGTGCGGCGTATGCGATCGGGGAGGATCCCGGTCTCGCGAAGGCGGCGGCGCTGTATCACGATATCGGCAAGATCGAGAACCCCGAGTTCTTTACCGAAAACCAGATCGACGGCTACAATCCGCACGATGAGCTTATCCCCGAGGTCAGCGTCAAGATGATCACCCGCCACACCGAGGCCGGGGGCAAGATCTTGAGCGAGAAGGGCTTCCCGAAGGAGATCATTTCAGCGGCTCTCGAGCACCACGGAGACAGTCCTGTGGGATATTTCTATAATAAGGCGCAGAAGATCACCGAGGGCACCCTTGAGGAGAAGGGTTACACCTATACGGGGCCCAAGCCGCAGACAAAGATCAACGCGATCATTATGATCGCCGATATCTGCGAGGCGGCGACCCGCTCGGTACGTCCCTCCACCCATGAGGAGCTCGCCACCCTCGTGGACTCTCTCGTCCGTTCCAAGATGAATGAAAAGCAATTCGACGAGTGCCCCCTCACGATGGCGGAGATCACCGCCGTCAAGGCGGCTGTCGTCAATACGTTGATGGGCGTTCATCACGAGCGCATTTCTTATAATCTCGACAAGAAAAAATGATCACGATCTCGATGGCGTCAACTGAGGAAAAGCGCCTGCTCGAGCGAGTGGCGGAGACTGCTTTATCCGTGATGGGGGCAGAGGACGCCGCGCTCGATCTCTCCTTTGTGGGGAGAGGTCGCATTCGCGCACTGAATGCCTCTCTGCGCGGTGTGGACAGGGTGACAGACGTGCTCTCCTTTCCGACGCTTTCCGGAGTCAGGCTCCCCCTTGTAAAGGGGGACTATCCCTGTGACGTCGATCCCGAGACGGGCAAGGTCTATCTCGGCAGTATCGTGATCTGTCGCGCTCGCGCCTTGGAACAGGCGGCGGAGTACGGGCATTCCGCGATGCGTGAGATCGCCTATTTGACGGTACACGGCATCCTGCATCTCCTCTCCTACGACCATATCGAGGAGAGTGACAGAGTAATGATGCGTGCGGCGGAGGAGAAGATCCTCGCCGTCCTCGGCATCGGGAGGGAATGATGAAGGATATG
This sequence comes from uncultured Clostridia bacterium, assembly GCA_946625545.1. Classification (GTDB taxonomy): domain Bacteria; phylum Bacillota; class Clostridia; order Christensenellales; family CAG-1252; genus CAG-1252. Next base: position 4,408 of record CAMOTC010000011.1, on the reverse strand, counting down.
GCGCAAGAGCTGATCGAGGTCGCCGCCGAGGCGTGCAAACATTCCTATTCGCCATACTCCGACTTTCCCGTCGGGGCGGCTGTCCTGACCGAGAGCGGAGAGATCTACGCGGGGACGAATATCGAGAACGCGAGCTACGGCGCCACGATGTGCGCCGAGCGCGTCGCCGTCTATAAGGCGGTCTCGGAGGGGCATCGCCGTATCCAAGCGATCGCGGTCTATGCGACGGCGGCGGACTACGCATTTCCTTGCGGTATGTGCCTCCAAGTCTTGTCCGAGTTCGCGGGGGATATCCCCGTCCTGATCGCGGGGAAAGCGGGGGTAAAGCGTTATACGCTTTATCAATTACTTCCCCATCCGTTTGATAAAAAATAATTATAGAGGTTATCTATGAAATCGGGCTTTATCGCTATCCTCGGACTCCCCAATGCGGGAAAGTCCACCCTGACCAACGCGCTCGTGGGAGAGAAGGTCTCCATCGTGAGCTGGCGTCCCCAGACCACGAGGGACAAGATCATCGGCATCGTGAATGACGCCGACTCTCAGATCGTCCTCATCGACACACCGGGTATCCACGAAGGTAAGAGCAAGCTCTCCCGCTTTATGGCGGAGGAGGTCACTTCGGCAAAGAGTTCCTCTGACGGCGCGCTCTACGTCCTCGACGGCTCCCGCACGATGGAGAAGGACACTTTTGAGTTTATAAAGGCGCTCGCCGCCTCCACCCCCACCGTCGTCGTGGTGAATAAGATGGACATCGCTGACAGGGAGACGGCGATGCAGAACGTGGCTCGTCTCTCCGAGATCAAGAAGATCGAGATCGTCCCCGTCTCCGCCTATACCAAGGAAAATCTCACCGAGCTTTTGACCGTAGTCAAGGGTATGCTCAAGGACGACGTTCCCTATTATCCCGAGGATATGTACACCGACAAACCTCTCCGCTTTATGGCAGGGGAGATCGTCAGGGAAAAGGCGCTGAAATTTCTCCTCGCCGAGATCCCGCACGGGATCGGGGTGGACGTCACCAAGTTCGAGACGGGTGAGGACGGCGTGACCCGCATCGAGGCGGACGTGATCTGCGAGAAGGAGACGCATAAGCCCATCATCATCGGAAAGGGAGGCGAGACCTTGAAGCGCATCTCGGTCGCCGCACGCAAGGAGCTCGAGACACTCGTGGAGGGGCAGGTCTATCTCCGCCTCTTCGTGAAGGTTAAGAGCGGGTGGAAGGACGACGGCTCGGTGCTGACCGCCCTCGGATATACCAAGAAAAAGTGATTAGATCCTCTTTCTCCCGTCCATAATAGGGACAGGAGGGAAAGGATATGAAAAGTAAAGACAGCAATATAGACGCGCTCTGGGATCTCTTTGTAAAGACGGGACTCCCCGAGGCGTACAGTATGTACAAGGCGGAGGAGAGAAGGCTTGAAAGAGGAGATAAAAGTTGACGGCATTTGCCTTAGATCCGTTGAGTACGGCGAGAACGACCGTATTATCACGCTTTTGACGGATAAATCGGGCAAAGTATCCGTCCGTGCACGTGGGATATCTTCTCCGAAATCCCGCCTCAGGCAGGCGACGATCCCCTTTGCGTTCGGTGAGTACATACTCGTTGAAAACGGCGATTTTTATACCCTGAAAAATTTTGATTATCACGACGCTTTCACCTCGGTCTCAGACGATCTCACTCGCTATTTTTCCGCTTGTGCTGCGCTCGAGATCGCAGACAAACTGACCGAGGAGAGAGTGCAGGTCGGCGGCGAGCTCGCCCGCCTTTTGCGCCTCTTGATGACCCTCTGCTACGACAAGGGAGGGATCTCGGACTTTCTCCGCTATTTTCTCGATATGCTCTCCATCGCAGGCTATGCGGTCTCGATGGGCTCGATGAAGCTCGGAGACGAACCCAAATACTTTGTATTTGATCTCGAAGGCGGCGGCTTTTCGACCACGGTCTCGCACAATCCCTACGCAGTCAAGATGACCTCGAACTCGATGCGTCTCCTCGCGTCCTTTATCTCGGGCGAAGACGTGGAGGGGGAGAAGGGCTCTTACGTCGAGATCTTCGCGCTCCTTTCGCAGTACGTAAAGCTGAAGACGGGGCGGAACTTGAAGGCATTATTTGAACTGTCCGACCTCCTCCGCAACGGGTGACGCGGCAGATAGCGGCACAAATACTGCTCTACCCGCGCATCGTCGGACAGTTACGTACGGACAAGTACGCGCCTTGCGCGCGAGTAAGCCGACTTGTCGCCGAAACGCTCGGAGAGCATTCCTTCCGCGACGGTCCTCGGCTTCTCGCTCGCTTCGCTCCGAGACTATTGTCTCGTTCGCGTTTTTACGGAGCGTTCATAGGCTCATTCGCACACAAAGGCACGCAGTCCGCGTGCCTTTTGCTTTTGCTCCGGAGCCCATTTCCGCTCCGAGAAGAGGATAGTTGATAGGATCATATTGCTTTCGGGAACGTTTGTCTTTGCACCACTCTCCGCCGCGTCACGTGTTGGGATAAAGGGATGAGAGTTTTATCGGAGCGAAGCGACCCGCAACTGCTCGCTGCGCGAGCAACTTCACTATTCGCTTTTAGCGAATAACTTCACTGACGAAGTCAACTTCACTCGCCGACAGGCGAACTTCACCTCTCGCATCGCGACACCATAACGACGACATAGTCGTCAATTCGCGCACGAAGTGCAATTCACGCCGCACCTGCGGCAATTCACGCGCAAAGCGCAATTCACTCGGCGTTGCCGCCCCCGATTTCCCAAATATTTCTCTGAAAACTGTTGCATTACGAAGTAAAAAAGGTTAGAATAAAATTACCGTTTCATTTTTACGAGTTTTTATCTAGGAGGATTTTACATGAAAAAATACGTCTATCTTTTCACCGAGGGCGACGCCACGATGCGTGAGTTGCTCGGCGGTAAAGGCGCGAACCTTGCCGAAATGACCAAGATCGGTCTTCCCGTTCCGCAGGGTTTCACGATTTCCACCGAGGCTTGCACCCAGTACTACGAGGATGGCAGGCTGATCAATGACGACATCATGGCTGAGATCATGGCGAACGTCAAGAAGATGGAGGAGATCAACGGCAAGAAGTTCGGCGACCTCACCAACCCCCTTCTCGTTTCCGTCCGTTCGGGTGCCAGAGCGTCCATGCCCGGCATGATGGACACCATTTTGAACCTCGGCTTGAATGATAAGGTCGTCGCCGCGATGATCGCGGGCAACCCCGATCCCAAGTTCGAGCGCTTCGTCTACGACTCCTACAGGAGATTTATCCAGATGTTCTCCGACGTCGTTATGGAGGTGGGCAAGAAGTACTTTGAGGCTCTGATCGACAAGATGAAGGAAGCGAAGGGCGTCGAGTACGACATCGACCTCACCGCCGCCGACCTCAAGGAGCTCGCCACCCAGTTCAAGGCGGAGTACAAGAAGCAGCTCGGTCAGGACTTCCCCGAGGATCCCATCGAGCAGCTCAATGCCGCTATCCGTGCGGTCTTCCGCAGCTGGGACAACCCCCGTGCAAACGTCTATCGTATGGACCACGACATCCCCTACAGCTGGGGCACCGCGGTCAACGTTATGCCGATGGTCTTCGGCAACCTCAACAACAACTCGGGTACCGGTGTTGCCTTTACCCGTAACCCCGCCACCGGCGAAAAGAAACTCATGGGTGAGTTCCTGATCAACGCGCAGGGCGAGGACGTCGTCGCGGGTGTCCGTACCCCGATGCCCATCTCCGAGATGGCGGAGAAGTTCCCCGACGCTTATAAGCAGTTCGTGGACGTCTGCGGCATCCTCGAGAATCACTATCGCGATATGCAGGATATGGAGTTCACCGTCGAGAACGGCAAGCTCTATATGCTCCAGTGCCGTAATGGTAAGCGTACCGCTGCCGCCGCGATCAAGATCGCTTGCGATCTCATCGACGAGGGCATGATCACCGAGCAGGAGGCTCTCCTCCAGATCGATGCGAAGACCCTCGATATGCTCCTCCACCCGACCTTTGACGCCGCTGCGCTCAAGGCGGCGGATAAGGCAAACGTCGTCGGCAAGGGTATCGCGGCTTCTCCGGGCGCCGCGGCAGGTACTATCGTCTTTACCGCTGAGGATGCCGTGAAGGCAGGGCAGAAGAATAAGAAGGTCGTTCTCGTCCGTCTCGAGACCTCTCCCGAGGACATCGAGGGCATGAAGTACGCGCAGGGCATCTTGACCGTGCGCGGTGGTCAGACCTCCCACGCAGCTGTCGTCGCTCGCGGCATGGGCACCTGCTGTGTCTCCGGTTGCGGCGATATCAAGATGCACGAGGAAGAGAAGTACTTTGAGCTCGCGGGCAAGATCTTCCGTGAGGGCGACGAGCTCTCCCTGGACGGCTCCACCGGTACCATCTACGACACCCGTATCAAGACCGTTCCCG
>CAMOTC010000010.1 GCA_946625545.1 uncultured Clostridia bacterium | reverse complement strand
TGATGCGATCCTCCAGCGCAGCGGCGTAAGCCGTTGCCGTACCGCCGCCGGAATTGCCGGTCAGGCAGATGGAGTTTGCGTCCACCTTATCAGCAAAATACTTTTCCACGACGTCGATCATTCGGCTGACGTCCCAAACGCGTTCCCCTACGGTGGTGCGCCCCATCAAGAGGGCGGTCATCGCAGGTTCCAGGCAGGCGTCAAGCTCCTTGTTGGGATTTTTAAGTTCCCCAAACGAGCGTTGTTCCATACAAATGGCGGCGTAGCCTTCCTTGACCGCGCGGATGCAGAAATCGCGGTTCCCGTTTTTGATGGAAAGCGCGTCCTTCTCCTGCTTTACGATGCCGAGGGAGATGTACATACCGGGGGAATGCCCTTGTAGACAGATGATCACGGGCGGATTTTTCACGCCGTCCGGCAGGAGCAAATGCGCGGGAATACGATAGCCGGGCTCGCTTTGAAAGGTGAAGCGCATCTCGGTATATCCCCCCTGCTGTTTTTCCCATTCAACGGAAAGATCCGGATCTGCGGGGATCATGCGATCCATCCCGAGGAGTTCCCGCAGTTTTTCGCGCGCCGCGCCATGCCAGGACTTCAGATCGCCGCCGTCGTAACTCATGGACGGGGTGACTTTGCGGAATAATTCCCGTTCGTAATCATAAGTACATTTCACGCTACGCATCCTCCTCGCCGAAACACGATCGGCGGACTTTATTTTATCACATTATTTATACAGCTTGCAAAGCTTTCTGTTCTCTTGTTTTTTGACAAACTCGGCAAGATCGCGTTTTGGGAAGGGTTTGCCGTGTCCGACGTACAAAAACTCGGCGTCCATTGCAAGAAGTTGCTTCCAGCTTTCCGTAAGCGCGGCGTTGTCTTCTATCCACAGCGGGGAGTATCCCACCGAGCCCATCCCGTTCATACAAATATCACCGACGAACAGTTTGTCGTCGACCTTGAAGCAAAGATCGTTGTCGGTATGCCCGTGCAGGACAAAAAAGGTGATCCCTTCGTCGCGGAGCGGTTGCGTCTCGGGATCGATCGCCTCCGATATATCCACAGGCTCAAAGCTCTGAAAGCGTGATAGCGCGGCGGAAATGCGATTGATGAGATATAATATCGGGCGAGAGAGATAGACGTCCTTTTCGTTCACCCCCGACAGGAGACGCTCCTTTTCTGCGGGGAGACAGATCAATTTTGCACCCGCATCCTCGAGCACCCTCTTCAAAAAGCCTGCGTGATCGGCGTGGACGTGGGTCAGGACGACGTAACGGATAGAGGATAGCTCGACACCCTTTTTCTTCGCCGCGCGGAGAAAGTGCGGGTAGTCAAAAGGATACCCCGTATCCACGAGCACCCAACCGTCCGATATCTCCACCAAGTAGCTATTGACGCAGATGGTCCCCAGATTCAAAACTCTCTTCATGACGATCCTTCTCCGCCCGCGATGATTTGCCGCTGTTATTTCGCCTTGACGAGCATCCCTACCATGTTGCCCTTATAGAGCACGCGACCATAGAAATCGGTGGTGACGTCGCGCGCCGCACGGTAGTAGCCGAGGATGAAGCGGGAGGAGAAGTCGCGCACGGCGATATCGCCGTTATCCGCAAATTCGTAGATCGCGAGGACGCGTCCCGCGAAATCCTTGACGTATTCCACTCTGCCCATGGTTTTCCTCCTTTATTTCGCCGCGATGACCTTCCTTTTCTCCACCTCTTGGAGGAAGGCAAGGAGCCCGCCGGGATAACTCTCCGTCATCTCAAGGTGCGTTTCGCCGAGCGACACCGTTTTATGCGTGCCGTGATAGTCGCTGCCCGCCGTCACGAATAGGTCGTATTTATCCGCGAGGGAGAGCATTTCGGACTGCATCTCGGAGGTGTACTTGCTGTAATATCCCTCCAATCCGCGAAGCCCGCAGGGGATAAAGCGCTTAAGCCGCGCCTCCACCTCCACCGCCGCTAAGCGTTGATTGCCGCTCCCAAAGGGAGCGTGCGCCAGGACGGGGATGCCTCCCGCCTCCTTGATAGCGATGATGGCGTCCTCGGGCTTGACGTGATCGCCGCCGCACTCATACTTATTCAGATAGTTGTCAAAAGCCTCGCCGATGGTGGCGGCGTAGCCGTATTTGATCATATATTCCGCAATGTGCGGTTTGCCGGGGTTGTTGAGGGCAAAGAGTGCCTCCCGCTCAGCCTCGGTGAGGGAAAAGCCGCACGCCTGTTTCAGGAGGTCGAGCCTCCGCTTCACCCTATCCACGCGGTAGCCGTGCGAGGCGTCCACGAGCGCCGTCATGGAGGGGGCGGCGGGGTCGTAGCCATAGGCTAAGACGTGATACTTCCCCCTTTCGTCCTCGCAGGAGAACTCTGCGCCGCGGATAAAGGCGGGATCTCCCGTCGCGAGGAGCCGCCCCATCTCGGCGCACCCCTTGAGGGTATCGTGATCGGAGAGTGAAAAGTGGGTGAATCCCCCCTCGCGCAGCCTCTCCAAGATCACGGCGGGGGTGTCCGTCCCGTCCGAAAAGGTGGAGTGGATATGCAGGTCTACCTTACAGTCAAGCATGCTCACGAACCTCTTTTGTCCCTCAAATTTCCAAAACGTAACAGTTGACTTGATGCGAATAGGCGGTGCAGGCGTCGAGGGCGATGACGCCCTCCGCGATAAAAGGGGAGAAATCGGCGCTTTCGCCAAACTCGTCGCCCTTCTTCTCGAGGACGGAATGTCCCCAACTGGTGTGATAGTGCCCGCATATCACAGTCTTTCCTTCGGGGCGATCGCCCTGCCGCCACTTCTCCATGCCGTTGAACCACCTTGCCTCCCGCCAGGAGCCGAGATGCCAGTCGTGATCGGGTGCATTCTCCCTCGCGGGGAGCCAGCCGTGCACGAAGATATAGTCGCCGATCTCGGCATAGTCGCGGAGCTCACTAAAGTACTTTTTGACTTCGGGGTCATCGCGCACCACGGCAAAAAGGAGGCGCGGATTGCGCATCAAGAGAGAGTCCGCCCTCTCCCCCGCGAATTTATACACGGTGTCCGCAGTGCCGTTGGATATATCGCGGTCAAAGAAGCATTCCCGCGCGAGGCAATCCTGCAGTAGGTCCTCGTGATTGCCGCGGATCAGGATCTTCCTTTCACGCGGGATACTATTCACGTATCGTAGGCACTCCAAGGGAGCGGGACCGCGATCAAAGAGATCCCCGAGCGACACGAATACGTGATCGGGATCCTCCCTGTCGTACCCCTTCTCGGACAAGGCTTTCACCATCTCGTCATAAAAGGAATGCACGTCCGCAACGACGAAATACTTCTTCATCCGCTATCTCCGCTCGCTATAGGCAAACGTAATCAAATATAGTTTTGCGCCTTTCAATAAAAAAAAAGTCGATTTGTTAAACATCTTTTCTCGCTTTCTTTGTTTTTCATTTCAAGGACATATTATATGCTAACTGTTATAACAAATACAATAATTAGTAGAACCCAACTTATCTTTCTTTTCATTGTTCCCTCTATTGACGATTGTCGTTTTTCATATTTTACCATTTTTCGACATTTTTTTCAATAGCAAAGAGGATATATCTTTCATTCCCTGTGCCAATCATAGGAAGTACTGTAAAAAAGACCCGACACAAATGTGTCGGATCCAAAAGAATTAGCATTTTTCAATCAATAATGAAAAACAATATTACTTCTTCCCCACCGCGAGCTCGACGCAGCGGTAGGCGCCGTTATAATAGCCCTGCTTCTTGAGATCTTCGATGCGGTCGATCATGTGGAGAATGATCTCCTTGTCCGCGATCAGGCGGTCGAGAGCCTCGCCCATCGACTTCTTGTCTCCGTATTCATCGGTGGCGTCGCCGTACTCCCTGCCGTGGATCGCGCCGTACACTTCGTGTCCGCCGATATGCTTCATAAAGACCTTGGGAATGGGATAGTAGGCGAGCTCGCTCGGCTTGGTGATGAGGAGATCGGAGACAGGCATCAGGAGATTGGTGGAATACACCGCGCGGAAGATGTCTTCATGACAAATCGCGGTGATGCCCTCCGCCTCCCCTTCGCGAATGTTTTTCGCAAATGCGAGGAGGTCGTCGTAGCGGTCGAAATACTCCCTGACCTCGAGATCGGGGATACGCGCGAGAAGCTTGTCATAGACGTCCTTATGATCGCCGAAATTGATAAAGAGAGCGACCTTTTTCTCCCTAACGTAAGGGAGAAGGTGCTTGACCATCGCGGCGAAGTCGTCAAAGCCCGCGCCTGCCCCGCCGACCGTCATCAGGATACGCATCGGCTTGCCTCCTGTGAGACGCTCACGGCGGAGGCGATCATCCTCCTCGAGGTTCACGAGGAGCTCGTGGTCGATAAAGCAACCCACCTCTTTCAAGACCGCTTCGGGGATCCCTTTCAGGGGCTTTTTATCAAATCCTTCGAGCGTCTTATAGCCGAGATAGGCATAGGGAGTCTGCACCGCGTGGATCGCGCCCTCCGAGAGATGGAGCGCCATCGGCCAGTTGTCGGGTATGGCGTTGACCACGTGGGTGAGTCCTGCGTGCACCGCCCCCTGCGCGGGCCACACGTGCGTCGCGATATAGGGGATATCCTTCGGGATATTCTCAAAGATGGGGACGAGCAGTTCGCTGTTTTTCTGATCCTTTGCGTTGTAGGTGATCTTCTTAAAGCCGTCGCGGTTCATCGGCTCCCATACGAGCTTATTGAAAAGGACGGACTTTTGCGAGATGCGTGAAGCGAGGGAGTAGAGATCGTTTTGCTCCCTGATCATCTTTGACCCCGTGGCGTCAAAGGAGGCGAGATCGAGCCAATACGGCGTATAGCCGAGCGCCGCGGCGCAGGACGCCATCGCGATAGAGATGCGGTAGTGCCCAAAGCCCATGCGGATATTGCCAACGATCAATGCTTTTTCATCGAAATCCTCGTTTTTATCGGAAAATACGATATTTTTCGCTCCGAGGAAGGAGAGCGGCTCGATGGGAGAGAAGGCGAGTTTATAGTGCGCCTCGCTGTCGTCACCGTACTTTTTGATATACTTTGCCTTGCTCTTCTCTGCGGCGCGAACCGTCTTATCGTCTATAGGGTTGCCGAAGATCAATTTGGTTTTGTCTGTCATACGATCACTCCTTTGCCCGTATCGTAGAGGAAGGAATGCTCCTCCCCTCTTAGTCGATAACGGACCTTTATCTTGCGCCCCTTCCTCTCGAAGGAGAGCACTTCTGCATCGTGGAATAGCTCAAACGCCCGCTCGAGCTCCTTCCTCTTTTTCTCGTCATAGGCGCCCACGTTATCCGACGTCATCAGTACACTGCCGAAGAGGGCGTTGATCGTGAGGAGCGCCGAGCGCGTCTTTGCGGAGAGCTTGATATTATCGTCGCGCAGTAAAAAGACGTCGGGGTCGTTGCCGAAAAATCTCCCGTCCATAAACGACCTGTAGATGGTATTTTGCACCGTGATCTTGGTCGAGGGGCGCTCTCTATGAAAAAACTTCATATAGAAAGCGTCGTCAAAGGAGAGGGATACGTCGGGGCCGATACGCATATAGTCAAACTTTCCGATCGCGTTAAAGAGTGTCGCGCCGCAGCCGAGGATCAGCCGATCGGGGAGCACCTCGCGGAGGAACGAATAGGCGTATTCCGCCGCTTCGCTGCGCGTCTTTCCCTCGTAGGAGGGGAGATTGGACGCATAGAGAAAGTCGAGCTTAAAGAGATCAAATCCCATATCCGCATAGTGGCGGAGACAGGTCTTGATGTACTCTCTGACCGCGGGATTTTCGAGATCGAGGGCGTAAAAACCGCTCCAATTCGAGCCGCACTTTACAAAAGCTCCCTTCTCGTCACGCTTGAAAAACTCGGGATGCTCGATAAAGAGCTTGCTCTTGCTCTCCGCGACGAAGGGAGCGAGCCAAATGCCCGCCTTAAAGCCGCGTGCGTGCGCTTTCTCGGGGATAAAGGAGATGCCGTTCGGAAATTTCTTTTCGTCCACGTCCAGCCAATCCCCGACAAAGGTCTCGTAGCCGTCGTCGATCTGAAAGAGATTAAACCTCTCGTCCAGTCCTTCGAGATCGCGGAGCAAGATCTCCTCCGAGATATCCTGGTAATAGTTGTACCACGAGGTATAGCCGAAGATCTTCTCGATCTTTCGCTTGGGAAAGACCTTGCGAAACGCCTCCATGCCCTGCTCGTACGACTCGTAGGAGAGATAGTCCGCGAGAACGTAGCTCTCGCCCGCCGCGACCTTCGCCCCGCTGACGTCGCTTTTCAAGGTGACATCGCCCGTGCGGCGATCCACCTCGACGATCAGGTATGCCCTTTGATAGTTCATATTCAGGATCAAACCGTTTTTGACCCCTCTGCGATAAAAGATATCGTAGCCGTGCACCCGCCTGATGTCGTAATCATAGAAATGATAGTCGCCGTAGCGGTCGAAAGAATAGGCTTCCACCAGTCCGCGCGGGAGGTGCAGGAGATTTTTCTCAAAGCGGAGAAAGTGCCTCTCACGGCTGTCCGTCCAGGACTGGTATCCATTCAGGAAGAGGAGATTGTCCACCGCCACCCGACGTCCGACGAGATGCGGAGGAGCGTCCTCCTCGTAGGAGAGGAGGATGAGATCGCGCTTCGCCGTCAAACGAACGGTGCGGCGTGACTCGTCCTCGATCGTCTCAAGGGAGAACGCAGGGGAGCCGCCGTAGGCGACCTTCTCCTCTCCGTCCACGCGATAGGTGATACGCATCTTACTCGTCCTCGCCGTCCGACTTCACCTCGCCCTCGGCGAGAGCGACGGTTTCTGCTCCTTGAGGCGCCTTCTCATCGGGCTTTGCGATGATGCTCATGATTTTCTTTTCGTTATACAGAGTCAAGACCGCCGCGCCGATCACGCAGAAGGCGACCGCCACGAAAGCGACGATCATGAGTCCCGTAGAGGAAGCGGTGATGTCGTTCGCGTCCGTATCCTGCGTCGCGCCGATGATGGCGAGAGAGGTAAAGATCAGCATCGCGATGGACTGACCCCACTTCATCGCGAAGGTACGAGCCGCAAAGAACATACCCTCGCGGTTCTCTCCCGTGACCCTACCTTCCGCCTCTGCGACGTCAGCCACGATGGACTGCGGGATGATACCGAGGAGTGCCATCGGGAAAGCGGCGATCACGCAGATCAAGACGCCGAACACCACGCCGGGCACCGCGGGGATAAACTTGATGAGAGCGGTCACCACGTAGGCGAGCGCCAACCCGAGGAAGCCGCAGATGGTCAATTTCTTCTTGCCGAACTTCTTTACGAGAGAGCTGACGAAGGGATAGAACGCCGCGGAGAGCACCGTCATACCGCCCATAAAGTACATCGTGTAGCTCTCGTCGATATTCATAGAGACTTTGACAAAGAAAGGCAAGCCCGTCTGGAAGAGGGTCAAGCCCACCCAATACATGATATCCGAGCCCACGAAGACGCGGAAGTCCTTATTCTTAAAGGTAGAGGCGAGCGACTTGAACATATTTTGGTTCGAGGGCTCGGTGTCCACAAAGTCCTTCTCTTTGAGAAGGAAGGTCGGGAGTAGCATCGCCACGCAAGCGATGACCGCGAGTGCGATAAAGCAGGCGCGATAGCTCCAGCTGAAGCTCAGACCTGCACCTCTCAATACCCCGGCAAACACAAAGGGCGTATAGGCGAGGAGGGTACCCGCAAAGAAGGTCAGCGAGATCGCCGTCGAGATAAACATCCTGTCCTCCTGCGTCTTGCCGAACTCCGAGATCAAGGCGTTATACGGCGTGCAGTACATCGTCATAAAGAGATAGAAGAGCACGATAAAGACCGAGATCCAAGCGACGTTGATGCCGCTGATTTCGTTGACGGGGGCGCAGAATAGGAGCACCGTGACCACAGAGAGGGGGATCGCGGCGTACTGCATGAAGGGGATACGTCTGCCTCTCTTATTACGACTGCGGTCGGATAGATTGGCGATCAGGGGATCGGTCACGGCGTCAAAGATCCTGCTGAGCGCTGTGATAAGGCCGAGAATGGTCAAAAATCCGAGGATCACGAGACCGGGCTTTATAAACTGCGTTGCATTGAGCTCGGTGATATCCTTCTGCGTGGGCAGGTAAAAAGTTACGAGCCAGGCATTGATGATACCGCTGAGCATGGACCAGCCGAGCTGTCCGATCGAGAATATGATCATTTGCTTTTTGGTGAGTCTCTTCATATCGCTGTGAAATACCCGTCCGATGGCATTTCCCTCCTTTTATATTCTTGCCGCGCCCGGACTGCGCGGATCGTTATGAGATCATAGATCTCATTTCCTACGATTCTCTCGGGGACTCGGAGAAACATTCCGAATTTTTGATAGTCTGTCTATCAAAATTATAATTGAAAGCACCGCTTTTGTCAATACCCCTTTTTTGCAAACGATGGGAGATCGCGGGATTTTTCGCGCCACTTGCGTAAAAAAAAGGATTTAGGATATAATTATAAAATAAAGACTCAAGAGGTAACTATGAAGCGTATCCTCCCCTTCGTCATATTGTGCGTGCTGACCCTGCTGCTCGCGGGGCTTTTCGCCTGCTCGGATAGAGACGCCGTCCCCGCGAACTCCGGCACGATCACCGATCCGACCTCGGAGGAGTATGATCCGACCTTAGATCCCGAGCCCCACGAGGAGAAAAAGCTCATTCTCTATCTCGGGGACTCCATCGGCGAAGGACTCGCTGGACCCTCTCCCCTCTCCGAAAGGGAAAACTACGCTTTCTACGGCGTCGTCGGGAATATCAACGGCTATGAATTTTACGATCGCGCAGTCACGGGCTACACCTCGAGCGACCTCGCGGCATTCGTCATGCGGGAGGACGACGGCGTAAACCGCGTCAAGACCCTGCTCTCCACCGCCGACATCATCCATATCTCCATTCTCGGCAACGACTTTCTGAACTCCAATCACAGGGAAATGTTTCTCCGTCTCGCAGAGGACAACTACGATCTCATCGCCGCGAGGCAGATCGTGGCGAAAGAAAATCTCGAGAAGATATTCGCGAGGATCCGCGAACTGAATCCAAACGCCGTTATCATCATCCAAACCTTGTATAATCCCGCGGGCGAGGACTGCCCGCTGATCAGCGCGCGCACGGCGGCACAGCTCTCGCAGAGAGGGGTAGAACCGCAGGATTATCACGAATTGATGGATAAAATGATCGTATCCATCAACCGCATCCTGACAGACTACCTCGAAGAGCACACGGAGGTAGACGCATCGGGAAAGGAGATCGCCCCCTTTGAACTCGTGGACGTTTACTCCGCCTTTGAGGAGGTCTATCGCAGCGACTATACGCGCTGGAGGAGCTACTTCTGCGACGACGGCATCCACACCCGCAGCGAGGGACACGCCCTGATCGCAGAATGCTTGCAGACGAAACTCACCGCCCTCGGACTCGCAGAGAACAGCGCTCTGACTCGCTACAAGGAGATCAGGTGCGCACAGCTCGATCGCTTATATGCCTCGATAGAGGGAAAAGATGCGGCGCGCTCCTCGATATCCTCCGCTACATCCTTCCGCGCCGTCACAGAGCGCTACTTTGACTCGATAAAGGGATACGTCCCGCATTACGACACACAGCCGACGAGAAAGGGAGAGCACTTTAAGGAGACAAAGGTCTTCACCCTGACTTATTTAACGCTCGGCGGGACGGAACTTATAAAGTACGTGGACGCAAAAAATGCGACCATCACCTTCTCTCCTGACGGCAGTTACGCCCTCTATATCCCCGTGAGCGAGCTGCTCGTCGCCATCGCGACTACACTTCTCGAGAACGGCGGCATCGATCTCGCCGACTATGCCTATCTCGACTACGCCCCGATGTACTTTACCGACATCGCGCCCGGAGTAGAGAAAGACGACCTCCTCGGAGTCATACGCGCCCTGAAAGAGTGGTATCTCCTCGAGATAGACGGACTCGACATCGAGAGCGAGGCGCTGAAAGAGATCTGCGATCACTATCGCGAGAGCGGAGAGATCATCCTGAAGGGAGAGGGTCTCATCGCAAAGACCGTCGCACTGAAGAGTACAGGCACCTACGTCCTCGAGAAAGTATCCGGTCTAGACGGCAAGGAGTACACCGCGATCTACGTCAACAATCAGGTCGGGAGCGGCGAACCTTTTATCCGTTACACCTACTCGGAGGATACCTATTTCGAGGACGTGCGCATGACGATCGACGTGATCGATCTCGAGGTGGAAGGCACGATCGAGAAGGAATGGGAATAGAAAAATATTATTATACTTGTTGATTATTGTAATTATAGAATAATACAGCGCCCTCTCGAAAGTGATAAGGCGCTGTAATTATAAAGATCTACCGAATTATCCGCACATCAGCGCAGGGTACGCATCGCATTCAGTATCGCGAGCATCGCGACGCCGACGTCGGCAAAGACAGCCAGCCACATCGCAAAGGCGCTCGTCACGCCGAGTGCGGTCAGGAGGAGGACGAGCACCTTCACTCCGAGCGCGACGACGATATTCTCGCGCACGATGCGGGTGGTCTTTCTCGCGATCCGCCTACCCTCGATGATAGAGGAGAGATCATCTTTCATCAGGACGACGTCGGAGGCTTCGATCGCCGCATCCGAGCCAACGCCCCCCATCGAGACCCCGACGTCAGCCGTCGCCAGGACGGGAGCGTCGTTGATACCGTCTCCGATAAAGCAGACCGACCCCTTTCCGCCCCTTTCCTTCATATACCTTTCCACCCACGCGGCTTTATCCTGCGGGAGGAGTTCGGATACGTACTCGTCCACACCGACCTCGGCGGCGACAGCTGCGGCGGCAAACTCTCTATCCCCCGTCAGCATGATGGTACGACACCCTTCCCCTTTGAGCGAGGCAATGACCTCACGCGCGTTTGACTTCGGCGTGTCCGCAACGGTGACGGAGCCGAGATAGACGCCGTTTCGCACGACATACAGCACGCTACCTGCGCTCTCGCGCTCTTCAAAGGTCACCTTTTCCTCTTTGAGCAATCGAGCATTCCCGACGAGGATCATCTCCTCGCCCTTCCTTGCTACGACGCCGCGTCCCGCGATCTCCCTGACCTCGTAGCCCTCTCGATCCACCCGAGGGGCATACCGAGAGACGCACCTCGCGATGGGATGATTGGACGCTCCCTCCGCGATATACGCCGCGGCGAGGATCTCCTCCGCACGCTCCGAGGGATACACCTCCACGACGGAGAAGCGCCCTTCGGTGATGGTCCCCGTCTTATCAAAGAGGAAGCCGTCCGCCTCCGCGAGACGCTCGAGGGCGGAGCCGCCCTTCACGAGGATCCCCTTCTTGGACGCGCCGCCGATCCCGCCAAAGAATGAGAGCGGCACCGAGATCACGAGCGCACAGGGGCAGGATACCACGAGGAAGGTGAGCGCCCTCTTGATCCATTCTCCCCACTCACTCGTAAAGATGGGCGGGATCAGCGCGATCAGGAGCGCCGCGATCACGACGATCGGGGTATAGTAGCGAGCAAATCTCGTGATAAAGTTTTCTGATTTTGCCTTTTTTGCCGTTGCATTCTCCACGAGATCGAGGATCTTGCGCACGGTGGAGTTTTCATATTTTTGACTCGCGGAGAGGCGCACCTCGCCGCCGAGATTGATGGAGCCGCTGAGCACTTCCTCGCCGCTCACGCTCGTACGAGGGAGAGATTCCCCCGTCAAAGAGGAGGTATCAAAGGTCCCCTCCTCCGATAGGAGAACAGCATCTACAGGGACGCGCTCACCCGCACGGAGCAGGAGCGTCTCGCCGATCTCCACCTCTTCGGGAGAGACCACGACCTCCTCCCCACTCCGCAGGACTCTCGCGATATCGGGACGGATATCCATCAGAGCTGCGATGGAACGACGCGACTTTCCCACGGCGTAGCGCTGAAAGAGCTCGCCGACCTGATAAAAGATCATCACGCCGCACGCCTCGGGGAGATCGAGGAGCGCGATGGCGCCGAACGTCGCTACCACCATCAGGAAGTTCTCGTCGAGCAGTCTCCCCGAGAGGAGATTTCTCACCGCCTTTCGGATGACGTCGTAGCCGGCGATCACGTAGGAGGCGATAAAGGGCAAGGCGTAGAGATAAAAGCGATAGTCGCCGACATTCCACCCTTCCCCCACCTCGGCAATCGAGCGCAAGGGGGTGAGCTTATATAGGATCATCGCGACGGCAAAGAGCGCAAACGCCACGACGATGCGTAAAAGTTGCTTTTTCTCCCTTTTCATCCTTTTACTTCCACGAGGTCGCAGTCGGGCTCGACGCGGCGCACCGCTTTACAAAGTGCCTTAATGACCTTAGCCTCATCCGCGCCTTCCGCGATCTCGAGAGTCATCTTTTGCATAATGAAATTTACGTTGCAGAGCGCGATGCCCTCGATCTTCCTGACGTCACCTTCAATCTCAGCGGCACAGGAAGCACAGCACAGGTCGGTCATTTCATATACTTTCTTCATATCATTTCTCCTCCGATAAATGTTCGAGCGCCATCTTGTAGATGCGCGAAATATGGTCGTCGTCCAGCGAGTAATAGACCTCTTTTCCCTGCTTGCGGAACTTCACGACCTTGGTCTGGCGCAGAATGCGCAGTTGGTGCGAGACCGCAGACTTGGTCATAGACAGGAGACTCGCGATATCGCACACGCACATCTCCGACTCAAAGAGCGCGGAGAGGATCCTCGTCCTCGTGCTGTCCCCGAATACCTTAAAGAGCTCCGCCACGTCCGCAAGGGTGTCCTCGTCGGGGAGCGCGGCACGCACCCTCTCTACGACGCTCTCGTGTACGACGTCACTCTCACATACGTCTTTTTCCACTGCTTTCATACTATCCTCCAAGGTTGAACGGTTGAATATCTGTTCAACTGTTATCATTATACGCTCGATTCGAAATTTCGTCAACACTTTGGAGAAAAAAAGTTAAAAAAAAGTCGCCGAGCGGCGGCGAAAAATGCTCTTTTGATCAGAACGCGCCGTATAGGAGCATTCCGAGACCTGCGGACAGGAGGATCAAGACGATGGGAGAGGCTTTCTTTTTCAAGAGATATTTGCTCCCGAGGGATACTCCGACGAGCACCGCAAGAATGATCAAGCCCTTATAATTAAAGTCAAAGCTATCCGAGACGCTCCCGATGCCGAATATCGAGCGAAGCCCCATCACAACAGCCGTCGCGAGGATCAAGGCGGCGACAGCGGGTCTGACTCCCGAGAGGAAGCCCTGCACCCCCTTGTACTTCAGGAGATTACGCAATATCGCGGCGATCAGGAGAATAATGAGGAAAGCGGGCAGGATCACCCCGAGCGTCGCGAGGAAGGCGCCGAGGAAACCCCCTTGCGAGGAGCCGATAAAGGTCGCCATATTGATCGCGATAGGTCCCGGGGTGGACTCCGCGACCGCAATAAAGTCCATAAACTGCTCTTCCGTTAAGAAGCCGTGCGAAAGACAGGCGTCGCGCATCATGGGGATCATCCCATAGCCTCCGCCGAAGGAGACTGCGCCGATCTCGAGAAACACGAGAAAGAGGGTCAAGTAGATCATTCTCCGCCCTCCTTTTCGTCCGCTTCTTTCTCCTTCTCCTCGCTCTCCCCCTCGTCAGACTGCGGTGCGGGCGCGGAGAGCGCCTTCTCCGACGCGTCCTTTCCGCGAATACGCCCGATAAAGTAGAGCGTCAAGCCCAAGACGCCCGCGATCAGGATATAAAAGATCGTGGAGAAAGTGACCGAGAACAGCGATAACAGGATAAATGCGATAAAGACTGCGCTCGTCACAAGGACGGAGAAGAGATTTTTCTCCATTCCCTTGACCACCTTGACGCCCGCGGAGCCGATCAGGTACACCACACAGATCTGCACGCCGCGGAAAGCGTATCCGACGTAGGTCAGCGAAAGGAATTTATCAAAGAAAAGCGAGATGATAAAGATGATCGTGAAGGCGGGGAGACAGACCGCGAGCGTCGCAAGGAGCGCCCCGAGCACACCTGCCACCCGATAGCCGATAAAGGTCGCCATATTGACCGCGATGGGTCCCGGCGTGGACTCCCCGATCCCGAGCATATCGAGAAACTCGTCCTTATCCAGCCACTTCTTGCGCGAAACAAATTCGTTCTCGAGGAGAGCGATCATCGCGTATCCGCCGCCAAAGGTGAAGGCGCCTATTTTCAAGAAACTCAAAAATAGGGATAGGAGTTTGGGGAGAGGTTTCTTCATAACGAGCCTATGCGATCGTCGATCAAGTAAAGAGGATACGGAGGGTCAGATACGCCGCATACACCAAAAGGAGCGCGATGCCCTGCCACCTCTGAAATTTTTTGGTAAAGAGCATGGGAACGACCGCGATCGCCGACAAGCCGAGGCTGAACGGGAGATCGAGATTGATCGACTGCGCGGGGAAGACGAGAGCGCCGCCCGACACCATCGCGCAGATCGGGAGGATCATCGTGAGGTCGAGGATATTCGCCCCGATGATATTGCCGACCGAGATCGCCGACTTTTTCTTTATGATCGCGGTGATCGTGGTGACGAGCTCGGGGAGAGAGGTCCCGATCGCGACGAGTGTGACCGCGATGACCCCTTCGGGGACGCCCGCCGAGAGGGCGAGTTTCTGACCGTAGGTAACGAGGAGATCGGCGCCGCCGATGATACCCACCGCACCGCCGACAAATTTCAAAATATTGATGATAACGCTTCTTTTATCCTTCTTAACGGGTTCGTTCTCGGCGCCGGCATCATCCGCGCCATCTGCTTCCGCAACAGCATCCATCGCGACGTTCTCCCCCTTACTCTCGGGAGAGAGAGCATTCACGACGGGCTCGCGCATCATCTTGACTGCGGAGACGACGTTTTCACCGATAAAGAGGAGAAAGAGCTCGAGGAGCAAGATCCCCGTCACGACGCTCATCACGTGGTTGCCGTCCTTTACCTCTCCGAAAAAACCGACGAGGAATAAGTTCAGCGCCGCAACGATCAGCATGACCGACTTAAAGGCGTACTGTTTGCGATCCACCTTGCCGGGCATAAAGAAGAGGGAGATCGCCATAATGAGTCCGAGGTTCGCGACCACGCTGCCTACGGCGTTGCCGACCGCGATCTCCACCGACCCGCGCGCCGTAGCGATGACCGAGACGATGAGCTCGGGGAGAGTCGTCGCGACAGAGACCACCGTCGCACCGACGAGGAGAGGGGAGACGCCCATGATCTCCGCCGTCCAGGACGCTGCATCGACAAACCAGTCGCCGCCTTTGACGATCATCACGATACCGAGCGCGAGCAGCGCCACGGCGAGTACGATCTCACCTGCGGATCCCATTACCATAGACAATATCATATTTCCTCCATTTCCGAAGCCATTAAAAAAGACCTCGGAGAAATTACGCAAAGATAATTTCGCCAAAGTCTCGCGGTTTAAGGTTAGCCAGCCGCTCTCGCGGCAGTGCTGTTGACGTCGCCGCATCCCGAAGGACGCCCACTACTCCCTATGACTGTATCAGTATATCCTATTTTGCCTCGAAAGTCAAACCTTTCTCTCGATTAGTCCTCGCCGCCCTCGCTCTCCTCGGGATCGGGATCGGACGACTCGGAGTAAGTCACCGCAAATGCCACGCGAAAGCCGAGATACCGCACCGTGATCTCGTCGATTTCACCTCCGACGGTCGTAATATTGGGATAGATACGGCTCGTGTCGCTATAAGCGACCGTGCGCGTGCCGCCGCCCGCCAAGGTGACGAGGAGCTCGAGTCCCGAGAGATCGACGCCGTCCTCGAAGGTATAGCTCGTCTTGGTCGGGAGAACGGATACTTCCACCCCTTCCACGACGACGATGGGGATGTTCAACGTCAGCGAGGGATCCTCAGCGGAGCGGATCGTGACGAAGGTATCCAGAGAGGAGATCGGGGTATCGGTGTCGTAGTCAAAGTAATCGGTAGAGCCCTCGACGACGCGATGAGTGCCGTCATTATAGTCTATCCTGATGCTGACGAGATCGGGATCGTAAAAGTCGAAGGGGTCCCCCGCCGCAAAGATCAAGGCGTCCTCACTCGACGTGGGAGCAAGGAGCGTGACGCGGGTGGGGAGGACCTCCTTCACCGTGACCTTGATCATCGCCTCGACGCTGCCGTAGAGAGCGTCCGCGACGACGCGAATGGTGTCGTCACCCTTCGTCCAAGCGCCGTAATACAAGATACTGCTTTCGCCGTGATAGTATTTGAGCTGATCGGCGGAAAAGACCTCCACCGTGCCGTCGTTATTCGTGACCTTCATCTGGAGTCCCGCGGAGAGGAAGGTCTCTCCGACGAAGTACTCCCTCTTTGTCGGCTGAGAAGTGATCACCGCAGAAACTACCGCGTGCGCCTCCACGCTCACCGGGATAGTCGCCGTCACACTGCGGTAGGTGACCGTCACCGCCGTCGTAGAAGGGGTCATCGTGAGAGGGGAGATCTCGTACGCCTCCACCTCGCGCTCCTCGCCCGTCTGGAATGCCGCAATCACGACGAGTCCGCGCTTATCGAAAGTTTCCCCCTCGATGTACTCTTTCTTTACCGTATCCGTCTGCAATTTCAGCGCGGTCACCTTTGGTGAGACCACGGTGAGATCGACAGTAGCAGAGACCGTCTTACCCGCCTCGGTATAGATCAAGGCGACGGTCTGCTGACCGAGCTCCGCATTGTTGAGCCCGCGATACTCCAGCTCGCTCATCTCGAGATCCTTCGTCGTGCCGTCCTCGTACTCCACCGTGACCACACCGCCCGTAAAGTCGGGATCGCCGCCCTGCACGACCTTTGTGCTCGCGGGAGGCTCGGTGACGGTGAGCTTAACGGGGCTCTTCTCCCCGCTACACGCGACAAGGAGAGTGAGGACAAGCATCGCCGAAATCAATATAAGTATCAACCAAAGGCGTCTTTTCATACCAATATTATAAACCAAACGACATTCTTAGTCAATTGGGCAAAAATGAATTCGTTGACAGCCTCGCGCGAACGCTATATAATATCCCCGAGGTGAATATATGAAATATATCGTTTTTTTAGGCGACGGCATGGCAGACACCCCGATCCCCGATCTGGGCGGCAAGACACCCTTGATGGTAGCAAAGAAGGAGCATATCGACTCCCTCGCGCCGAAAAGTGAGCTCGGACTCGCAAAGACAGTCCCCGACGGCATGAAGCCCGGTAGCGATACCGCGAATCTCGCAGTCATGGGCTACGATCCTGCGGTCTCCTATTCGGGACGCTCTCCCCTGGAAGCGCTCAGCATGGGACTCACCCTCGAGGACACCGATATCGCCGTGAGGTGCAATCTCGTCACCCTCTCCGATGAGGAAATCTATGCGGACAAAAAGATGATCGACTACAGCGCGGGCGAGATCAGCAGCGAGGAGTCAAAGGAGCTCATCGAGTACATCGAGGAGCATCTCGGCACCGACCGCATCTCCTTCCATCCCGGCATCAGTTATCGTCATTGTCTGATCGTACACGACGCAAGCGTCGGCACCGACCTGACCCCTCCCCACGACATCACAGGCAAGCCTATCAAGAGGCATCTGCCTTCGGGTCCTCTCGGAGAACTTTTCTCCGAGCTGATGATCAAGTCCTACGACCTGCTCAAGGATCATCCTATCAATAAAAAGCGCATCGCCGAGGGCAAAAATCCCGCGAACTCCGTTTGGTTCTGGGGCGAAGGCACCAAGCCCTCCCTCCCCGACTTTACGCAAAAGTACGGCATCAAAGGCGCCGTCATCAGCGCTGTGGATCTCATAAAAGGGATCGGTAAAGGCGCAGGTATGGAGGTCATCGAGGTCAAGGGTGCGACAGGCAACGTGCATACCGACTTTGCCGCCAAGGGGAGAGCCGCGATCGACGCCCTCTCGCGCGTGGATTACGTCTATATCCACGTCGAGGCGCCCGACGAGTCGGGGCACCAAGGGAGCATCGAGGACAAGATCACCTCGATCGAAAAGATAGACAGCGATATCGTGGGACCCGTCCTGCAATATCTCAAGGAGAGCGGCGAGCACTATCACGTCCTCGTCTGCCCCGATCATCCCACCCCCATCGCGACGCGCACCCATTCTGCGGACCCCATTCCTTATATGATCTATAAGAGCGACGCCGAGATCGAGAGCGGTATCACGACCTACAACGAGGAGACGGCGGCATCCACCGGCATCTTCGTTGAGAAGGGATATACCTTGATGGATCGTCTGCTCACCTCCGAGTCCTCCCTCCCCCGCAAGGAAGGCATCGACCCCGACGTCGTCATGGCGGCGGATGGACAGGAGGAGATCCGTCTCACGGAGGGAGAGCCGAGCGAGGATAGCGCGGCGCCCGAGGAGACCCCTGCCACAGAGTCCGCTCACGAGGAGGAGACTCAAGAGGGCGGCAAAAAGAAGGGGCGCTTCGCCGCTTTCTTTAAGCGTCACTTGCGCTTCTTCATCATCGCGATCGCCCTCGTCCTCGTCGCCGTCGGTGTGACTGTCGGTCACTTCGTCGCGACCTATCATCTCTCCTTTATCCGCTCGGAGGAGGCTCTCCGCGAGGCGCTCGAGAAGGATCATATCACCACCCTCGTCTTTAAGAGCGACGTGACGGTGGACGGCGACCTCGTGCTCTCGAGGAGCGTGGATTTCGATATGAACGAATACACCTTGACGGTCAACGGCGACTTTACTCTGCCCGTCGAAAAGGCAGTCTCCCTCGGATACAAGACCAAGGGCGAGTACACCTACGGCGGAGAGATCGTCGCGAATAACTTTAAGGCAAGCGGCACGGGAGATCTCTCTATCCTCGCCGATCTCAAGATCACGAGCGCGGATATCAGCGCCGCCTCCTTCTATCTGAACGGATCTATCTACGGCGCAAGCAGCGTCTCCATAAACTCCCCGCGCATCACCCTCTACGGTGATGCGATGACCACGATCTACCTCTCCGATCTCTCCGTCCTCTCCCTGACTGGAAACGCGGATACCATCCAAGGCGGCAAGGAGATCACCCTCTCCGACGGCTCCGTCGAGCGCATTCTCGGCGTGGAAGGCAATCAACCCGTCGTCTATGACGAAGTGGGCAAAGTCAAGGAGACCGTAAACGTCGGCGAATACTACCACGTCAGCCAGCTCGCCACCCCCGACGAGATCTATGTCCTCGAGGAGAACGGCGACTTTAAGTGTTACGTCTCCGAGGTCATCGGCGCGAAGGAGATCAAGTATAACTTGAATGGCGGCGAGGTATCCACCGTACCCGTCACCCCGGGGACGACGGTCATTCTCATCGACTCGGACAACCTGATCCCCGGTGAGCAGACCATCTCGCTCTTTGTCAGCTCAAATGACGAGCACTACACGGACAGCAATCCCAAGAGCATCTCCTTTGAGTTCTCCGCGAAGCTCGACACCCCCATTCCTTCGGTCGTCAAGGAGGACGACAGAGTCTATCTCGTCGTGCCCTATATCAACCACGCCGACAAGTACGCCTATTCCGTACACGGTGACAAGGGTGAGACCACCGAGGTCAAGACCGACATCACGGACAAAGTCGCCACGGGCGGCGTCCACATCATCAAGGTTACCGCGATGAGCAATAACAAGTATTTCTCCGACAGCAACGAGGCGATGACAAGCTACGTGACCTATCTCGAGCTCGCCGCTCCCGCCCCCACCGCAGTCAAGGGAGAGGAAAACGTCACCTTCTCGTGGGAGAGCGTGGAAAACGCCGATCGTTACCTCCTCCACTACGGAGACAGCGAGATCTACACGACGGCGACGACGATCACCCTGCCCTACGTCGAGAGCGCGAGCTTTGACGTCACGGCAAGGGCAAAGTCGGGTACCTGCTATCTCGACAGCGCAAAGATCACCCTCACGGGAGAGGTGATCGCACCTGCCGATCCCGAATAACTATCCGCGCGATGAAGAACCCGAAACTCCTTAGCATCCAAGACATATCCTGCTTCGGTCAATGTTCGCTGACCGTGGCTCTCCCCGTGCTCTCGGCGATGGGGATCGAGACGGCGATACTCCCCTCGGCGGTATTATCCACCCATACGGGAGGGTTTACGGGGTTTACCTTTCGCGATCTGACGGAGGACATTCCTCTGATCAGCGCTCACTGGGCGAAGGAGCATATCACCTTCGACGCCGTCTATACGGGCTACATCGGCAGTAAGAAACAGCTCGAATACATCAAGGAGATCGTCAAGAATAACGCAAAGTCGGACGCCCTCTTTATCGTGGATCCCGTGATGGGAGATAACGGCAAACTCTATCACGGCTTTGACGAGGAGTTCGCGTCGGAAATGGCGCTCTTTTTGAGGGGCGCGAACGTGATCCTCCCCAATATGACGGAGGCGGCGTATCTCCTCAAGGAGCCCTATCTCGCAGAAGGCTACGATATGCCTTACGTCGAGAGCTTAGTGCGCAGACTCTCAGGCCTCAGCGGCGGCGACGTCGTCCTGACGGGGGTCAGCTTTGACAGAGACAAGCTCGGAGTCGCGGCGTACAATAAGACGAAGGACAGCGTGCATTACTACTTCGAGGAGCGCGTCAGCGGCTCCTTCCACGGCACGGGAGACTTATATGCTTCCACATTCTCGGGCGGACTGCTCCGCGGTCTCTCCCTCGAGGACGCCGCAGACCTTGCGGTGGACTTCACCGTCCGCGCGATCCGCGAGACCCTCCCCGACAGAGAGGAGCACTGGTACGGCGTTGCCTTTGAGAGCGCTTTACCCTACCTGATAAAAAGGCTTCAGCCGTGATAAAAAAGCAAATCAGATCGATATTTCTCGCTAAGTGAGAAGCTCGGCGTCCCGCGGAGCTGAATATATCGCTCCAACAAGATTTTCGCTCATTACAACGATCAAGCTGCATCAGCCTCTATCGACCAAAGAAAAGGAGATAACTATGTCAAAAGCAAAACTCGCAGCAGTCATCGTACTCGGCGTACTCATCGTCGCCATCGTGGTATGCGCGATCGTCTTTTATCAAGTGCCATTCGACTACGACCTCTCCGACATCCGTCCCATCAAGGGAGACGTCGTCTTGCTCTCCGCAGGCGACCCGCTGAATAAGAGCGGCTCTCCCGCCCTCGCGAAGGTCAAGGACGGCGTGATCTCGGACGAAGACTTCCGCATTCTCTTTATGACCGATAATCACCTCTGCGAGAGAAAGGATCCCACCCGCGAGACCATCGAACGTATGGTGGAATGGATCAGTAGCGAAAAGCCCGATCTCATCATCCTCGGCGGCGACACTCTGAACGGCCTCAACGACCGCGTCCGCGTGGAGCAGTTCCGAACTTTAATGGATAAGTTCGAGGTATATTGGGCGCCCGTCCTCGGTAATCACGAGGGGGATCGCCCCGCCCTGATGACCCATCGCGATGAGGTCGTGCGCTATTGGAGCGAGTCTCAATGGTGCTTGATGGAGAGCGATACCAAGGTGACTGCGGACGGCAGGACGGTAGATGGATACGGCAACTACGTAGTCTCCATCCTCGGCTCGGACGGATACATCAAGGACGCCTTCTTTATGCTGGACAACGGCAGTAAACTGATGGAGAAAGAGGAGTACGAGAAATGGGGCGTCACCAAGAAGGCTGACACCGCGATCTCCGCCGCGCAGGTGGACTGGTATAAGGAGACCTACAGCGCGATGAAAGCGAAAAACGGCGGCACTCTCACCCATATGTGCGTGATCCACAAGCCACTCCAAGACTTCGCCGCGGCGATCTCTCTCCCCGGCGAGATCGAGTACGGCGAGGTGCTCGACTGGAGCTTTACCGATCAAGCGATCGCAGATGGCTGGAAACACGTAGACGGAGATCTCCGAGACAAGATACATTGTCCGCCCTACACCGACGGCGACCTCTACGGAGCCTTGACCGAGAACGGCGCAGAGGCAGTCTTTTTCGGACACGATCACGTGAACGACCTGACCCTTTACAACGAGCAGAAGGACATCTATCTGACCTATATCAGATTAGCGACCGTCAAGGAGAATACCCCCGACGCCGAAGGATACAATATCCTCTCCCTGCATGCGGGCGGCGGCTACGTTTACCGCGCCTATCTCGCGAACGGGAGCTTGGACGCCCTGCTCTTCTCGAAATAATAGATACAAGATACAGACAAAAAAGCAGCGGGATCCCGTTGCTTTTTTATTGCTTTTATACTTCCCTTTTACCTGCCGAAAGGCAGCGCCTTTCGCGCAAAGAATCTTGTTTAGCTAAGGTAAAATCCTTTCGCGCAGAGAAGATCTTTGCGTGGGGCGCCACGCGCGATCATCTCTCGTCGTCTCCCGGCTTAAAGTTATTATAGCGCTGCATATACTCCTCGGTGATGATGGGCTTAAAGTTCTCGATAGCCTTGCGCACCATCTCCTTGGAGACTTTGACCACGCTCGGATTGTCCGATCCGTCGTCCTGCTTGACCATCTCCTCGACCGCCATACGGCAGGCATTCTCCACGATACCGCAGACGTCAGCCGCCGAGCAGTAGAAGCGCTCGCTCCCCTTGGCGGCACGAGTCTTTTTATCCAGACTGTCGATGATAAACTCCGCGAGACCGTCCTCGGCGGGGACCCCCTTCAGCTTGGAGCGCACGATACTCTCGATCGCCGCGCCGTCGGGCGGGGTGATATGTACCATGTGGGAGAAACGCTTATAGCGCAGATAGGCGGGGTCGATATCCCAAGGGCAGTTCGTCGCCGCGATCATGATACGGCGGCTGCCGTCCACTCCCTGCCCGTTCATACGTTGCAGGAGCTCGCTGGTGACTGCCGACTTGTAGTCCTTGGTGTCCTTATCGCGGCGGGAAAAGATGGATTCGCACTCGTCCACAAAGAGGATCGCGCCGTCCGCAAAGGCACTGATATCGTCAAAGATCTGACGGACCGCCTGCTCGGATGCGCCGACGTAGGACTTGAAGAGATCGGCGGGTGTGATCACAAAGAGAGGGAGTTGCATCGCGTTCGCGATCGCCTCTGCAAACATCGTCTTACCTGTACCCGGCGCGCCGTACATCATGAGTCCCAAACCGCCCTGTATCTTATAGGTCTCAAAGAGGGAGGGATGCTTTGCGAGATAGACAAAGGAGCGCACGACGTCCTTGACGTCCTCCTGTCCCTTGATATCGTCCAGCGTGGTCGTCGGGGTGCCGCTCTTGATGCTCGAGCCGTACTTCTTTGCATTCTGGAAATAGAGATCGGTGCGCTTCGAGAGGATCTCGAGGAAATTGCTCTTGCCACCGAGCTCGATCAGCCGACTCTCCACCCACTTGTCCTCTCTCGCGAGGTCGAGGAAGGAGAGACAGATACTCGCCGCGCGCAGATAGAGAGTGCTGATCGTGGACTTGATCTGCGGGAGATCGAGAGCGTTCTCGGGTTTCGCGAGCTGATCCTTCTTATCGCGGATACGCAGGGCGATATCGTTATACTCTTTCCAGAGCTCCTCCACCATCTTTTTGGGATCAGCGGGCGCCTTTGTGGGTGCGCCGCCGAGATTTCTTTTCATCGTATCAGACATAGTTACCTCCTATATCGCTCCGAGGAGCGTCCGCGTATCAAAGGATATCGTCGCCCCACTGGTCGCCGCTCGACGAGGATCCTGCGCCGCTCGCGGGAGCACTGCCCGCGCCTTCCGATCCTGCGGACGCGCCGCCTGCGGGAGAATTGCTCCCCGATCCGCCGTTGCCGCCGTTACCGCCGTTTCTCCTCTTTTCGATCTCTGCGGTGATCTCGGGGGGAAGGAAGCTCGCGTTCTTTTTGCCGCCCGTAGTGGGGATCATCTTGAGAGACTTCGTCATACCCGTCATCATGGAGTTCATACCCGTGATGACCTCTTTCATGACGGCGGGGACGTTGCTGATACTGCCCGTCGCGATCGCGATCTTGGTGCGGAGGATCTCGAGCTTATCTCTATAATATCTCTTTGCCCTTCTGCGCATCACGAAGCCGCGCATAAATCTCGGATACTTCTCGATATTGTAGGTAAATCTCTCGGTGGACTGGAGGTCCATCTCCACGAGGGAATTGACCTCCTCCGAGATATCATTGATCTCATTGACGAGATCCTTGGTCGCGCTGACGTACTCCTTGACCATCGACATATAGCAACGCAGCACAAAGATAAAGAAACGGAACTGGGTGATGGTATCCTCCTCGCCACGTTTCTGCGCGGTCTCGACGTACTGATTCCACGCCTCGTCCTTCTTGCGATCGTAGGGGGTCACGCCCCTGTCCTTGTCGCTCTGCAGTATGATTCTCGAACGCATTTCACTCATAGTAATACTCTCCTTTTTTTATTATAGTTTATCTTGAATGAATTTTTTCAAATTTTCTTTCTCTTTTTCGCCGTGCATCCAGTCGTTGATAAAGATGCGGACGCAATCTCTCCACCCTCTGTCACGTCTCATCGACTCGCGATAGCGGATCGCATAGTCCACGTAGGAGACCTCCTTATTCGCCACGATGGGAGCGTCCTCCGCAAAGATCGCGACGACAGCCTTCTCTCCCTTCTCATCGAGGATCGCGATAGGGATACGTAGCGACTTTTCGGTGACGCCGTAGTTCAGAACGATGCGCGAGGGATCGACTCCGCAACTCTCCTCGAGATAGCGCTTGACGTCTAGGACGAAGGGATTTGCCTTGGCGCTGTCAAGGGCGGAACGGATCACTCCTTCCTCCCCCTCGGGTCCCGAGTGCTCCCTGACGATACGCAGGAAGTCCGAGAGATACTTCGCCGCCTGCTTGCCGCTTATCGAGATATCCTCCGCCGTATAGGAATGGATGACCGTCATCATATTTCGCGCGCGTGAAGCCGCCACGTTAAAGACGTTCTCACCGCAATCGCCGCGATCGAGATCGCCAAAGCTGTAGAAACTGCCCCGCTCATTCTTGGAGTAGGTCATCGACATGATCACGTGATCCGTCTCGCGGCCTTGGAGCTGTCCGATGGGTTTCACAAAGAAGCCGTCCTCACCGTACTGCTTTCTCAAGCGGTCGGCGAGATCCCCCGTCGAGGCGATCAGCGAGGTGATATAGTCCGCCTGCTGTACGCCGAAGGTCATTACCCCTACCGTCGCGTCGGGAGTCTCCTCGAGGTGTCTTTCAAGGACGCGGACGACTGCCGCCGCCTCCTTCTCGTTGACCCCTTTCACGCCGACGCCGTCCGATATGTAAACGTCGCGCAAGCCCACCTCTCTGCCGTAGGACAGGACGGAGGGGAAGGTCAGCATATCGGGATAGTAGCGCTGTGAATAGGCGATCAGCGACTCGCTCTTACTGCGGTAGTGGCATCTCAGCACGTATCCCTCCATCGAGACGCCGGGCTGATTGATGAGATCGAGGGCGGAAGAGACCTTTTCAAATCGTTCGTCCTCGTCTTCAGTCCCCACTCCCTTGCTCGTAAAATACTTCAGAGGAGGCATCTGATACTCGTCGCCGATCACCACGCATTGCTTCGCACGGAAGAGCGCGGGGATCAAGTGTTGCGGCTCGATCTGACTCGCCTCGTCAAAGATCACGATGTCAAAGTCATCGTACGCCTCTCCGTAGAGGAGAGTGCTGACGGTGGAAGGAGACATAATAAAGCAGGGTTTCAGGGCGAGGATACTGTGACCCTCGTGCTTAAAGAGGAGGCGGGGATTTCTGTAGGCAGACTTATTCGCCTCGAAGATGTCGATCTTGTACTTCTTTTTCCTGAGCTCGGCGATCCTCTTGATCTCGGAAAGCGCGATGACCTTTTGATTATTGAATAGAAGCGCGCCCTCGCTCTCGGTAAAGTCCCTGATGAGCTCGTGCATACGCCCGTCGGAATAGAGTTCCTTAAAGACGGCGAAGCTGTCAAAAATCGCGCGGAGATCGTGGGAGATATCCGCAAATGCCTCCGACGAGACCTTCTCCTCCCCTCCCGCAAAGAGGGCGTTCACCTCGAGATAATGCTTGCGCCCGCAGGCGAAGCCCTCCGTGCGCTTGATGCGGGAGAGCATCTTTTCATATTTCGCGCGCTCCTCCGACAATTTCTCGATCGAGCTGACGACGAGAGAGTAGAAGGAATGATGGAAGATCTCGGTAAAGAGATACTTCCCGTCGTAACGGAGATTTCCCGTCAGGAAGGGGATAAAGAAGCGATAGACGCTCTCGTCGCGCCACGAAGACGCGAGGGATAAAAAGTCGGAGGAAGCGACCTTCATCGCCTCGTCGTTCACGACCTCGATAAATACGGGAAGATGCTCGACGCGCAGTCTCTTCAAACTGCCGTAGTGAGAGAGTCCGAGGTAGTCGGGATCGATATATGCCGCCGCATAGCGCGACAAAGTATCGATGACGTCGCGCAGTTCGTCCTTGACCTGTCTAACGGAGGAGATCACTTGCTTTCTCTCCGGGAGATCCTTTACGATAGCAAGGCCGTTGACGCCATAGGTCAGCGCGCCGATCTCCTTCGAGCGGAGAATGGTGCGTCCCTTGATGACCTCTACGCCCGCGCAGTCATTCACCTTCGCCGAGACCACCCGCCATTCGCGGATCGCCCTCGCGAGAGAGAGTATCTCCTTCACGTCACGCACCCTCCCCTTCTCGATCAACTCGCGCACCGATGGCATCTCAACGGGGTCAAGATAACGCTTCACGAGAGCATCCGTCTTTCTGCACTCTGCGATCGCGTCCTCAAAGAGGATCCCCTTCTCGTCCAGACCGATCAGTGCGGAGACCATCGGGATATCCTCGGGGGCAAAGTCGAACTCCATCGCCATCGCGAGGGTAGCTACGATCTCGTCGATGCGCCTCTTTGCCGCGACGATGGTCATATATGCTTGCATGACCTCGAGGAGACGAGAGAGATGGATGGGCATGGGCTTCGGGAGGAGCTCACGCAGTTTCTTTTCCGCGCTCTTTGCGCCGAAAGCAAAGAAAGGCAACGCCGCTCCATTATATCCGAAATACTTTTGCAGCTTTTCGCCGCAAGAGGTAAAGGTCGCGATCTTGCGGGGGTCTTCGAGCACCTCCCTGCCGTACAGCTCGACGACGCGCGGCATCTCTTTAAGGATCAAGTCGCACTCCGCCTTGTAGCGGTCGATATACTCCTTGATATTCCCCTTATTCCTGCGGATACAATTCAGAACGTGATCGTCAAAGGTGGCGATCATCTCGGGGAGCGAAGCAAGGGACAAGTCGTCGTACGCCGCGTCCTCCGCGATCTCCTCCTCTGCGATGGATCCCTCGAAAAAGTCGGTAGCGAGGAGCGCCTGATAGCGGTCGAGAGCGCCGCCCTCTTCCATTTTAAGGACGATCTTTTCCGCCTCGCGCAACGTCGCGGCGAGCGTCCTGAGATCGGGGATCAGGAGATACCGATCCACCGTCTCCTCGTCAAAGTCCACGCGCGAAACATACTCCCAATCGCTGAGAGAGTAGCCCTCTGCCTCCTTGATCTCCCGCGTGAGCTTTTGGAGTGCGGCGATCACCTTTTCAAAGGCGTCCTTATCATAGGTAAATACTTGGTGCACCTTGTCCGCGCGAATGCCGAAAAGCGGCGAAGCCACGGGAAGGATCGCGAGATCCTTGGTGGAGGCAAGGAGCGCCTTCCCCGCATTGTCCACGATGGCGCTGATCTTCATAAAGGAAGCTACGTCGGCATTCAATAGATACTGCGGCGAGGGGTCTGCAAAAGGGACGACGGGGGCATCCTTCTCACGGAAGGTATTTACCATCGCATCGTAGAAGGTATAGCCATTCGCGAGGACGTCGGAAAACATCATCTTGCGATAGCCTTCCAGCTTATCCATATCCGCCGCGAGCTCGTCACGCAAAGATGCGTCCTTCCCTTTGACCTCGTTCTCGTTGAGACTATCCATCGAGAAACGCAGGGTCTCACGGAGATCCTTTTGGATATCGTTCTTATTCTTTTTGGCGGTAGCGGCCTCGGTGTCCTCGCTGATCAGGAGGGTAAAGCGGGCGATCTCAGGAGGGAGCTTATCGTAGACTTCCTCGAGAGCAGGCGCCTTTCTCGAGACGAAAAGCACCTTCTTCCCTTCGTAGAGCGCCGCCGCGATCATATTGGCGATGGTCTGCGTTTTGCCCGTGCCGGGAGGACCCTGCACCTTTACGCATTTGCCCTCGGATAATACCTTTTCTGCGATCTCCTCCTGGATAGAGTCGTAGCGCAGGACAAAGCGGGGAGCGGCGCCGCTCTCTCCTCCCTCCTCGGGGATACTCTCTCCGCCGAAAACGCGGCGGATCAAGGGAGAGGCGAGGATCTTTGTCTCATTCCTGCGGATATCGCGATACATACAGATATCGCCGTGCGTGTACTTGGAGATCGCGACGAGATCGGGGAGGAAAGCGAAGGAGTCACTGTCACTCCGGCTATGCTCCTCGACGTAGCGCTGTACGTCGGCGAAATACCCTTTGAGGTCAAACTCAGCGAGGTTCTCGATCTCGCGATCGTACCCCTTGGGCAAGGGGAAAGCGTCTGTTGACGAGGGATTGATCTCGGAAAAGAGCCTATAGAAAGACTCGTTGATATAGGCGTCGTCCGCGATCTCGATCCTGACGGGGGTCATCTGGTCGCCGCCGCGGATCAACTTGATTGGGAAGACGAGGAGAGGACTCGTGACGCTCACCGCCTCGGGGGAGCCGTTCACCGTGCGCTCGAGGCGCCATCTGATCGCACCGAGGGAGAGAAACATCGGGTTATTGCCCTTCTCTCGTATATCCTTATAGCACTCGTCGATAAAGCGGCTGAACTGCTTTTGAAGGGTGCGATCCTCGCTCTTTGCGATACTGCCGATGAGATCACAGCGGATATGGCTCGGATCGGAGACGTCCTGCTCCCCATGCATGAGCGCACTGTCGCGGATCACGATGCAGGGGCCCTGTCCCGTTTTGGCTTTGATCGAGTCAAAGAGGGTATAGCAAAAGTCTCTCCCTTCTCCCGTGAGGAGATAGAGATCCTTCGTCGTGATCTCCCCCTTTCCTTTCAGTCCGAGGTCGATATGTCGATTGCCGCTTTCCTCGAGATGAAGGAGCGCCCTCTCGTAGCGATCGAGCTGTTTTTTCAGTTCTTCCGTGATCTCGTTCATTCCTTACCTCTCTTAGCGCCGATCTTGTCGTGGTCGTGATAGACCTGATCGCCCAGGCAGAGCCCCGCAAAGTCGCGCGCGTCCACCTCCAGCGCTTGGATCATATAGATCTTGTCCTGTCCCTCGTCGAGGGAGATATAGACGCCGTTATTATCATTCCAGCTCGCGATACGCTCGTTGGAGATATGATAGGTCTTTTTATACCAAGTGGGATCCACCATCGTGTCGGTCAACGTATGCTGGAGGGAATGGTACAGTTCGTGCAAGATGGCATCCTCCAGCCAGGCTATATCCTCCGACGAGCTCTTTTTATACTTGATCTCGGCACCGCCGTTACAGCACATACCGCCCCATCCGCCCGAGCGGCTGTCCACAATCGTGACCTTGGGGGCGCTGTGATACACCTTCATCGTATAGGCGATGATCCTCGTCGCGCGTTCGATGCGTTCACGGCGGGTCTCTGCGTCGAGCACCTCCTTCCATACGCTCCTATCCTCGTCCGCGAGCAGGATATAGCGCACGAGAGCGCCGCACTTCTCGTAGATCGAGTAGGAGGCATTGGAGATGATCGCACGGATACGCTCGTCGCTGACGTCGCGGATCTCGTCGTAATTATACTCTCCGCTCCCCGAGCTCACCGATTTCTCGATCGCGGGATCGTATCGCCAGTCGAGGGGGACGAGCTTGGAGTCATCGGGGAGACGGGCGAGAAAGGCGAGCACCGACGCCGCATTCTGCTCCGAGATACTCTTTGCCGTGTCGATGGCGAGTCCGAGCTCGCGCTCATCGGCATAAAAGTAGTTTAGTCCGAGATACCCCATAAAGACGCAAGAAGTGCGGATCTCTTCTCTCGTCTTTTCGTCCGCTGAGGAGAGGAGATCGCAGGCGTCGCTGAAGGAGGGGAGCCTGAGATAGCGATTTTCTGCGGGAACGAAGGACTGCCCTTTTTTCATTTGGTCGTACTCCGTCATCCCCTTCATATCCCCGCTGACGTCCATAAAGACCATGCGTACGTCCTCCGCGACGAGCCCGATATAGGCTGTGACCGCGGCGTAAACCTTTCGTTTCTCCTCGTCGGAGACAGACTCTATCCCGTAGAAAGCGATGACCTGCGGATCGCGCTTTTTCTTCAAATAGAATAGGTAGCGAGCGAGGCTATCCGCGCTTTTTGCCACATCCTTTTGCGGGAGTCTCGTGAGGTCGATCTGCACGACGCGCTCGATGCCGTTCCTGTGCAGATTCGCATTCAACATAATGTCAAACTCCGCCCTGAGCGGCGTACACACAAAGAGGACGGGGGCGTCCTTGATCCCCTGCGCCAGCGAGAGCGAAGGAATGGACTCCAAACGATCGTACTGCGAGAGTGTGGATAGGATATGACCGCCCTCGGTGGAGAAGCCCGCGAACATCGCGTCCATCACCTCGTTCAGACGGCGGATCAGGAGGTCGAAAACTGCCTTCCTTACAGAAGGAAACTTGAAAGCCCCCTTCTTGATCTCGGGGAAGAGATCCCCGATGATCTCGGGTTTTAAGGACTCGTACTTATCCCTCAGGCGGGTAAAGTCCCCGATCGTCCCGACGTATTCCCCTCCTTGCAGGAGAGCGTTCACGTCGGTATTGATGCTCTGCACCGTGATCACAAGTCTCGTGATCGCCGCCTTGATCGCCTCAAAAGAAGCGTCCGACTCGGGGGCGTCGGGATCGAGCTCGAGGGATGCATTTCGATACTTCACCTTACAGCGATCCATCACGAGGGTAAAGTCGGGAACGTCCTCCGCGCGCATACCACGCTCGATAAACTCGACGACGGCATATTTCGCCTCGAGGAGAGCGCGCACGCAGCGCCAGGTATGGAGATTTTCGTCGAGGAGCTCGCTCTCGCGGATACGCAAGAGACGCTCATACTCTGCGCGGATCTCCTTCGCCGTGACGGCGGCATAGTAGCCCTTGGCTTTGACTTCTCGGATGATCTCGGGATAATTCATGTTATACTACTCAGTCGTCCTCGTACTTATCGAGAATACTGCGGAAGGGATTTTGCGATTCGTTGGGGTCCCCTTCGATGATGACCGCGGGATCGCCGCCCTCGCCGTCGCCCGTAGCGGGACGATTCGTGGTGGTATGCACGGCGAAAGGATCGTTGTCGTCGTCCAGGATAAAGCTCTTGCCCGCGTTGGGCTTGCTCTCCACGAGGGGATTCAAAGGATCGACGTTGGCGCCCGTAATGATGGCGACCTCCTCGATCTCGCGCTTGAGCTCAGCCTGCACGTCGGAGACCAGCTTCTGATAGAGCGAGAAGTCAAAGTTGTCGTCGTCCTCGATGCCGTTGATAAAGCCCGCGAACCTGCGAAGCGCCTCGACGATATTGTCGTAATGGTCGATGAGTTTGGCGTCCTCGCTGTTATTCTCCACGACGATCTCGAGGGAAGTGCGGAAGCTCTCCCACGCCTCATACAGGCGCAGGAACTTGGTGGACAGCGCGTCGTAATACATCTTCTTGCGATTATACACGCTCACCGCGGAGTCGAGCTGCATCTTGAGCATCGTGCCCTCTCTCTCGAGCTGAGCGTCCGAGATCTGTCCGTTCTCATACTTGCGCTTGAGCTCCTGTCTCTTGCGCGAGATATCCCGTCCTCTCGCCTCCGCAGCCAGCACCCCCTCTTCGAG
>CAMOTC010000009.1 GCA_946625545.1 uncultured Clostridia bacterium | reverse complement strand
TCGTCTCTCCCCCACTCTCCGCCCTCAGCGATTTTTCTCTATCCGCGTGTGATAGAGTTTTTTTATTCTCTTTTGTAAGCGTTTGTTCTCATACCACTCTACGGGTCAGCAAGCAAGCATCTACGGAGCAATCGTCTCTCCCCCACTCTCCGCCCTCAGCGATTTTTCTCTATCCGCGTGTGATAGAGTTTTTTATTCTCTCTTGTAAGCGTTTGTTCTCATACCACTCTACGGGTCAGCAAGCGATGTTTCTGCCTGGCGCTCGTTCCCCCCCTCTGCGATTGTTATCTATCCGCGTGTGATAGAGTTTATTTATTCTCTCTTGTGAGCGTTTGTTCTCATACCACTCTACGGCTCAGCAAGCAAGCATCTACGGAGCAATCGTCTCTCCCCCGGTCTCCACCCTCAGCGATTGTTATCTATCCGCGTGTGATAGAGTTTCTTCTTTTGTATCTACTATTTGTAGAGAATAAAACCCCCGATAGCTGATCCTTCATAGCACTCGGTCGCACACATTCCGCAAAAAAAACGGAGCCATGCGATCCGATATTCCTAACTCCCAATTCATAATTCCTTATTAAAAAGGCGGCATTTCTGCCGCCTCGATCAGACTTTAGGGATTGTTTTACTTATTACCCGTCGAGCCAAAGCCTCCCGCGCCGCGGGCGGTGTCCGAAAGGGTGTCCGACTCCTCGAACTGCGCGGTCAAATAGGGGGCGATCACGAACTGTGCGATGCGCTCGCCTGCGAGAATGGTCTGCTCCTTGCCCGACTGATTATACAGAGCGACCTTGATCTCGCCGCGATAGTCGGCGTCGATGACCCCGACCTTATTTGCGGGGGCGAGACCCTTCTTGGTGGCGAGTCCGCTACGCGCATAGATCAAGCCGACGTACCCTTCGGGGATCTCGACGGAGAGTCCCGTACCTACGAGGACGGTCTCCCCTGCCTTGATCGCGAGGGACTCCCCCTCGATCAGAGCATAGAGATCCGCTCCCGCCGCCTGCGGGGAGCCGTAGGTGGGGAGGGTGGCGCGTCTATCCAATTTCTTCACTTTCACGATCATAGTTTACTCCTTTCCGAAGAGGCGCTCGACGATCATCTTCTTGAGAAGATCGACGTTCTCTCCGTATTTCGCGCTGATGTAGATCCTGCCTTCCTCGCGGGGGGCTTTGTCCGCCTTATTATATACGGTGATGATGGGGACCTCTCCTGCGCCGATCTCACGAATGACCGACTCCACCGTCGCGATCTGCGACGCCATCTCGGGAGAAGACGCGTCCACGACGTGGATCAAAAGGTCTGCGTATCTGACCTCGTCCAACGTGGACTTGAATGCTTCTACAAAGGTGTGCGGCAGATTACGGATAAAGCCGACGGTATCGGTGAGGACAAAGGTCCCGCGCTCTGTCCACACACTGCGGCTGACGCTGTCCAAGGTGGCGAAGAGCTTATTCTCCGCGTAGAGGTCGGAGCGGCTCATTTGGTTGATGAGGGTGCTCTTGCCCGCATTCGTATAGCCGAGGAGGGTCACGCTCTTTACCCCGCTCGCACTGCGCTTACGCCTGCGGAGCTCACGTCCCTGCTCGAGGGCGTGGAGCTTCTCCGAGAGCTCGGAGATGCGCTTGCGGATATGCCGTCTGTCCGTCTCGAGCTTGGTCTCACCCGAGCCGCCCATCGCGTATAAACCGCCGCGCTGACGGCTCATCGAGGCGCCCTGTCCCACGAGGAGCGGGAGAGTATATTTCAATCGGGCGAGCTCGACCTGGAGCCTGCCTTCCGCCGTGGTGGCGTGTTTCTCAAAGATCTCGAGGATCAGGGTCCCCCTGTCGATGACCTTACGCATCAGTCTCTCCCCGATCGCCGCGTGCTGTGCCGCCGTCAGGGGAGCGTCAAAGATCACGATCGCCGCGCCCTTGACCTGCGCCTCCATCGCGATCTCGTCTATCTTGCCGCTGCCGACGTAATAGACAGAGTCTATGGTGGTGCGGCGCTGTGAGATCTGCCCGACAGGCTCGTAATTTGCCGTCTCGGCGAGACGCTTCAATTCGTAGAGAGACTCGTCGTCCCCCACCCCCACGAGGATACAGCGGTTATTGATCTCCTCCTTGAGAGAGGACTTATTCTTACCCACCTTATCGCACTCGAGGATCATCTCGAGGAGGGCGTCGTGATCCATCGACGCGATCTCCACGTCCACGTACTTGTACCCCGTGGGCGCCATATAGCCGATCTGCATCTTTCTCGCCCCTTGCTGGGATACCCCCACCGCCGCAATGCAGTCGTAGTGCATCTGCTTGAGCGCGGATACGTCGGCATTCGAGAGCACGGCGGAGCCCTTCGGGTGGGTGTGGATCACGCGAATGCCGCTCTTGCTCGACTCACCACGGCGCTTCCCGATGGGGAGCACCTCTACGGTGGAGCTGTCTCCGATCGAGATCGCCTCCACTCTGCCCGCGCGCGAGATAAAGACGGAGATCTCTCTCCCCGTCGCGATGGTAAACTCCGAGATCAAAGCGAGAGTCTCCTCGCTGACGAGCGAGGACTTGTCGGTGTAACCGAGATGTTTCTCCAAGCGCCACAGGAGCGCGCGTTTGATCCCTTCCGTATTGCCGTGTATCATATAGTTATTATAATATAAAATTTCCCCCTTTATCAAGTTTTCTCCGTAATATCGCCGCGGAATAATTCCTCGGGACAAGACATAGCATATATCATCATTCATTCGGAGGAACTGTATGAAAAAAGCATTTATCGTGATCACATTGATCTTCGCCCTTCTCTTTACCTTCGCCGCCTGCAAAGAGGAGACGCCGCAAGAGGAGAAAAGCCCCCTCGAACAGCGCGTCAGCACCTGTCACGACGCCGTGTACGTCGGTGCGAGCGACGACTTCTCCGCCGACTTTATCCTCGGAGAGAAGGAGAAACTCATCGAAATCGACGGGAAAGTCGGGGAGCTGACCCCCTTCGCCACGCTGACCGTGACTCCGCGCTCCGCCGCCCTCTACAATAATACCTACACCTATACCCTCAAGGGCGAGGCGGGCGAAAGAACCGGAGACCTTGTAAAAGACGTCGTGGGCGCCGCCTTCAGCGCCGAGATCGCAGACGCGAAGGAGATCGGCAAGGTGCTCTCGGTCACCATCACCTGCGAAGGGATCGTGAGTAGCGAGGTCACCCTGACGGATAAGATGGAAGGCACCCTCCCGAGAAAGGAGATCCTCGCCATCGCGGAGCGCGAATTTGAGGACGCGATCAAAGCGGAGAGCGACACAGGCAAACTCGAGCGCGAGATCTACGTTAAGCTCGTGAACGCCCTCTCGGAGGACTCCCCCTACTACTATTACGTCTCCTTTATCAAGTCGCCCTCCGACTATTGGGCGCTCCTCCTCGACCCCGCGACAGGCGAAGTCATCAGCAAGAAAGTGTAGCGGTTTTCTTGACATCCGCACCTACTGATGGTAGTATAAATTAACCTATCGGATCGGTGGGGAAAATCTGTTGCGAGAAGCGATAGCCCTATCGGATGCGAGGTGTTTGCTTTCGCAAATGCGATATGCACCCATAATGGTGCGAGAAATAGACAAAGGAGGAAGGTATGAAGAGCAAAACGATCGCCGTGTACGCACTGATGAGCGCCCTTGTCACGGTGGCGACCTTCGCCATCCGTATCCCTATGGTCGCGACGGACGGATACCTCAATATCGGTGACGGGATCGTTCTCTTCACGGGCGTGGCGTTCGGTCCTGCGGCGGGCTTTATCGCGGGCGGGATCGGGAGCGCCCTCGCCGACCTGATCTCGGGCTACGCGCATTGGATCCTCCCGACCCTCCTCATCAAGGGGGCGGAAGGCGCGCTCGCAGGCGTCCTATTTTATCTCTTGAAGAAGCTCCGCCTAAATCGTTTCCTCTCGGCAGGGATATCCGCTATCCCCTCCGCGATACTCATGGTGGCGGGATACTTCTTTGCCTCCTGGATCATGAAAGGGAGCGCCGCGGTGGCAGTTACGAGCGTCCCCGGCAACGCGATCCAGGGGGGGATCGGCATCGTCCTCGCCCTCCTTCTCCTCTTCTCCACCTCTCGTATCAAGTCCTTCTCCGAGCTCGTGGGGAAAAATCAGTTTTACGATGAACTACCGAAATCAAACGAAGAAAGCGACGAAAAAGAGCGCAAGTGAGCGCTCTTTTTTCTTAGTGATATTTCGCGATGCGGAGTGACATTCGCTCCCTCGAGTGATATTTTCGGCGCTGCCGAAAGGGATATTTCTCGTCACGCGAGAAGAAAAAGGCAGGCGCGCATATTTACGTGACTGCCCTTTTTATCCGATAGTTAGGTTCGCGAGAATATGTCGCTATACGCCGATCAAAGCTGCTTTATCAAACAGCGACGGCGTTTATGCTGTTTCTGCGGGAACTTGCCGAGGAGGTTATTGATCTCCACGTTATCCTCGAGGTTTGCGTTGGACTCGAGCTCTTTGATGCCGTCGTCGATGACGTTTTGCCACAAGCGGCGAATGATCAGGGTGTGGGCGCCGCTATTGCGATATTCGTCCACGATCCCGATGAGTGCCATCTCCATCTCCTTGGGTTTCTTGAAAAGGAGGGGGAGGAAGTGGAAGATACCGAAGGGAAAGAGCTTGCCGCGGCTCTTACGCAGGGCGTGCCAGATGGCGGGGAGCAGGAGGCCGAAAGCGACCAGCTTGCCGTTTTCATCCGCGATGCAGGAGATATAGCGCGATTTGACGATGATGCGGAGCCCCGAGATGATGGACGCCTTCGCCTTCTCGGTAAAGGGGACGGTGCCGTGCAGTTTGCGATAGGCTTCGTCGAGAAGCTGAAAGATCTGATCCGCGTAGGTGTCGATGACGTAGCCCGTGGACATATCGTTATCGATGAGCTCCTTGAAATGGTAGCGGTTTTTCACCACCTCCGCCATGCGGACGTATCTCTCGTCCACTTTATCGCCGACGTAGATCTTACGCTCGATCCAGTCGAACTCCTTCGCGTAGCCGAGCTCCTCGAGCCTGGGGAGATAGTAGGGATAATTATACACGCCGCCGTAGGTCTCGTCGTACTCGAACCCCTCCACGAGCAAGCCCTCTTTATCGAGGTCGTTATAGCCGAGAGG
Source organism: uncultured Clostridia bacterium (assembly GCA_946625545.1). GTDB lineage: Bacteria > Bacillota > Clostridia > Christensenellales > CAG-1252 > CAG-1252. The sequence goes on along the minus strand of CAMOTC010000009.1, from coordinate 27,377 downwards.
ACCGTGTACGCTACTCATCCCTTCCTCGCGAGCGTAGTCCTCCACCGCACCCATCAGGGCAGCGAAAACGGCGGGATCGTCCACCGCGTCGAGGCGGGTGAAGCGCATCGCCTTTACCCCTGTCTTTTCGATGTCCGCATAGTTTATGATAGCGCCGACGCGCCCAACGACCTTGCCCTTCTCATCGTAGGCGAGGAAGAAGCGGCTCTTGGTGTAGTCGGTGTAGATATTGGTCTTTTCGCTGAGCAGCGCCTTCTCATCCATATAAAACAAGGGGGCGTAATGTTCGTTGTCGCGGTAAAGCTTGAGCGGAAAATTCGCAAAAGCACGGCGCTGGCAACCTGTCTGTACTTCTCTGATCTCTATCATTCTTTATCCTCTCACGACGTCTGTGACCGTCTTGATTTGTAATAATTTATTCTTGACCGCAAAGAGCTCTTCCCTATTCGCGAGCTCGATCGTGACCTCGATCTTTACGTTCTTATCCTTATCCACCGAGGCGTTGATATGCGTCAACTCGATCTTCATCCCGCTGAAGACCTCGGTCGCCTGATTGATCGCGGCGGTGCTCGTCGCGTAGATATAGAGGGTGGCGGAGAACTTGCCTGCGGCGACCCCGCTCCACTCTGCGGCGATGAGACGCTCCTTCTCCATCGTCTTGACGTTCTCACAGTCGGCGCGATGCACGTTGATCCCCCTGCCGCGCGTGACGTAACCCACGATCTCGTCTCCCGGGAGAGGATTGCAACACTTGCACAGATGGATCTGCATCCCATCCTCGCCGTCGATCAAGATGCCGCTATTTCCCGTCACCTTCTTGACGGGACGCTCCTTGATCTCCTCCTTGGGCACCGTCTCGCGATAGCGCTGGACGAGTTTATCGATGACGGGCTTCGGTTTGAGCTCGCCGTACCCAATCGCCGCGAGGACGTCGTCCGTCGAATTGAAACTCTGCTTCTCTACCGTCTCGCAGATCCAGTCGTCCACCATTAATTCCTTTGCGCTGTAGCCCGACTTTTTGCAAGCGGCGATCAGCATATCCCTGCCGATGCGGACGTTCTCGTCGTGCATCGTACGCTTGAAATACTGGCGGATCTTCGCCTTGGTCGAGGGAGATGCGACAAATCGGAACCAATCGCGGCTGGGGTGAGCATTCGGCGAAGTATTGATCTCCACGATGTCCCCCGTCTGGAGTTTGGTGGAGAGAGGCACGATCTTCATATTGACCTTGCCGCCCACGCACTTATTACCCACGTCGCTGTGGATCGCATAGGCAAAGTCCACGATACAGGAGCCGACGGGGAGCGCCTTTACGTCTCCCTGCGGGGTAAAGACAAAGACCTCGTCATTGAACATCTCGCTCTTCAGCATATTGAGATATTCCTCGCTATCCTCGACGTCGCTCTCGTGGATCGCCATGACCTCGCGGATCCAGCGCATCTTTTCGTCCAGAGCGCGATCGGTCTTGCCGTCCTTATACTTCCAATGCGCCGCGATACCGTACTCAGCCAAACGGTGCATTTCCTTGGTGCGGATCTGCACCTCGAAGGGTCTCCCGAATTCATTGGTTACCGTGGTGTGGAGCGAACGATAGTTATTCGGCTTCGGCGTCGCGATATAGTCCTTGACGCGGTTTAACGACTTCCACATACCGTGCACGGTGCCGAGCACCTCGTAGCAGTCCCTGACCGTATCCACGATCACGCGCACCGCGACGAGGTCAAAGATCTGATCGATGGGGCAGTTCTGCCTCTTCATCTTTCTGTAAATGCTGTAAAAATGCTTCGCCCTGCCGTTGATCTCGCACTTGATCCCGAGTTTATCGAGCTCCGCGCGGAGCTGCTCGGTGACCTTCTTCACGAATTCGTCCCTCTCCTCTTTTTTGGAAGCGACGAGATCCACGAGTTCGTAGTACTCCTTGGGGTACAAGTAGCGCATCGAGATATCCTCGAGCTCACCCTTGATCCTCGACATACCGAGACGGGCGGCGAGAGGCGCGTATATCTCCATCGTTTCACGCGCCGTGGCGATCTGCGACTCCTCCGACATATAGTCGAGAGAACGCATATTATGCAAGCGATCCGCAAACTTGATGATGATGACCCTGAGATCCTTCGCCATCGCGAGCAGCATCTTACGGAGGTTCTCCGCCTCCGCCTGCGCCTTGCTCTTGAACTGCAATTTGGTGAGCTTCGTGACGCCGTCCACGAGAGAGGTGACCTCCTCGCCGAACTCCTCTACGAGGGTCTCACGCGGGACGTCGGTATCCTCGAGCACGTCGTGCAGGAAACCTGCCGAGACGGTCTCGGCGTCCATACCGAGGTCGAGGAGGATATTCGCGACGTGACAGGGGTGGATGATATAGGGCTCGCCCGACATACGCTTTTGCCCTTCGTGCGCCCTCTTTGCGAGAGAAAAGGCGCGCAGGACCATATCGCTCTGCGTTTCGGAATAAGCTCTCTTGATCTTCTCGATCAATTCGTTCTCATCCAGCGTTACCTTCGTCATATCTCGCTAATTCCCCTTATAATTTGAGGTATTTTTATTATCATAATACTTCGCGCCCTTTCCCGTCAACCCGCGAAAGCGACAAACCAAAGAAAAAATCCCCGCCGCGAGATAGAGCAGTCCGACGATCCCGCCCGTGACGTAAAAGGCGAGGATGGGCAAAACCGCCGCTTTCGCCCCGATCGGCACCGCGAGGAGCAGCATCGCGAGGAAAATCACCAAAAGTCCTGCGGCAACGGAGAGGACAATGACCTTAAAACGCTTACTCATAGTACACCTCCGATGCCTTGATCGCATCTACGCTTGCCGCCGTCCCGCCGAAATCGAGCAATTCGGTCACGTAGCGATCGTATCCTTCGTGCGTCTCCAAGAAAGCGAGAGAGTAGATCGTTCTCGCACGGAGATCGAGATACGCCATATCGAGATAGAGAGAGCCGCTCGCATGAGCGCCCGCCGAGAAATAATTGTCCGCCATGGCGATCTGCATTTGGTAACGCCCGGTGAAAGGGTTGATCGCGAAAGAGGGACGGATCAGACCGCAGATCCCGCCGACAAAGTTGGACTCGTCATAGTCCGAGATCGTCCCGATAAAGAAGCTTTTTTCCACCGCACCCGAATTGTACCCGACGATACCGCCGATAAAGGAGTACGCCTGCTCGCCCGAGGTCTCGCCCGAGACCTCTCCCGTCTGACCGCAGGTGGAGATAGAAGCCTGATAATTCTCCGCGGCGATCCCGCCGACGTAGACGTTATATTGCCCCGACGCGCCGTACACTCCTCCCGAGGAGCGCGAAGCGCTGATCCTGCCGTAATAACTGCCCGTGTAGGAATTCAGCGACACGATGCCCCCTGCCGACGCGTGTCCGTAGTCGGCGATCGAGCGAACGGGCGCATTCACGCGGCAATCTTCGACGAGCGCGACATTCAAGGCGACGATCCCGCCCGCACCGGCGGAAAGTCCCGTCTGCCCCGCTGTCATCTTTCCCAAAGTGAGCGTGGCGAGAACAGGTGCGCTGACGGTGCTCCCGCGGATCTCTCCGCCCTGCAGATTTTGCGCCGCGATCCCGCCCGCATAGGGGTTATAACTGTAGGAGAGAGCCTTTACCTCCCCCGAGCTCGTGCAGGAGTCCACCTTTCCCGCGAGGATGGTCCCATCAGAGAGATAGTGGGCATTTAAGGTCACGATCCCGCCCGCATCGGCATAGCCGTTCGTGCTCTCCGCGAGGACGGTGCCGCGATTTTCCGAAGAGGTGATACTGCCGCCGTTCACGCAGGCGATCCCTGCGGCATAGGCGCTCGCAGGGGACTCGGTCTCCTCAAGAGCGGGAGCGCTGAGAATGGAGGTCGTACTGCCTGTCACGGTACAGCCGTAGATCGTGCCGTCATTCTGCGTCGCGATCCCCGCGACGTTCGGCGTCCAATTTTTGATATCCGCGCGCTCGACGAGCTCCCCTTTGACGACGCAGTCGGTCACGACGCCCTTCTCGCCGTTCTTGCCCACGACGCCCGCGACGTCCACGTTGCGCGCCTTGACGGAGCCGTCCATGTCACAGCTGTGAATGGTGCCGTTATTCTCTCCCGCAAAGGGTGCGAAATAGCAGTCTCCGCCGCCATCCCCCTCGATGGTCACGTCGAGGACGGCGGTGCACTTCTCAATGACCCCCGTGTTTACAGCAGTCAGGAGTCCCATGACTTCGCCGCTTTTAGCGAAAGTGACCTCCTCTGCGATGACGCGCACGTTCTTTAAGGCACCTGCGTTCTCGAGAATGATCGCGTCGCCGACAAACCCTTTCTCGATGACAAAGATCACGTCGGTGATCTCTCCCGTCAGCTTTTGTGCAAAGGGAGCGCTCAAATATACGAAATGGCCGCCGCCATCCATCTTGGAGGTATAATTTTCCACGACGGCGGAGAGGGTGACGTCCTTCTCCAACTTAAAATCTTGGTCTTTCTCTAAAGAAAGCGCCACTTCCTCCGCGCTTCTCACGCGATAGTAGTTGCCGCCGCTCCCGACGCCGTAATAGAAGAAAGTCACGCTCGTGAGTGCGGCGATCAGGATAAATACACTGAGAAAGATCAGGGCAAATCGAGTGAAAGTCCTCTTTTCTCCAAAGGAGAGGGGCTCGCGCGGAAGGATGAGCTTCTCCCCCTTCACGATGATGCCCGCGCCGAGGCGGGTATAGTAGATCTTATGGAGCATCGGGAGAGAGCGAGAGGCGGAGGGATCTACCGCATACAGCTTTTCGAGCTCCCTGCTCTTGCCGAGCACCGCGAGCATCTCGAGAGGCGGGACGTCGGCGAAGATATAATAGCGCAAACACTTCCCCGCACGCGAAGCAAAGAGAGCGTCCGCCTCTGCGAAGGAGGCTTCCTTATTGCGCGGTCTCTCCTTGACAAGCTCGGAAAGATAGCGCTTGACGATCCTCTTCGCGTCGTAGAGATAGAGGAGAGAGAGGAGGGGAAAACGACCGAAGACGGCGGAGAGGATCTCGGGGGTCATAAAAACCCCGAATGCCGCCTTGTCATCCTTGCGGATACATTCGATCAGTTTTTCACGCGTCTCTTTCAGCATTATTTCGTCCTTTTGACTCCTCTTTCCGCCGCCCAACGATCGAGAATATCGTAGATATAGGCTTCGTTGACCTGCTCGCCCTCGGTGACCTTGCGTAAAAGTTCCGAAGTGGCAGCGAAGGATTCGACAAGGGTCTCCATATCGCGATTTCCCTCGCGAATGCCCACGCGGATCTCCTCCATTCCGTCACGAATGGAATTCAGTTTATCGTTATTATCCTGCAGAGCGGAGACCACGTCACGATTGATATACTCGCTGACCTTGGTGACGCCCGCCTGATAGTTCGCGACGGTGCGCTCGAGCTCCTTCAGATTGTAGTTTTTCCTGCGCTCCTCGAGGGTGGCTTCGAGCTTGCCGATCTGGGTCTCCGCCTCGCTCTCGAGCTTGGAGAGGGAGTCCAAGGTGCCGTCCAGCTTGCCGAGAGTCGCAGTGAGCTTGGAGAGCTGCGCTTCGTACTTCTCGCTCCTTGACAGGAAAGCGTCGATCTCGTGCGATAGGCTCTGCGCCTTCGCCGCCTCGGCGGATAGGGTCTTATAGATGCGGTCGAGATTGCCCGTCACGTCCCCTTCAAAGGCGGCGGACAGCCTCGCGATATCCCCTTTCATCCCATCGTAGGTATCCGCAAAGTCACGGAGATTCTCCGTGATCGGGGTCAAGAGATCGCGATATTCTCTAAAGGTCTCTATCAAGGTCTTTACGTCTTCCATAGCTCTGCTCCTTTATGTTATTTTGCTTTCGCTTTCAGCTTGCGAGAGGTCTCTCGCGTCATCTTATTGATCATATCGATATCACGCCGCAAGAGCGACTCGATGATACGCATTACCGAAGGATTCCCCTTCAGCCTGTCGTAGTAACGTAGGATATTGTAGTCCAGCTTCTCGTCGGTGCCGCCCGACGCAGCCTCCAAGAGCTCGACGAGATCTCCCTCGCCGCCGAGGGCAAAGTACTTTTTGGCATTATCGAGGTCGCCCCCTTCCCAATACGCCACACCCGCGCCGACGTAGTCGCCACGCGAGACGTAGTCGCGCCAGACGGTGACGTTCAAGATCGCCTGCTCGCGCTCCTTATCGTTGACGAGGTTATTCGCGGCGTGGATAGCGTTATCGTACTGCCCGAGACGGGTAAACTCCTCCGCACGGCGCTTGTGCTCTTCCTGATCGACGAGGGTACTGCCCACCGTCTCCTTGAGCTTCATCACGGCGTCCGCGGTGGTGAGAGAGCGGAAATTCTCCTTAAAGAAATCGCTGAACTGCGCGATCTCCCCCTCCTCTGCGACAAAGAGATGGCGGCGCGCTCTCGACACGCCGACGTAAAAGAGATTGAAATAGTAGCGATAGACGCTGTTTTCATCCGCGCCCTTCCTGTCGATCTCGGTGCGAGCGAGGGCGTGGAACTTGTCCTTATTGGAGGAAAGGACGTTGTAGAGGACGACGGTATCGCGCTCTAAGCCCTTGATCTCGGAGACGGTCAAGATCTCCTTTTTCGGCAGGAGCTCGCGGAGCGCTTGCTTCTCGCGGGCGGTCGCGACGACGACGGTGAAGTTATCCGTCTTTTCCCTTGCGATCCTTTTTATAAAGTCCGCCGTCTTGAAATGCACCGCAATAGAGCCTGCCTCTGACGCCACCGCCTCTGCGGAGAGCACGAATCCGTGCACGCCGAAGGTAGCGCGATTTAGGTCGGAGAGAGAGGCGACCACCCCTGCGATCTCGGGACTGTTGCGGTAATTGTAGCTGAGCTCCTCGACGTCGGTCACGTCCTTTTTATAGAGGAGATCCTTGAGCCGCGCAAAGGAGAAATAAGCGGGGTTTACCATCTGCGAGGCGTCACCCACGCAAAAGAGCTTGACCGCGAGAGAGCGGAAGAAAGCGAGCTGACGCTCGGTGAAGTCCTGCACCTCGTCGAGGATCGCGAGGGAGTAGGTGGGGATAGCGGGGAGAGCGACCTCGGCGCAGGCGAGATTTAAGTCCAAAAGCCCCCTTGCGCGGATCTCCGAGAGATACTCCTCGGACAGGTCGTAGATAAACTCCGTGTCAAAGCGGGAGAAGGCGCCCTTCCTCGCGAGGAGATATTCCTCCTTGGTGAGGGGGCGAGTCGTGGCTTTCCCGTAGATAAAGCCGTAGATCTCCTTATAGAGGACCTCGTCGGAGACCTCTGACTTTTTCCTGCGTTGGAGGAGATTATAGTTTTTGGAATGACGGAGAAAGTCAAAAAAGGTATTCTCGTCGGCACGCGTCCTCTCTCCGAGAGAAGCGCGAAAAATGTCCTCGAGCAGGAGATAGTCCACCTTATTCTCGAGATAGTCGATGATGCGTTCGAGCTGAGGCGCCACCCCTTCCGCAGAGGAGAGCGGGACGCCGATCAAGCGCTCCGCCGCGAGGATCTCGGAGTCTCCTCCGACAGTCGCCCGCCCTGCCGCATAGGCGGCGTAATACTCTTTCAAGGAGCGGAGATATGCCTCCACCTTATTTCTCACGTCGAGGAGCAAGCCGCGCGAATAGGTGCTGTACAGCGTGCGCCCGCCGTAATTCATCGAGGCGGCAAAGAGGATCTTGTCGATACAGAGATTGGTCTTGCCGCTCCCCGCGATGCCCTGCACGAGCATATTCTTGCCCTCGGTAAAGACGATCTTTCTCTGCAAGTCGTCGAGGAGAGGGAGATTTGTCTCCGCGCTGAAAGTGCGATAGAGTTTCGCATACGAGATGTCATTGGCAGAGGCTCTCTCCACGCGAAAATCCGTGAGACCTCTAAGCCGCATATCCCCGCTCGAGGTCACGGGATAGGAGCGAAAGTCGTAAAAAATAACGCTCGCACCCCCTGTGCGACCCTCCCCCGAGAGAGAAAAACGGGCGAAGAACTTTACGTCCTCCGCCGAAAATCCGTACGTCCCCTCCCGTATTCCCGCAGCAAGCGCGGCAAAGGCGAGATGGGTCAAAAGGAGATTGACTCCCGCGAGCTTCTCCGTCGCGAGGGAGAGAGACTCCGTCTTATAGACGGAATACTCCGTGAGATAGTAGTCATCGTAATCAACGACCACTCTTTCGGGTAGTCTCGCTGCCTCGGACATGGTCTTTACTTCAATTTTGTCAAGCGTGCGACGGTCTCGTCGATCCACTTGATCTGAAACTCATACTGGCGGACGGCATACTGCGTCGCATACAGCCAATAGGCGGGCTTTGCCGCGCTCTCCTCCACTTCGCCGATCCCTGCGACCTCGGCGGCGATCTCCGCTCTCGCTTCCTCGCAGATCTTGCGATACTCCTTGAGCATACCGATCGCGTACTCCCTGTCCACTTTGCCTGAGAAAAAGAGCTTCATCAAGAGAGGATTTCTCACGACGGCGAGATCCTCCGCGTTGCCCTCTTTCAGCCAACGGATCAATTCCTTATTGCCTTCCTTCGTGATGCCGTACACCCTCTTATTGGGGCGGGCGTCTTGCTCCACCTTGGAAGAGACCACCCAGCCGACCTCCTCCATCTTGTCGAGTTCGCGATAGATCTGACTCTGATTCGCCACCCAGAAAAAGCTCAGGGATTCCTGAAATAGTTTCGACAGATCGTAGCCGGACGACTTGCGCAGAGTAAGCAGTCCGAGTAAACCGTGTTTCAATGACATAACAAACACCTTTTCCTATGTATTTTAGAAATAGTATATTATACAAGTTAGTATTCGTCAACGGATTTCGCCCTCTTTCCAGGATTTCCCTGTAAAAGATATGTGCTTCCCCCGTTATAATGAGAGTGTGGTGCTTATGAAAACTCGGCGGACAATAACACTCGCTATCGCATTTATCCTCCTATTCTCCCTGCTCCTTGCGGGATGCGGCGGAGAGAAATATGCGGAAATATCCGACTTTTACGAGGATATAGCCGCCCCTCTCCCTCCTACGGACGAAGAGCCGATTTCTCCTTTATCGGACGAACCTTCGGAGGGAGAGGACCTTTTATCGGATACCCCCTTTACCGTCACTCCCCCGATCGAAGAAGGGAGCGATCCGCCCCTTGAGGAGGAGATCGAGGAGACCCTCGCCCCAAAAGAAGAGCCTATACTCTCCGAATACGATACATACCTCGCCGCCTGCGCAAGCACAAACGTCAACGTCAGGAGCGGCGCGGGAAGGAACTATCCCCTTCTTTTCACTCTGAAAAAGGGGTCAAGCCTCCCCTATATCGAGAAGGCGGGGGAGTGGATCAAAGTGCGCACCGAGAGCGGCGTCGGCTACCTTCACGGCGACTACGTATATCTCGCGGAGACCACCGAGATGATCGAGAGGGTGATCCGCGCGGGACTTGCAAAGCTCGGCACTCCCTACGAATGGGGAGCGACCCGCATCTTGACAGGGTCGGGAAACGTCAGCCCCTATTTCACGGGGAAAAGCTTTGACTGCTCCTCTTTTGTACAATACTGCTATTACGTCGGATGCGGGATCAAACTCGGCAACTACACGGGGAGCCAGGCGGACTACACCGTGGGGGAAAAGATAACCTCTTACGCCGATCTACGCCGCGGCGACTTCTACTTCACGGGGACGGGCAAGATCTCGCACGTCGTGATCTATCTCGGCGGAGGATATCTCCTCCAGACCTACAGCGCAAACGGCGGTCCCGTCTCACTGACCTCGGACGAAAGGTGGAGGATGCGATTTATCTCAGGCAGGAGACCCGATATGACGGTGACGGAACAGTTTAGATAATTTAATCGGATCTTTATGAAATCCCCCCTTTGGAATGTGCTATAATTAGGACATGATCCGTAAGGGGGGGGAATTTCGTATGAAAAAAGTACTGATCTCCATATTGATCCTTCTGCTTGCCGTCACGATGATCGGCACCTTCGCCGCGTGTGATAAGACCGAGGACAGCGATTATCGTTCCGCAGAAGAGCGGGTAGCCTCGGGCGGCGCCACGCGAAACGGCATTCAAAAAGTCATAGTAACCTCCGACAGAATGATCGTCTATACGGTGGATCTCAGTCTGAGCGTAGAGGACTATTCGGCAGCAGCAGCCACCATCCGCACCCACCTCAGCGAAGCGGAAGGATACGAGGAATCCTCCTATACTTCAAATTCCGGACTATACAGATTCACGCTGCGGGTGCCGACGACAAACCTAAACGCCTTCCTTGAAAAGGTAGGAGATATAGGGACGGTCGAGGAACAGACGGTAGCGGGGAAGGATATCACCGATGAATACACGAATGCCGAGCAAGAGCGCGACGCCCTGATCGCAAAGAAAGCCGCATTTGAAGCGCTGGCTACGCAGGCAACGACCTTTGACGAGCAATTGAAGATCCAAGATAAGATCATCGAGGTCGCCGCCGAGATCGACAGCTACAACGGAAAGCTTTCCGCTTACAAGAAATCCAGCGATTACAGCACGGTGGAGATCACTTTGTACGAGGAGGGCACCTACGAAGAACCCGACTTTTGGGAAAAGCTGGGCGAGATCTTCTTTGGCAGCACAAAGAGCATCGGCACCGTCTTCGGCTTGATCCTGACCGTGATCATCGCCGTGATCCCCTACGCCCTACTGCTCGGGGTGGTCTTCGGCATCTATGCCTTGATACGCTATATCGTCTGCCGCGTAAAGAAACAGCCCTTTACCCTCTTTAGACCCAAGAAAAAGAAAGCGATAAGCGTGAAAGCGGTGCGCCCCGCCGCTCCCGAAAGCGCCCCCGAAAAGGAAGAAAACCCGAAAGAAGACAAATAAGGATATCGAAAGGATATAATAAAAAGCAGCGACAAAGCATCGCTGCTTTTTTTCTTTGAAGATAACCAAGTCCCGCTTGAACTATTTTCGCACAGCGGGGAGCCAAACGGCGATCCTGCTCTTTTTCTCCGTCCAGCGCTTGCCCGAGGAGGCGTAGTCGCTTAGGAGGACTTCTCCCTTCTCGGTATGCAGGAGGAGCCGCACTTCTTCCTCTTCCGTCGGTGTGATGGGGAGGAGGAGTAGAAGGTCCGTGAGTTTCAGCTTTTCACTCGGATCGCTCCCTTTCGCTTCGTCCCGCGCGAGGACGAAGGGGCCGTACTTGAAGGCGACCTTTCCATTCAAAAGATATTTCTCGCCCGAGAGCGCGAAGGAGAGAGAGATAGCGTCGCCCGCTTTCCACGTGCGGCGAAGGGTGCAAGTACTCTCCGCACTCTCGACTTTCTCGCCGTTCAAGGTGACCGTGCTCCCTTTGCTCCAGGCGGGGATACGGAAGGTGATCTCGCACTCCCCTGTCGGGGCGGCAGTCACGACGTAATCCATCTGCCCCGTTGCGAGAGATCCTGTCGCCGCAAGGCGCATCTCGCCGCCATCGAAGGGGATCTTGATCTCGCCCGCGTGATAGAAAAGGACGATTGCGCCCTTCTTGGACGTCATCACCGAAGCGAGAGGATAGAGCGCGACGCCCGCCGCACCGATACAGGCGCAACAGCCGTAGTAGCCGCCGCTCGCAAATTTCTTATAACCGCCGATCCCGACGCCGCGGCGAGACGCAACGAGGGGGCTGTAACTATCAAAGGGGACGCCATCCAAAAAGGCTTTCTCCTCCTTGCAGTACTGCTTTTCACCGTACAGATTGATCGCACCGTAGAGGGCGTTCAATGCCGAGGTCTCGATGCGCTCGGCGTACTTCATATTCCCCGTCACGCGGAGCAGTCTCTCCTCGAGGCGCATCCAGGTCACCGTCACGCAGGTCTCCTGCATAATGGTCTTCTCGGGGACGTCGTTTGCCTGGGTCACGGCGGCGTGATCGAAGTGCTCGTCACGGCACCCCGCACAGCCGATCAAGGTGATCTCATTCTCCGCCACGAGGTCGGAGAACTTCTCCACGAGGTCGAGATACTCTCTCTCCCCCGTGAGCTCATAATAGGCGAGGATACCCTCAAAGTAGGACATCGTCTCATACGCCTTGGTGGTGGGAAATTCGTGCGGAAGTACCCCCTTTTCCACCGCTTCGGGAACGCTGCCGTCACGGCACCCGCCCGAGGCGATGATGTGCTGAGCGAGGGCGAGATAGGCAGGCTCTCGGGTGATCTTATACATCTCCACGACGGGCTCCAAGATAGAGGCGGCATTCATCCCACCGTACCAATTCGAGGTATCGGTGACAGAGGTCTTCCCCTCTCCGATCCTCGCCGCGATATAGTCCAAATGTCGGCGAAGCGCCGTGAGAATGCTCTCCTTGAGATCCTTGTCATGGCAAATATCGTAGAAATAGAGAGAGCCGACGAGGACGTACTTTCTGCACCACATATCCCAGCCGCACAGCTCGTGATCCACGGGATAGGTGGAGATGCGCCCCATCTCATCGGCGGTCGCGATCAGCTCCTTGACCGTCCTCTCGAGCACGCTGTAGAGCGCCTCGTCGGGACGGCACTTATAGGCGAGGCAGGCACCCCGCATCATCTTGCCGTAGTACTCGCCGCGCCAGCCGTCGTCTCCTGCGTCCTCGCGCGTCCTATAGACATCGACGAACTTTGACCACAGAGCGCTGTCCATCAGTTGCCTTTCAATGATGAAACGCAGATAGGCGTCCGATCTGTCGGTGTACGATTGATAGCCGTTCGGGAGATAGGTATATTTCATGTGGTCAACCCTCGCTGTATAGAATGATATGCGCCGTCTTTTCCGCCGCCTCTGCAGTAAATCCCTTATTCATCAGGCTACTGCCCGTGCTCCTCACGACCGCGCCCCCCTCGAGAGGACGCAGGACGTAGTGCTTGTCCGCCGCGAGCCCATTCAGAAGGAAGGTGACTTCACCGTCGTTCCCCTCGCGCGAATAGAGTAGGATCACTCCCTCCTTTTCGTTGCCGAACTGCATCGCGACGCACTCCGTGCGCGGAGCGCAGGGGGTCAATGGATAGTAATTTTCGGTGAAATAGCCTTTGATCCTCTCGTAGTCGCGGATAAAGTCCGAGTACGCTTCGGGCGCGTCGTAAAGCACGTCCCCGTAGCACATCACGCAGGCGCCGAGGAGAGAGCGGAAGTCGTACTCACTGCTCGCGGCAGGATGGGTGATAGAGGAATAGGGAAGCCATAGCGACAAGCCGTAGGTCTGCTGCTGCGCCGCCTCGGAGAGGTCGGTCTTTTCCTTCTTGCATTGATAATCGCTCCGCCACAGGGGCACCGCGCGACGGCACATCTCGAGGTCGATACGTCTGCCGCCCGAGGCGCAGTTGTCGATCAAGAGCCCGGGGATACGCTCGCGAAGGGCGTCGAGGAAGGCGTATTCCCCCGCGACGTACTTATTCTCGGCAAAGCCGATCCTGCCATTCTCGAGCTCGCGATCCGCCCTCTCCCAATAGCGCTTCGGGTCGATATTAAAGTCCTGCCTGTAATAGCTGACCCCATTCTCGATGAGAGAGGAGGCGATATAGTCCGTCATATACGCGAGGGCCGCGGGATTCCCCATATTCCATAAGCAGTCTGAGGAGCCGTTCGTAGGTTCGATCAGCCAAGAGTCGTGCCCCGCCGCCTTGATGGAAGCGTAGAGTTTAGAGGTCATCGGGACGCGCTCGGGCTCGTACCATAGAAGCATCCCGACCTCATTTTCCCCGAGAGTGTCGCTGACCGCGCCGAGACCGCTCGGATATTTCACAGAGTCCACCGTCCAGTCTCCGATCGACTGACGCCAATCCTTCGTCCCCGAGGTATCGTACCAGGCGGCGTCGTACCAAGCGTAGTCCAATTCGTCGAGGAGCGTGAGCTCCGCGAGCTTTTCGAGATAGGCTTTCGTCCCCGCTTCATTCGCGCGCGACGTGTCGTCCTGCCCTTCCGCTCCCGCAAACATCACCATATTCGCCGTGCGATCCTCTCCGAGTCCGCGCTTTATATCTGCGCGGAAATTGTTGAAGCCCTTGAGAGGATTGCCCCCCGCATACAGAGAGAGCGAGACCAATGGGGTGCGGATGCTCTCCCCCGGCGAGAGATAGCCCGCGAGGGCGCTCTGTCCGATTTTGACCGAGGTATTCTCGTCTGCGGCGAAGCTCGCCGTCCACTCTCCCGACCAGCCGATGCCGATCGTGGCGCCGCGCTCCTCCGACGTGAGATTAAAGAAAGGCAGATAGAGTTTAGACGCCCTGCCGTTCACGGTATCGAAGGTGCAACCCGACTTTCCGAGTGAGCGGGAATAGAGGACGTAGTCGTCATTCGCCTCGTTGCTCCCGCCGCTGAAATAGAGGGTGGGAGAGAGGATGTCGAGAGAGGCATCCATCGCGTAGAGGTCGGTGACCTCGGGGGTATTTCCCGCGCCGCGATTCGTTAGATAGACCGTCCATTCGACCGTCCCCGTCAGGTCGTAGTATGCCGCCACGAGGCGCACCTCCAAGCCCGACGGAGAGGTATAGGTCTTGATAAAGGAGAGATCGCCGTTTTCGGCAGTGTCGTTCTTTTCGACTATACTCTCCCACGAGGCGCTCGCCGTGCGGAAGGTCGTGTCCCCGATCGCGAAGTCAAAGGGTGCGTCCTTTCCATCTCCCATAAGCGCGGCATTCATCCAGTCTTTCCCCGCCTCCCTGTCCTCGGCGGTCAGAGCATACGCCTCGTATCCCGCCGTACTGAAGGTATGGGCGTCCTTGGATAGATTCTTAAAAAGCCAGCCGTGCGGCAGGGTCATAAAGGATAATAGGAGCGTCCCGATATATACCGCGATCACAAAGACGATGGTCCAGATCAGGTAAAAGCGCCTGTCCCGCTTGATGGCAAAGATGTCCTGCGCGATCACGCAAGCGATGTCAAAGGCGAGTGCGATGGAGACGCCGATAATACAGCATAAGGTGGGATTGAAGTAATGGGCGAGGATCGCCTGCGCGCCGAAAAAGAGACCCGCAAAGACTCCCGCGCCGATCACGAAAGGAAAGGCGAGGTGCCATAGTTTACAATCGGGATGTTTCTCGAAATACACGATGGTAAAGAGGGCCCCCGCGCAGAGGATAAAGTCGATGTCGATCAAGACGAGCTTCCACAAGCGATAGACGATGACGGTCGCATAGGTATAGAATATCGCCCCCGCGGCGATCGCTATAGACAAAACGATCTGTGCCGCGATGAGAAGTGCGGGCGACAGGAAGAACGAGCGGATCTTGCTTTGTTCAACGTTTGCGGTATTTTCCATAACGATAGTATAAAGCAAGTAACGGGAATTGTAAAGGACTATGCGAGAGGAAGCGAAGAGTTGTCCCTACGGGACAGTGAAGTTGCGCGCTCTTTGCGCGCAGTGAAGTTTACGTGCGGCAAGTGAAGTTACTCGCTATGCTCGTAGTTGCGGGTCGCATTCGCTCCGAAAAAGCGTTATTTGATTTCCTGCTCCAAACCGAAAAATGAGGGAGCGGAGAAAAACTCTGCAAGCGAAATGCCAAGCCCATCGCACTTTATTACATCCGCAGTTTAAGCTCTGCAAATAACAAAGCTGATGCGCCCTTATACGCTGCCTATAAGGGAGCGCAAAAAGCGCGCAAGCCGGCGCGAAGCAAGCTTGTGCGTCCTTCTCCCCGGGTGTCCCGCGCAAATATCATTCAATGAGTGCGAGTCCTTGACCTGCAAGGTATAGAAGTTAGAGCACTCCGTTTCGAGCCAAACTTCCTCGATAAAGGCGGGGAGACCCTTTTGACTCTCCGAGCCGCTGAAGCCGTACACCCATACGACGGGAGCGCGCTGTAATAACTTCTTTATAAAAGCGATCGACTTCCGCTTGAGAGTGGCGTATTCCCTTTCCCTTTCCTCCCCCGCGAGGTCGGCGAGATAGGAAAAGTCGTTGGTGCAGAGGGCGAGGACGATGACGTCGGGACGGAAAGAGAAGTCGTACTTTTCTCTATTGCGCGTGAGGTCGATATTCTCGTAAAAGTCGGGAACGGCGTTCTCCGCATACTTGGACTTATACAGTCCCCATCCGCTCGCGGCACAGATCTCCATCTCGGCATTTAAGGCGCGAGCGGTAGAATAGGAATAGGCGAGAGTCACGTCCTGCGTGGCGGTCGTGTACTCCTCGTCCGCCCTTTTCGCACGCACGCCGAAGCCCGTCGTGATGGAGTCGCCGATAAACTCTATTTTCGGTTTTTCGCCCTCTATGACGGGCAGAAACTCGCCGTCGGTGGTCGCCGAGATAAGGGCGAGAGAATTACTCTCCGATTCGTTGAGTTTAATGAGCTCGAAGGTATGCTCACCCGCGGGGAAAGAAAAGGAAAGCACCTTTTCCCCGACAGGCAATCGGACGCGGCGACGCGCGCCGTCCATAGTCAAACGGATATAGGCGTTCCGCCCCTTGACGGTAGGCTCGGAAAAGAGGTTCAAAGAGAGACGCTCTCCCCTAAAACGTCCCTTGAGGCTCGCACCCGAGGCGTTCAAAAACAGGCGCCCGTTTTTCACGTAACGCCTACCTTCGCATTGGAATATGTGTTCGAGCAGTGTGGATCTTATCTCCGTCATTTCCGACCCTCGATCATGGATTTGACCTTCATCAGTCGTATGGTATTTGCCCTCTCGGCTTCGTCGAGTTTCATCGTGATATACTTGATGGTCTCCTGAAACTCGGGGATCATCACGTACTCTAGGGCATTGACGCGTCTCCTATTCTTCTCGATCTCGTCGGCGAGCATATTACAGCTCTTCTCCACCTCGGCGAGCTCGATCATCTTGGGCAAGAGATCCCCCATCGCGCCGATGCAGGAGTCGAGTTCGCCCGTGACGGACGCGAAGCCGTAAGGATAGTCCTCCCCCTTCTCGCTCCTATCCACGATAAAGGCGGGGACCTCGACGCTCATCACGTTCTTTGAGCCCGACTTGATCCTGATCTTCTTGCCGGGGACGGCGACAGCCTCCTCGAGGTCGGCGGGGGAAGACACCGCTTTCGCGAGCATAAATGAGCCGAGCACCGAGCGAAGCTCGCGTTCGACCTCCTCGCGCAAGGCGAGATTTCGGCGAATGAGCAGCATAAACTGCCGTATCATCTCGTCCGACTTATCCTTGAGTAATTTGTGTCCCCTCGTCGCGGTCTTGAGCCTGCCCTTCAGGCGGGTCAATTCCATACGCGTGGGGTTTACCCGCATGACTGCCATTACTTCTCCTCTGCCTTCTTGTAGTACTTATCGAGATAGGCGTCCTTGATACGCTTGAGTTCGGAGCGCGGCAGGATGCCGAGAAGCTCCCAACCGATATCGAGGGTCTCCTCGATGGAGCGATTTCTCTCAAAACCCTGCGAGACGTAGCGCTTCTCAAACTCGCCCGCAAATTTTGCGTACAGCTTATCCACCTCGGTCAGAGCGGCGTCGCCGAGAATGGCGGCGAGCTCCTTGCACTCCTTGCCGCGTGCGTAGCAGGCAAAGAGCTGATTCATCGTGTCGGCGTGATCCTCGCGGGTCTTGCCCTTGCCGATACCCTTATCCTTCAGACGGGAAAGAGAGGGAAGGACGTCCACCGGGGGGACGATACCGCGCTTATGCAATTCACGCGAGAGAATGATCTGTCCCTCGGTGATGTATCCCGTAAGGTCGGGGATGGGGTGGGTCTTATCGTCCTCGGGCATCGTCAAGATGGGGATCATCGTGATGGAACCCTTGCTCCCCTTGAGCCTACCTGCCCTCTCGTACATCGTGGCAAGGTCGGTATAGAGGTAGCCGGGATAGCCGCGTCTGCCGGGGACTTCCTTACGCGCGGCGGACACTTCGCGGAGCGCCTCGGCGTAATTGGTGATATCGGTGATGATGACGAGGACGTGCATACCCTTGTCAAAGGCGAGATATTCCGCCGCCGTCAGCGCCATACGCGGGGTGGCGATACGCTCGATGGCGGGGTCGTTCGCGAGGTTCATAAAGAGCACGGTGCGGTCGATCGCTCCCGTCCTCTTGAAGTCCTGAATAAAGAAGTCCGCCTCCTCAAAGGTGATACCCACGGCGGCAAAGACGACGGCGAAGTTCCCTTCGTCACCTAATACCTTTGCCTGACGCGCGATCTGCGCCGCGAGATTTGCGTGCGGGAGACCCGACGCGCTGAAAACGGGGAGTTTCTGTCCTCTGACGAGGGTATTTAAGCCGTCGATCGCCGAGACGCCCGTCTGGATAAACTCGTCGGGATAGTCACGCGCGGTGGGGTTGATGGGCTGACCATTGATATCGAGATACTTCTCCGCGAGGATATCGGGGCCGCCGTCCTTGGTCCTGCCGATACCGTCAAAGACCCTGCCGAGCATATCGGCGGAGACGCCGAGCTCCATACTCTTGCCGAGGAAGCGCGCCTTGGAGGTGCTGATCTTCAGCCCCTGCGAATTTTCAAAGAGCTGCACGAGCGCCTTATCGTTCATCACCTCGAGCACCTTGCCGCGGCGGACGTCGCCGTCCTCCTGACGGATCTCCACGAGCTCATTGTAGGTGACGCCGCTGACATTCTCCACGAGCATCAAGGGGCCTACGACTTCACGGATCGTCCTGTATTCCTTTACCATATCAAATCTCTCCTTCGGAGATGAGCGCCGCCATCTCCTGCTTGAGCTTATTCTCGATCATATCCAGCTTGTCCATCTCGGTCTCGGGGATATACTTTGATCTGCCGATCTCCTCTCTGACGGGGAGAGCGAGGATATCCTCGATGTCCACACGGCGAGCGAGTGCGTCACGTCCGAGCTCATCCGAGAGAAGGATCAAGCGGAGCATCTTGTACTGTTTCTTCAAAGAAGCGAAAGTATCCACTTCATGGAATGCGTTTTGGTGCAAGTAGTCCTCACGAATGGCCTTCGCGGTCTCCATCGTGAGTCTATCCTCCTGCGACAGCGCGTCCATACCCACGAGACGTACGATCTCGTCGAGCGACGCCTCCTCCTGCAATATGCGCATCGCCGCGGCACGCTGCTTTTCCCAGTCGGCGTCCACGTTCTTATCAAACCAAAGGTTCAGCTTATCGCTGTAGAGAGAGTAACTCGTGAGCCAGTCGATCGCGGGGAAGTGTCTCTTATACGCGAGCTGGGCGGAGAGACCCCAGAAGACCTTGACGATACGGAGCGTCGCCTGAGAGACAGGCTCCGAGAGGTCGCCGCCCGGAGGGGAGACCGCGCCGATCGCCGTGACCGAACCCGTGACGTCCTCCTTGCCGAGCACCTTCACCATACCCGCTCTCTCGTAGAACTCCGCGAGACGGCTGGAAAGGTAGGCGGGATAGCCCTCTTCACCGGGCATCTCCTCCAACCTGCCGCTCATCTCTCTGAGCGCCTCCGCCCAACGCGAGGTGGAGTCCGCCATGATGGCGACGTTATAGCCCATATCACGGAAATACTCCGCGATGGTGATACCGGTATAGATGGACGCTTCGCGCGCCGCGACGGGCATATCCGAAGTATTCGCGATGAGCACCGTCCTCTTCATCAAAGGCTCGCCCGACTTCGGGTCGATGAGCTCGGGAAACTCATTCAAAACGTCGGTCATCTCGTTGCCGCGTTCGCCGCATCCGATATAAACGATGATGTCTGCGTCAGCCCACTTCGCGAGCTGATGCTGTACGACCGTCTTGCCGCTGCCGAAAGGACCGGGGACCGCCGCCACGCCGCCCTTCGCCACGGGGAAAAGGGTATCGATGACGCGCTGACCCGTAACCATCGGCATATAGGGAGAGAGCTTTTCCTTGATGGGACGGGGACGACGCACAGGCCACTTCCTGAGCATCTGCACCGCCTTGTCTCCTTTCTCGGTCTCGATGACGGCGATATCCTCCACGATGGTCTTTCTGCCGCTCTCGATGCTCTTCACCTTGCCCGAGACGCCGAAGGGGACGAGGATCTTATGATCGATCAAGGTATTCTCCTTCACGACGCCGAGGACGTCGCCGGGGACGACGGTGTCGCCCACTTTCACGCGGGGGACAAACTCCCACTTGCGCTCGTGGTCGAGAGCGTCCACCCGGAGACCTCTCCCGATCCTGCCGCCCGAAAGGTCGCGCATCTTGACGAGAGGACGCTGAATGCCGTCGAATATACTCTCGATGAGTCCGGGAGCGAGCTCCACGGAGAGGGGTTCGCCCGTGGAGACGACCTCCTCGCCCACACCGAGACCGCCTGTCTCCTCGTAGACCTGAATGGACGCCTTATCTCCTCTGAGCTCGATGATCTCGCCGATCAGACCTTCGTGGCTTACGCGCACGACGTCGTACATCTTGCTGTCCTGCATATTTTCAGCGACGATCAAGGGTCCCGCGACTTTAATAATCCTACCGTTAGTCATTATTTCTTCTCCTCTACTTGCAATATATCCGTACCGATCGCCTTCTCGACGTCCTCCTTGACCGAACGCTTGCCGTATCCCGTGCTACCCGAAGCGGAAGGCATCGGGATCACGGCGGGGAAAGGACGCGTCTTGTAGCGTGCGATCAGATCGGGCAGCTTCTCCGCGAGCTGCTCGGTGATAAATATAATGTCGTAATTGCGGGCGAGGATCCTGAGTTTCTCCCTCGCCTCTTTCTCGTCCATGACGGGATAGGCGTCTGCGCCGACTGCCTTAAAGGCAAAGACGGTGTCCGCATCTCCGAGCGCGGCGATACTACTTTTATCAGACATATAACTCCCTCATTCTCGATTTGATAACTTCCTTATCCACGCCGTTCACGATGCGGGCAAGGATGAGTCTGACGTTCATGATCTCTCTCAGCTTGCCGATATACAGCCCCGCGATGGGCGCGGGAGAGAACATATCGTAACGCTCCTTCCTGAGAAGGGACAGGAGCGCATTGTCGGTAAATACTTCGTAAGCGGTGAGTCCCTCTTTGAGAGAGGAGATCGCGTCGTGCACGACGCTGTCCGCCTTCATCTTTTCCGCCGCCTCCTCTCCGCCCTCTGCGATCTTCAAGAGATCCCTCTCCGAGAGCGTACCTGCGGGGAGCAGCATATTCTTTGCTTTTTCACGCGAAAAACCCGCGCGATGGGCTCGGTATGCGACCGAGATATTCTTTAAGTCGGCGAGGAGATCAAAGTAGCGCACGATGACCTTCGCCGCATTCTTTTTCCCCTGCGCGATCTCTTCAAAAGCCGCCCTGTCGAGCGCGTAGTCCACGTCGGAGGGGAGGAGAGACTCTCTCGCCTTCAATCCGTCAAGCGCTGTGAAAGCGGCGCCGACGCCTGCGGGGAGCGCTTTATACTCGCCCTTTTCGAGAGCCTCCTCAAGTGCAGAGATCGCGAGGGACCCTTCGGGTCTGTAGCCGTCCTTGGATCCGCCGAGGTAGTGCGCCTTCGCCGCGACCTTTGCATTATGGTAGTCCGCGATCACGAGGAAGAGCTCCAAGCCGTACCCCTCCGCCATATTGGCGTTAAAGAGGCGAGCCGCCTCCTTCTCCGCCGCGGAGAGCATCTCGTCATAGCTATCCGCCGTGGGATAGCCCGCCTCGACGAGGAGACGCATCGCTTCCGTGATGGAACCTGCGTCCGCAATACGCTGTAAGCGGTCCGCTCCGAGGAGATTCATCTCGAGAGACTTTACTCTCGCATTTTGGTACAGAAGACCTGCGTTCATCTTTAGGAGAACAGCTTTTTCGCCGTCACGTTCTCCTCCGCACGGAGGGTATCGAGCTCCACTTCGAGGGAGAGATTTTTGTCACAGTCCTTTCCACGGAGGACGATCCCTCCGCTGAAAGCACCTTTCTCTGCCGCCTCTTGCAGGCGGATATTCCCCTGCTTCATCGCCAGAGAGAGCACCTTTTTGCGATCGATCTTATCATAGTCCGCGGCGGCAAAGATCACTTGGTCGCCGTCCTCCGCGACGGAGAGAATCATCTTGACGAGGAGAGCCTCGTACTGCTTGCTCTCTCTGACCGCGATAAGAGCGCGGCGATACGCCTCGTTGATCAAGGATTGCTTCTCCGAGAGGACGAGTTTCCTCCCCTCGAGCTCCGCCATAGCCTTTCTCCTGCGGATGACCTCGGGAGCGGCGGCAGACGCCATCTTTCGCGCGCCGGCGAGAAGCGCGGAGCGCTCCTCCTCTGCGGCGGCTACGGCGCGAGCCGACTTTTCCTCTGCCTCGGCTATGATCTCACGGGCGCGCGCTTCGGCGTCCGAGAGGATCTTATCGATGAGTTCCTGCTTTGCCATAACTTAGATCGCAAAGAAGACTGCAAGGAAGGATACGAGCAGTGCGAGAATGGCGTAGGTCTCGACCATAACCGCCATAACGATCGCCTTGGACTGTTCCTCGGGTCTCTTCGCCACGAGCGCCATGCCCGATACCGCGACCTTACCCTGATGGATCGCAGAGACGAGACCGACGATCGCGATGGGCAAGCATCCCGCAAGCATTCCGAGGCCCTGCGACAGCTCGATGGCTATGATACCGCCAAAGACGTTCAGCTTGATAAAGACGATAAAGGCGATCAAGAGGCCGTAGATGCCCTGCGTGCCGGGGAGAAGCTGCAGAATGAGGCAGCTACCGAACTTGTCAGGGTCTTCGCTCGTGACTCCCGCCGCGGCTTGTCCGCCCATACCCACGCCGATCGCAGAGCCGATGCCCGCGAGACCGGCGGCGAGCGCCGCACCGAGAATTGCCAAAAAAGTTCCCATACTCATAAATCTTTTCCTCCTTTACTGGTGAGATGGATATATTTCAGGTCTGAGCCCATAGGCTTAAAGATATGTCCGCCGCCCGTGTAAAAACGGGAGAAGAACTCGACGTACTGCAATCTGCTGTCGTGCACGTAGGCACCCAGCGTATTGATAGCGATATTAAAGATATGTCCCACGACGAGGATCACGACGTAGAGGAGATATCCCACGATGGGGATGAGGTCGCGGAGAATACCCGCGATCAGGTTCACGACCATACCCACGACGCCCGTCGCGAGGCCGAGACCGAAGAGACGGCAGTAGGAGAGGATGTCACTCATAAAGCCCGTCACGTTATATACGTTGCCAAAGGCGCCGAGCACCTTGCCCTTCACGCCCTTCTTGCCCATCGCGCCGCCGACGAGGACGCCCGCAAGGCCGAGACCGAGCACGACGAGAGAGGGGATCTTGAGGACGCCGAAGCCCTCTACCATACCCGACGCGACGAAGAGTCCGAGTCCGATAAAGAGGATAAACCAGCTCCCCTCGCCAAAGACGGCGGAGAGAGGCTCTCCCTTTTTACACTTTGCAACGAAGGAGATCCCCATACCGAAGAGGATCTGGAAAAAGCCGAGCGCGACCGAGAGAATGAGCATCTTTAACGGCTCGTTCATCGGGCTGAATAGGACGGGTGCTATGAGCTCCTCGCCGAAATATCCGCCGAACATCACGCCCCAGATCAGGGTGGAGATACCGCCCATACCGATGATGAGGAGGAGGTGACCCTCGCCCTTTTTCGGCTTTTTCAAGGCGTAGAGTCCAAAGCCCGCGAGGGCGAGCAAGATGCCGTACGCCGCGTCGGAGACCATCATACCAAAGAAGAGGAAATAGAAGAACGCCACGAAAGGATTGGGGTCGATCTCTCTCGGGGAGGGAGCGGAATACATATTCGTGATCCCCTCGTAAGGAGTCACGACCGCGTTATTGCGCGCGAGGGTGGGATACTTCTCATCCTCGGCGGGATCCTCGTATAGGCTGTAATAGGTCACGCCCGAGTCCACAAGCGCCTGTTCCGTCGCATCTGCGAGATGGGCGGGGACCCAAGCGGTCAGGACGAAAGAGGTAGAGGTGCGGAAGGTGGAAGAGACGGCAGCCGCCTTCTCCTTCTCCACACGGTAATAGTCGTACAAAATGCGGAACTTCTCCGCGTACTCCTTCTCAAAGGAAACCGCCTCCTCCGCGAGCGTGATCTCCTCGCGAGCGATCTCCTCCTTGCGCGCGGCGATCTCTGCGATCTTCTCCGCGGCGGTCATGGGGAAGTCAAAGGCACAACGAGAAAAGCCGATGGCAGACAGGCGGTCGAGGACAGCCTCCCGCTCGACGACGGGATAGGCGACGAAAAGCGTCGCGACGCGCTGGCGATTATCGATCTCCTCCATATAGAGGGTGAGACCCGCAAAGTCCGCAGCCGCGAGCTGGTCTGCGGGGACGAGCCCGATCGCCGTCTCGAGATGGCGTCCCGCCTTGAAAGCGTCAAAGGGCAAGTCGCAGTTTTTATAATAGGATAGCTGCTCCGCGAGAGAGGTGAGCCTCGAAGCCTCGCCCTTCAGCTCGGTCTCCTTCGCGCTGATCTCTCTGAGACGCGCCTCCACCCTATCGAGCTCCTCGTGGTCTGCGCCGAGCTTGTCAAAGTCGTCAAAGGCGACCTCGGGCTTCGCGGCGCGGATCTTGTCCAAAAGCGAGACTTTCTCGGGCGAATAGGTGGTCAGAGTGGTCTGCTCCTTTGCCTGTCTTTTCAAGACTTTCTCGAGCTTTACCTTCTCCGCGCGCCAAAAATCCAAACAAAAAGAGATCTCCGCGAGCTCGGATGTCACGCTCTCGACGCGCGACGAAGCGTCGCCGCGGGTCAGGTGCTCGATCTCGGAGGTGCGTACGATCTCTGCGCTCCCGCTGCGCGATAAAAGGGTGAGGATCGCCTCCTCATCGCGGGAATGTGCTATTAAAGTGAGCTTCTTAAAGGGCAGTAACGCCATACTTCTCGAGCAAACGATCCTTGATACTTTCGGCGGCGTCGGTGACTCTCCCCTCCGCGCCCTTCTTGATCGCTGCCGCGTCACGCTGTCCCTTCTCGAGGACGGCTCTCTCCTCGCCCGCTGCGGCGAGGTCGGTCTCTTTCTCTAAAGAAGCGAGAAGGTCGCTCGCCGCCTTTTTTCCTTCGGCGACGATCATAGAACTCTCCTTCTCACCCGCTTGACGGATCTCCTTCGCGCGAAGAGTAGCATCGGCGATGATCTCCGTCGCACGCGCCTCCGCAGAAAGGATCTCGTCCATGACTTCTTTCAGCATATTATTTCCTCTCGTCCATCTCGGCGATGATCTGGAGACGTCTATTGTGCCTGTCTCCTTCAAAGGGGGTGGTGAGCCAGAGGTCCACGAGCTTTACCGCCTTTTCGGGGGAGACCACTCTGCCGCCGAGACAGAGGATATTCGCGTTATTATGCGCGGAGCACGCCGCCGCGGAAAACTCGTCCGAGAGGACCGCCGCGCGGATGCCTTTCACCTTATTCGCCGCGATGGACATCCCGATACCGGTGCCGCAGAGAAGGATGCCCTTATCCGCCGCGCCCGAAGCAACAGCCTCGGCGACCTTTTTCGCATAGATGGGATAATCCACGCTTGCGGTGTCATTGGTGCCGAAATCGGTGATTTCGATGTCTTTTTCCTTGAGATATGCCAGTACGGCGGGCTTCAAGACGATGCCGCCGTGATCGCAACCGATCGCGATACGCATATAAGATACCTCCTCCCTACGCGCGAATGCGCTAAATATTTATGTAGAAATTATATCTTACGTATGCGCACTATGTCAAATAAAATTCCGAACACGCGAGTTTACTGATTGCGTCTCCTCTTTTCCCGATAAAAGCGCTCCTTGAGCCGTGCGTAGATCTTTGCGAGCTCGAGGACGTAGCTGTCGCGCTCGGGCTGGGTCATCTGTTGATAGCGGCTCCTGTCGATGAGCCTTCCGATCGGGTCCATCACGCATTCGTCGGCGGTCAGCATCTCCCGGACCTTCGCGTACATCTCCTCCTCGGCGGCGTAGCCGATCTCCGATTCGGCGCGGGTGGGGACGATCTCCTCCGGCGAAGCGCCCTGCCAGTAGCCCTTTTTCAACCTGTTTTTCGCCGATTGCGCGAGTTTCTTGAGTTCGGAATTTTCCTTCATTTCATTTACCTCGATAAGCTAAGTGATTGACTACATTATAGAGCCCGCATTCTCCCTAGCGCAAGGGAAAAGAATGGCGAAAAGCATCGGCTCTTGTCGTAAAAAATCACCTGCCTTCTGCGCCTGCTTGCAGGGAGCAATCTCACGCCGATTTCCCTCTCCGAAGATCCCTCCCCGAGCGTGCGAAATAAGATCATCGCTTGCAAAGGCGAGGGAACTATGCTAATATGCATATATGATCATATTACCCATCGCTTATGCGGAAAGAATGAAGCGCCTCCTCGGGAGCGACTATCCGAGATACGAGGCGAGCTTTGAGGAGGGTCCCGCGAGAGGTCTCCTCGTAAATACGTCAAAGGTAGAAACGGATGCTTTTGACGCTCTCTTTCCTCTCCCCACACGAAAGATCCCCTATCTCGAGATCGGGAGACGACTCCTCTCGGAGGAAAAGGTGGGCGGAGATCCCCTCCACGCCGCAGGGCTGTACTATATGCAGGACTCCGGTGCGATGAGCTCGGTCGCCGCGCTCCCCGAGATCAAGGGTCGAGTCCTCGACGTCGCCGCCGCTCCGGGAGGAAAGACCATCGCCGCCGCACTGACGGCGGGACAGGACGCCTTTATCGTCGCGAACGAAGTGAACTTCTCCCGCGCGAAGATCTTACTCCAAAACGTCGAACGCATGGGACTCACGAACGTCGCCGTGACCTCGCTTCCCCCGCGCGACTTTGCTCGCTATACTCCCGAGAGCTTTGATATGATCATCGCCGATCTTCCCTGTAGCGGAGAGGGAATGTTTCGCAAGGAGCCGCAGGCGGTGGCGGCGTGGAACGAGAATATCAACGCGATGAACGCCGAGCGGCAAAAGGAGATACTATCGGACGTCCTGCCCGCCCTGAAAAAAGGAGGGAGACTCCTCTACTCCACCTGCACCTATGCGCCCGAGGAGAACGAGGAGATCGTCGCCTATCTCATCGAAAAGTACGATATGCGCTTGCTCCCGCCGCGAGAGTCGCTCCTCGCCGCGACCGCACCCGGGATATCCCTCCGCGGGCTCGATCTAACGAATGCCCGCCGCTTCTATCCTTTTATCGAAGCGGGCGAAGGACAGTTTTTCGCCCTGCTCGAAAAGAGGGGCGAACGCATCTACACGACAAAAAGCATTCCACCGAAGGTCTCGATCAACGAGGAGAGGCGTGTACGCGACTTTCTCTCCCGAAATCTCTCCGCAGAGATCCCCGTCATCAATAAGCAAGGCGAGGACTACTACGCCGTCCATCCCCTCGCACGCACCCTGCCCCTTCGCTATCTCTCCGAAGGAGTCAGACTCGGCGAACTCTCGGGCGGCAAGTTTCTCCCCCACCACAACCTATTTACCGCCTACGGCGACACATTTTATAATACAGAAGAGCTCGCCCTCGACGATCCCCGCGTGACAGAATATCTGACGGGACTCGAGATCGACGCGAGATCGGCGAAGGAAGGCTACGTCGCGGTGCGCGTCAACGGACACACCCTCGGCGGAGGAAAAGCCGTGGACGGCAGGATCAAAAATCATTATCCGAAAGGACTGAGAATAAGATGAAAAAAA
>CAMOTC010000008.1 GCA_946625545.1 uncultured Clostridia bacterium | reverse complement strand
CGCCGTCTGTGCGGCGTCCGTTACAGCTTCATGATCGTGCCGAGGGCGGCGCGCTCGAGGGGATTAACCCTGCCGTCCCACACGCAGATGATCACGGCAAAGGCTGAGACGGCAAGACGCACCGAGGGAACCTCTTCGTGGAAGTGATTTGCGATGATATTCAAAAATTCGATACGCTGAGCCTGACGACACTGCTCCACGAAGCCCTTGAAATCGCGCTGACAGTGATTTACCCCACAGGCGTTATACAGCTCGTACTCCGAGTAAGAGGGATCGTCGTCGGCGACGGCGAATACCTGAAAGATATTGTCGAGATAGTTATTCGTGCCGTACTCGTCCCAGCGGGAGCCTCGCCTGATCGCGGCGATCTGCGCTTTCGCGAGCTCGATCAGCTCGGACTTCGGGAGGGTATGTCCGCTATTGTAGAGATCCAGGATGGTCATATACTGCTCCTTTAATAAAGAGAGACGCTCGCGGCGTCTCTCCGATGATGATAATATGATTATCTCAAGACAGCTTTCTGCGCGAAAGATCTGACCGAGTGCACGCTACTCTCGGCGCTTTGGCGGGTCGAATAGCTCTCGCCGTAGTAGCGCATTTGAGCGCGGACGCTGGCGCGGAGGATAAAGCGGAACTTGCCCTTCTTATCCACGTCCACGACAAAGAAGCCGCTGTCCGCCGCCTTCTTAAAGGTGTCGATGCCGCTCTTTGCGCCTGCCTCGGTGGTAAATGCGGGACTCTCCAAAAGGAGCTGTCCGTTATTCGCTTTCAGGAGGAAGTAGAAACTGCCGTTCCTCTCCTCGATCTCGTACTTGCCGCCTTCCTTATGATCCTCGTCCTTGAGGGGCAGGGTCTCGACGGGGGTCGCTGCCGCGCCCTCCTCTTCGTCCTCTACGACCTTTCTGATGACGTCGGTAAAGGCGAAATTCTTGACCGAGCCGACGGCGCTCTCCGCTCTCTGACGAGTGGCATAGGTCTCGCCGTGGTAGAGCATCTGCGAACGCGCGCTCGCTCTCAAGATAAACTTAAAGTTGCCGTTCTTGTCCTCGTCGATGGAAAACTCGCCATTCTCCACCGCATTCTTAAAGGTAACGATGCCCCCCTTCGCACCCGAGAGCGAGGTGTAGGCAGAGCTCTCGAGGAGCAGCTGTCCGTTATTCGCTTTCAAGAGGAAGTAGTAGGCGCCGTTTCTCTCCACGAGCTCATACTTGCCGCCGTTCTTGCCCTTCGTTTCCGCATCTTCGTCTGCGGCGACCTCCGCCTCCGTGCTCTCCTCTGTGGGAGCCTCGGCAGGAGCGTCTTGCGAAGCTTCTTCGACGGCGATGGGATCCTCGGCGGGAGCTTCCTCCGCGGGAGCGGTCTCTACGGGAGCGCTCTCTACGGGAGCGCTCTCAGCGGGAACTGTCTCCGCCACAGTCTCTGCGGAAGTGGTCTTCGCGGGCGCGCTCTGCTCTCCGATCTCGTCAGGAGTGGACTTTTCGGCACCTTCTGCCGCCTTCTTTTTCTTGCCGGGAACGAAGATGATCACGAGGATCAGCGCAATCAAGCAAACCAACGCAACGATGCTGAGGAAAAGGTTATTGAAGATCAAGGTGTTTGATTTAAAAAAGTCGGGTAACCCTATCTTCGCCGCTAAGTTTTTGAAAAAATTATTGAGTGCTGCCATCTTATTACCTCGGATAGATTATACGTTCTTTGCCCTCTTTTTCGTCGGGATCAGGAAGATCACAAGCAACAAGCAGACCAAGGAGAGGACTGCGACCAGGGTGAGAAAGAGATTATTAAAGAGCAATCCGCTGTCCTGAAAGAAGGTCGGGAGAGAGAGCTTTACAGCCAAATTCTTAAAGAAAGTGTTGATAGCTTGCATAGTTACCTCGGGCGCGTGAGCGCAAATACTTTTTATATCATAATACAATATTTTTACTTTTTTGTAAAGATATTTTCCGCGAGAAACACGAAAAGTGTATCCGCGGCGGTTTTTTCGTGTTATAATGGAAAAGCGGATAGATTGATCCCGCGAGAGGAAAGCATGACGACAAAGATCGGAGACAAGACAGAAGACTTGCTTTATGCGGCGAAATTACTGCGAGAGGGCTCTCTCGTGGCTTTTCCGACAGAGACGGTGTACGGCCTCGGCGGCAACGCTCTCGACCGCGAGGCGAGCAGAAAGATCTACGCCGTCAAGGGGCGTCCCTCGGACAACCCCCTGATCGTGCACCTCGCGAAATGGGAGGACATCTACTCGATAGCCTACCCCACCGAGCAGGCGAAGGCTCTCTATGACGCCTTTTGCCCCGGTCCTTTGACGATGATACTCAAGAAGCTCCCCATCGTCCCCGACGAGACGACGGGCGGGCGGGAGACCGTGGCGGTGCGTTTCCCCTCTCATCCTGTGGCGAGAGCGCTCATCGAGGCGGCAGGCGTCCCCATCGCGGCACCCAGCGCGAACGTCAGCAAGCACGTCTCCCCCACCTCTGCGTGGCACGTATATAACGATCTCGAGGGGAAGATCCCCCTGATCCTCGACGGCGGCGACTCAGACGTCGGCATCGAGAGCACCATCGTGGATCTGACAGGCTCGGAGCCCACCGTACTCCGCCCCGGCGACATCACCGCGGAGGAGATCAAGGCGGTGCTCGGCAGCGGGGACTACTATCACGGCGAGATCAAGGAAGCGCTCGCTCCCGGCATGAAATACAAGCACTATTCGCCGCGCGTGCCCTGCTATCTCGCGAGGCGTGAGTCCCTTGGTCGTGCCTACGAGGCACTAAAGGCGCAGGGGATAGACCCCGTCATCATCGCGACGGCGGAGACCATCGATAACTACCCCGCTCTCTCTGCGATCTCGCTCGGCAGAGACGCGCGGGAAGCGCAACATAGGATATACGGCGCCCTCCGCGAGGCGGAATCATTCGGCGCCGTGATCATAGAGGATCTATCGGACAGGAAGGAATATTTCGCCGCGATGGATCGTATCAAAAAAGCAACGGGAGGAAATGTATTATGAAGATCATCTTTGTCTGCAGTGGTAATACCTGCCGCTCACCCATGGCGGAATGCGCCTTTGAGGAGATGCTCCGCGAAGAAGGCATTAAGGACGTCACGGTGGAGAGCCGCGGCGTGGTGGCGAACGTCGGCGCACCCATCTCGGAGAACGCGAGAAAGGCGCTCGAAAACGCCGAGATCCCCCTGAAGAAGCACGTCGCCACACAGATCACCATCGAGGATATCCAAAACGCCGACCTCGTGATCTGCATGACCGAACGCCACAAGATGCGCCTCGGCTCCCTCCCGAAGGTCTTTACCCTCGGACAGATGACAGGTTGCGGCGACATCGTGGACCCCTATGGAAAGGACGAGGCGACCTACCGCGAATGCCTCTCGGAGATCCTCGCCGCCCTCCAAAAGCTGATGCCCATCATCAAACGGCAACTTGCCCTGAAGTAATAATGACTATAAAAAAGCCCTGCGCGATGAGGTGAACCCAAAAAGTTGGACAGAAATGAAAAACTTTTGGAGGTGCACTTCACGATGCAGGGTTTTTTTATATAGAATCGACTTTGTCAGTGAAGCTTTCTCTATATAAAGTAATGTTGTGCGCGGTCGCGCAAGTGAAGTATGCGCTGCACTGCAAGTCTCGGATGATGGGCGGATCGACGGCTATGCCGCCCGTGCTACCGAATAAAGCAAGACTACTCTTTCTGACTCCCTGCCCTTTCGCACGGCGAGGCGGGAAGAATGGTAGCAAGACAAGCGCTCCGCGAGGAGAGGAAATGCGGTAGATCCCTATCTACCTGCTATGCGCCGTCGCTATTATGCAAGAGCCGCCTCGTATCCTGCCTCCACTACGGCGGCGACGAGAGCGTCTTTTGCCGCACTCCCGTAGACCGTCGCGGTCTTTTTCGCGAGATCCACCTTTACCTTGGTCACGCCGGGGACAGCGGAGAGAGCCTTTTCCACGCGGGCTTTACAATGCTCGCACATCATCCCTTCGACGTGGAGCAGGACGCTATCTTCTTTCTTGAAACACATATCACATTCCTCCTTTTTGCATAGACTATCCGCGCTATTTGCGGGGATAAAGCGCTTATAACGATTGATCCTGAGCGCATTCGTGACGACAAAGAGCGAGCTGAG
The DNA here is from genome assembly GCA_946625545.1 of uncultured Clostridia bacterium. GTDB lineage: Bacteria > Bacillota > Clostridia > Christensenellales > CAG-1252 > CAG-1252. The sequence continues at coordinate 28,991 of CAMOTC010000008.1, read as the reverse complement.
ACTCATCGCGAGAGCGCTGATCGTGGGGGTCAGGGAAATGCCGAAATAGGCAAAGGCGCCTGCCGCGATGGGGATGGCGATGAGATTATAGATAAACGCCCAAAAGAGATTTCCCTTGATGATGCGGAAGGTCTTTTTCGCGAGGAGAAGCGCGTCCAAAAGCGAGCCGATCTCCCCCGAGCGGAGCACCACGTCCGCAGAGTCGATGGCGACGTCGGTCCCCGTGCCCATCGCGATGCCGAGATCCGCCGTCTTGAGAGCGGGGGCGTCGTTGATGCCGTCCCCTGTCATCGCGGTAACGTAGCCCTGCGCCTTGTAGCGCGCGGCGACCTCCGCCTTATTCTCGGGGAGCATATCGGAGACAACCTCGGAGATCCCTACCTCGGCGGCAACGGCATTTGCCGCAGTAGCGGCGTCCCCCGTCAGCATCACAGAGGTGATCCCCTCGTCGGATAGTCGGCGAATGGTCTCCCCTGCGTGGGACTTGACCTCGTCGGTGATCGCAAAGACAGCGAGCAAAGCACTCTCCCCCGCAAAATATACGAGGGTCGCGCCCGCGTACTTCTCAGTGTATGCCTCCGAGAGGGTAAAGGGGAGGAGAGCGGCGTTACCGATATAGTAGCGCGCGCCCGCGATAGAGGCGACGGCACCCTTCCCCGCGACGTACTCCACGCGATCGGGAACGAGGTCGCTTTCGCCACAGTAAGCGCGGATACACTCTGCGAGAGGGTGCATCGAGGAGGTCTCCGCCGCACGCGCGAGTGCAAAGATCTCCCGATCGGGCAGGTCAGATAGATTGATAAACTCCTTGACTGCGGGGCGTCCCTCGGTCAGGGTCGCCGTCTTGTCGATCAGGAGACAGTTCACACGATTTAAGGTCTCGATGCTCTCGGCATTTTTATACAGTACGCCGATGGAGGCTCCCTTTCCCGCCGCCGCCATCACCGCGACGGGGGTGGCGAGTCCGAGGGCGCAGGGACAAGAGATCACGAGCACGCTGACTGCGTACTTGAAGGCTTGACCCGCATCCTTTGTCACGAGCATCCATACGAGAAAGGTCACGAGGGCGAGCGCCGTCACGATGGGGACAAAGACCCCTGCGATCCTGTCCGCTACCCGCTGAACGGGCGCCTTGGAGGAGGCGGCGTCTCTGACCATTCTGACGACGCGAGAAAAAGCGGCGTCCTCTCCCACCTTCTCGGCGCGGAGAAGGAGATATCCCTTGGTCACGATACTGCCCGAGATCGCCTTTCCACCGGGGACTCCCTCGACGGGAATGGGCTCACCCGTGATCGCCGAAGTATCGAGGAGACCCGATCCCTCCGTGATCACGCCGTCCACGGGGACCCTGTCTCCTTGACGAAGAACGACGATATCCCCGACTATGACCTCTTCACGCGAGAGGGTCACTTCCTCGCCTGCGCGCATCACGCGGCAATCGGTGGGGATCATGCGGACGAGAGCCTCGATCTCGCGCCCCGTCCTACCCTTGCTCTTTTCTTCGAGATATTTGCCGAGAGTGACGAGGGTCAAGACCATCGCCGACGACTCGTAAAAGACCATCCCGCTCCCGCCGAAAATCGTCATCACCGTGACCGCCACGCTGTAGAGGAAGGAGACGGCAGAGGCGAGGGCGACCAAGGTATCCATATTCGGCACACGCTTGATAAGGGCGCGCGCCCCGCTCGAGAAAAAGCGGCGATTTACGACGATGATCGCGAGGGAAAGTATCCATTGGATGAGATAGGAGATCCACTTAGGCGGCTGTGGGAGTCCGATCATCCCACCCATCGAAAACCACATCAGGGGGAGAAGGAAAGCAAGGGAGATAAGGAAACGGCGAAGCAGTTTTGCGCTCTCGCTCGCCCCTTCCGCTTGCTTGCCGTAGGGAAAGACGGTGTATCCGAGAGAGACGACCGCCGCTGTGACAGCCTCCTCCGTCGCAGGCAGAGCAAAAGTGACGGTCATGCTCCGATCCATCAAGGAGACCGAGACCGCCGTGACGCCCTCGATCCGAGAGACGCCCTTTTCGATGCCGAGCGCGCACGCCGCGCAGCTCATCCCGCCTACGCCGAATTTTTTCGTCATAATCTTATTATATCACTTTTGCCGCCGAAAGGATAGCTTATTCGGGCGCTTTCAGGGCGGCGACCATATCAATCTTTTTATTCTTTCTCGCGACCAGCAAGCCGACGATCAAGGAGACCCCCGCGGTCACGAGTATTGAAACGAGATAAGTCATCGGTCCGAGATAGAGCGACATCTCGTATTCCGATGCAAGCGCAACGATCAACCATTTCAAGACGAGCACGCCGAGCGGGAATCCGAGGATGATCCCGAAGAGGGTGATCAGCATCGTTTGTCCGATCAACAGCCCCGCGATCTTTTTATTATTGAATCCCACGACTTTTAGGGTAGCCATCTCAAGGTAGCGTTCGGTATATCCCATCGAGCCGAGGTTGTAAAGGACGATCACACCGAGGATGACGCCTGCGACGATCAAAAGCAGGATCATTTCGTTCATGATCTCCATAAAGCTGTCGAACGATTCCATGATCTCCCCCTTGGTGCGAACGTTTTTGATAGCAACAAGGGAAGTATCTACCTCGGTGATCGGGGTGTCGGAATAGATCGTATCCGCCTTATATTCGACACCGAGAGCCTTGGCGTAGTCAACGGAGATCATAATACTTTCGGAAAGTGACCGTGCCACGCCTCCGACGGTGAGTTCATAAACCTTGCTTTTCCCAAAGGGACTGATCTTGATAACGTCACCTTTTTTCAATCCGAACTCATCTGCGATACGAGAGCAGACGAAAGCCTCGTCGTCCGTCAACTTGACGTAGGAATCGTCCTCTTTCAAGAAGCGCATCTTGTCAGTCGGGAGAGACCAAACGGTCAAACTGATCGATTTTTCTTCGATCTCGACAGGGACCGTCGCCGAATAGTTCCCACCGTAAAGCGTGATCGCCTCGTCGCGCGCGGCATCCGAAGCGGCCGTATCCAAATAGATACAGGTTTTGTAGTTCATTGCGCCTTCATAGTAAGAATCAATGAACTCCGTCGCAGTGTCTTTCATCCCCATTGCGCCGACGAGGATCACCATACAACCGATCACGCCGAGCAGGCTCATAAAGAGCCTGGACTTGTGGCGCATCATATCGCGCAGGTTCCACTTCATCCCGAAAGACAGCTTGTTCCACAAGGGCGTTTTTTCAAGGAGAACTTTGCTTACCTTTTTCGGCACGAGCGGGCGAAGCGCCTCTGCCGCGCTTCCTTTTAACATGCGTGAGACGGAGAAATACCCGACAGCCGTAAACAATGCGAGGATAACGGCGATCACAAGGTAGCTAAACCACGGCAGATACATCGTCCAATAAGGCATATCGAAATAAGTCCCCATCGCACCGTGCGGATTCATAATGAAATAGCAAACGAGATAGCCGAGACCGATCCCGAGGATACTTCCGATTATCCCTACAAATAAGGAAAGCAGAGTATAATGCCTGAGAAGCGTTCCGTCGCGGAAGCCCAGCGCCTTCAACGTTCCGATCTGCGTCTTTTCTTTGGCGGCAATGCGGTGCATCGTCGTGATCATGGTAAGAACTGCGATCAAAAGAAAGACCAAGGGAAGGAATGCGCCCATCGTTTTGCCTTCTTTCGCTTCGCCCTGCACTTCGGCATAAGAGATCACTTCGTCCTTAGTCAAAACGAGGGTGGTTTTGGAGAGCGCGGCGTTGACCGCCTCCTTGAACTGCTTTTCGGTGAGCGAGGATCGAACATTGATCTGCGGATAGATCGGGAATTTTGCCACCGAGAGATACGCCGCGGGCGAAACGTAAGCAAACCCGTATGTGTCGAACGAGGGCATGACGGCACCGTTGTCCGGCACGCAGATCAGGTATTCTGCAGATTTGATGAGTCCGCGGACGATCAAGGGGATATCGCCGTTATAGAATAGCGTGATCGTATCGCCGATTTTTATATTGTTTTCTTCGGCATAGCGCTCGGATAGCCAGATCCCGTCTTCGTCCTCCTTGTCGTACGGAGCGCCCGACATCAATTTGAAAAAGGATACGTCTTCCGAGGTCGTCACCGTCACGGCAAGCGTCTTTTTCTCTTCTCCCTTGACGTTGAGATCGATCGAAGCATAAAGAGCGGCAGCGTCCACTCCCTCGATGGCGCGGATCGCTTTGAGATCCTTTTCGGTAAATCCGAGACCTCCGTCATTAACTACTCGATAATCGGCGAAATAGGTCTCTTCATAAAAGGCGTTCGTGTCCTTTTCTATCGTCACCCATTCCATGTTGAAGCCGATAAAAATGCCGACGCCGATCATGATCATCAGGATCATCGAGATGAATTGTGCCTTGTATTCTCCAAAGGTGCGAAACAGCTTTTTGACTAGCATATCACCACTCCACGTCGTCGGCGGAAAGAGGGATCTGTTCTTCGGCCGAGAGGATCTTGCCGTTCTTGACGCGAACGACCACGTCCGCCATCTTGGCAATGTTTTGATTGTGCGTGACGATCAGGATCGTCTTGCCATAGGAACGCGCCATATCCAAAAGCAGTTTCAGCACGATCACGCCTGTATCGCTGTCCAAGGCTCCGGTCGGTTCGTCGCAGAGAATGATCTCGGGGTTTTTAGCCAAAGCGCGTGCGATCGATACGCGCTGCTGTTCACCGCCCGAAAGCTCGGAAGGAAAATTATTTAAGTGATCGGACAGACCGACCTCGGCGATCATTCGCTCCGCAGGGAATGCGTCGGGAGCGATCTCTCGCACCAACTCAACGTTTTCGCGGACGGTCAGCGTAGGGATCAAATTGTAAAACTGAAAGACAAAGCCGACCGTCTTTGCACGATAATCGGCAAGCGCGTCTCCGCTTAAAGAAGAAATGTCGTTTCCGTTTACGATGATCTTACCCTCATCGGGGCTGTCGAGTCCTCCGAGGATATTCAGTAGCGTACTCTTACCCGCACCGCTCGGACCGAGTATTACGACGAACTTTCCTTTTTCTATATTTATATCCACATTATCGAGCGCGCGCAATTCGTGTTCACCGCTCTTATAGATCTTGCTGACACCCTTTAATTCGATCAAACTCATATATCCCTCCGATCTGCAATATGTGAATAATGTTTCACATTTTTCAATTTCATCGTATCACCGCCCGAAAGACTTGTCAAGAAAATGTGAATGATTATTCATATTTAAACAAAAAAAAGATGACCGAGCGGGGTGCCCGATCATTTTTCAGTACAATTCCTATAATAGTTATGGATGTTTTTTGCAATCTCTTGACTTGAATCTTTGATTGTCTCATTTATCGGCATAACGATTGTTTTTTCTTATGATCCTAACGGAGCGCGATATATCCTCGATGCTCTCGGAGGATGAATGTATGAGCATACGCGCATACGTCAATACGAGAATAGTTTTGCCTTTTCTTTCTCATGGCGGTCACCTTCGCGATAAAAAGGTAATACTCTACTATATATAGAATCGCTTGACACAGGGGCGCGCGAGAAATATGATTAAATAAGGCAATCATTAACCTGGTTAATCATTGAAGGAGGAAACTATGACCCCCGAACTCGGAAAAGACAATATGATCTTGACGACGATGTACAGGGCGGGATCGGTCTTTCGCGATCCGCACCTCTTGTGCGGCATGACCTTCCCCGAGCTCTTTGCGTCGTATATCGTAAAGATCAACGACAGCATGAATAAGCCGACGCGGGCGAAGGATCTCGCCGTAGGACTCGAGATCTCCAAGCCTGCGGTCTCCAAGCTCCTGAATACCATGGAGGAGAAAGGCTATCTCCGCCGCGAGAGACACGAAACGGACAGAAAGTCGGTCTATCTCGCCCTGACGGATAAGGCGCTCTCCATCCTCGACGAGCAGAAGGCGACGGCGTCCGTCGTCACCAAAAAGATCTTTGCGGAGATGGGTATGGAAAAGGCGAAGGAACTCCTCGCGAATATGAATCTCTTTTATGAATGCTACAAAAAAGTGGAGGCGACCTTGTGGGAAAACTGATCAAACAACTGGGTAAAAAGCAACTCTTCCTCTTTATCCTCAGCATCGGGATCATCGCCTTGCAGGTCTGGGCGGAGCTGACTCTCATCGATAGGATGCAGGAAGTCACCCTCCTCGTCACGCAGGCGGGCGGCACGACCAAAGATATCCTCCTCGCGGGGCTGAAAATGCTCGGACTCGCGGCGGCAGGCGTCCTCTGCTCGGTGGCTGTAGGGTATTCTGCGTCCATGATAGGCTCCGATCTCGCGTACAATCTGCGCGACGGACTCTTTCGCAAGGTGCAGTTCTTCTCGATGGAGGAGATCAATCTCTTCTCGACCGCGAGCTTGATCACCCGCTCGACCAACGATATCACGCAGGTACAGATGCTGGTCTCGATGGGTATGCAGGTCGCTCTGCGCGCCCCCATCATGGCGGTATGGGCTCTCTCCAAGATCGCGACCAAGAGCTGGCACTGGAGCGTGACGGTGATCGCGGCGGTCATCTTTCTCGGGATCCTGCTCGCGACGATCTTTCTCGTCGCGGTACCCCGCTTTAAGAAGATCCAGACCTTGACCGACGATATCAACGCGAGAATGCGCGAAAAACTCACGGGGCTGAGAGTCGTCCGCGCCTTCAATGCGGAGGAATATCAACAGAGAAAATTTGAAAAAGCGAACGCCGCCCTTGCAAAGAACAACCTCGTCGCCCATCGCACGATGGCGGCGATCCACCCCGTGATGTCGGGACTGATGAGCGGCATGACCCTCGCGATCTACTGGATCGGCGTCTATCTCATCAACGCCGCGATGGGACAGGAAAAGGTCCTGCTCTACAGCGAGATGGTGACCTTCTCCGCCTATGCGATGCAGGTCGTGATGTCCTTTATGATGATGAGCTTCGTCTTCCTGATGCTCCCCCGCGCGACCGTCGCGGCGAAGCGTATCGGCGAGGTGCTCGCGACGGATCCCAAGATCAAGAGCGGACCGCGCACCGAAGGGCTCCCCGGCGTCAGAGGAGAGATCACCTTTGAGAACGTGACCTTTGCCTATCCCGACGCGGAGAGCGCCGTGCTCGAGCATATCTCCTTTACGGTAAAGGAGGGAGAGACCGTCGCCTTTATCGGCGCGACGGGCAGCGGCAAGACCAGCGTGATAAATCTGATCCCCCGCTTCTACGACGTGACGGCGGGCGCGGTGTATATCGACGGAGTCAACGTCAAGGAATACGATCAAAAGACGCTCGTGGAAAAGATCGGCTACGTCTCGCAGAAAGCCGTCCTCTTCTCGGGCACCGTCAAGGATAACGTCGTGTACGGCAGTGAGAATAAGCCCAACGAGACGGAGGGAGTTCACCACGCGCTCGAGACTGCCGCCGCCTACGACTTCGTGATGGATAAAGAGGGTCGGGAGAACGCATTTATCGCACGAGGAGGGGCGAATTTCAGCGGCGGGCAGAAGCAACGCCTTTCCATCGCCCGCGCTCTCTATAAGAAGCCCGAGATCCTGATCTTTGACGACAGCTTCTCGGCGCTCGACTATAAGACCGACCGCGACCTGCGCGCCGCGCTGAAAAAGGAGATGAAGGGGACCACCGTCCTGATCGTCGCGCAGAGGATAGGCACCATCGAAGGGGCGGATAAGATCATCGTCATGGACGAGGGCAAGATCGCCGCGATGGGCACGCACAGGGAGCTCTTGAAAACCTCCCCGATCTATCGCGAGATCGCCGCGTCGCAGCTCTCGGAAGAGGAACTCAACAAGGAGGACAGAAAAGATGGCTGAGAAAGAGAACTATCGTCGTCCCCCGAAAGGGCCTATGCGTGATATGATGGTGGATAAGCCAAAGAGCATGAAGAACGCCGTGCTCTCCCTGATCCGCTATGCGAAAAGCTATACCCCCGCCTTTATCATCGTGCTCCTCCTCGCGATCGTGGGCTCGGTGCTCGCGATCCTCGGACCCAACTATATCAAGAAATTGTCCGATATGATCCTCGAAGGGGTGCGTTCCCCTCTCGGGATCGACGTCTCCGCTACGACGCGCATCTGCGTGACCCTCGTGATCTTTTACGGCTGCTCGATGCTCTTCTCCTACGCGCAGGGCTTTATCATGGCGACGGTCACCCAAAAGATCACCCGCGGACTGCGCTCGGATATCGACAAGAAGATCGACCGTATGCCCCTCCGTTACTTTGATACGACGAGCTACGGCGACACCCTCTCCCGCGCGACCAACGACGTGGACCTCATCGAGGTCACGATGAATAAGAGCGTGGGCACCTTGATCGGCGCCGTCGTGCAGTTTGTGGGATCCATCGTGATGATGTTTATCACAAATTACATTATGGCTATTACGGCGATCGGGGTATCCCTCCTCGGCTTCCTCGTCGTGGGAGCGATCATCAAGCGCTCGCAGAAATACTTTATCCGTCAGCAACAGGAGCTCGGCGAGATCAACGGCAGGATCGAGGAGATCTACAGCGCGCATAACGTCGTCAAGGCGTACGGCGGCGAGGAGAAGGAGCAAGCCGCCTTTGACAAGATCAACGGCAAGCTCCGCGTCTCGGGCAGAAACGCGCAGTTCATGTCGGGCATGATGATGCCTTTGATGGGCTTCGTGGGCGACCTCGGCTTTGTGAGTGTGGCGGTGCTCGGCGGCTCCCTCGCCCTCGCGGGAAAGATCAGTTTCGGCGTGGTCATCGCCTTCATTATGTACGTCAACCTCTTTATCAATCCGCTGACCACCTTTGCAAATTCGCTCTCCTCTCTCCAATCCGCCGCCGCGGCGAGCGAGAGGGTCTTTGACTTCCTCAAGAACGAGGAGCTCGAGGACGAGAGCGGCAAGAGAAGCGACTTTAAGGTGACGAAAGGCGACGTCGTCTTTGACAACGTGCGCTTTGGATACGACTCGCACCGTGAGATCATGCACGGCTTCTCCGCGCACGCCCTCCCGGGACAAAAGATCGCGATCGTAGGTCCCACAGGCGCGGGCAAGACCACCGTGGTGAACCTCTTGATGCGATTCTATGAAGTCAATCGGGGCAAGATCTATATAGACGGCGTGGACATCTCCACCCTGACCCGCGAGAACGTGCACGAGCTCTTCGGCATGGTACTGCAGGATACCTGGCTTTTTGAGGGTACGATCAAGGAGAATATCCGCTACAGCAAGACGGACGCTCCCGATGAAAAGGTCGTGGAAGCGGCGAAGGCGGTGGGACTGCATCACTTCATCACCACCCTCCCGAACGGCTATGACACGGTGCTGGACGATAAACTCAATCTCTCCGTCGGACAGAAACAGCTGATGACCATCGCTCGCGCCATCGTGGAGGACGCACCCCTCCTCATACTCGACGAGGCGACGAGCAGCGTGGATACCCGCACCGAAGTACTGATCCAACGCGCGATGGATAATCTGACCGTGGGACGCACCTCTTTCGTGATCGCGCACCGGCTGTCCACGATCAAGAATGCCGACCTGATCCTCGTCCTCGAGGACGGCGACATCATCGAGCAAGGAACGCACGCAGAACTGCTCGAAAAGGGCGGAGCGTACGCCACGCTCTACAATTCGCAGTTTCAGGAATAACGAGAGCGAATAAGATAAAGTAAAAAGCCGACGCAGGTCGGCTTTTTATTATTCCGAAACATTTCATTTTAAGCTCGCTTCGCCTTCTTTAAGTCGCGCTTCAAGGCGTCTGCGAGATCGTCTGTGAGAGAGGACGGGGAGACGCGCCAAGCCCAGTTTTCCTCGCTGACGAGGGCGGGAGTATTCATACGCGCGTCGGCGCCGAGAGCGAGGATATCCTGCATCGGGATCATCGCGAGGCGCGCCTTGGAGGCGAGGAGGGAGCGGATCGCCGCCTCGGTCAGGAGATCGGTCGGCTTTCCCATAAAAGCAGAGAGGGGGAGACTCTCCAAGTAATCCACCTTGCTCTGTATCCTCTTTTCGGGCGCTTCGCCCTTGCCTGCCTTTTTCGCGACGTCGATCGCGGCGGGGAGAGCCACCTTCAAGACCGTCGCCTGCACGAGGATATCGCGTGTCGCGGTCGTGATCCCCTGCTCGTCCAGCTCGTCGAGGTGTCCGCGGAAAGGCATATTGTCGTGCGTGCCCGTATAGGCGACGACGTTCTCGATATAGTTCGCGGGCTTATGCTCGCACCACGGGTCGCCGTTCAAGCCGAACTCGTACACCTTCATCCCGGGGAAACCCACGGCATCCAGCATACGATGCAGGCTCTCGTCGATATAGCCGAGATCCTCCGCCACGATGGGGAGATCGAGCATCCCCTCGAAGAGATCCGCTCCGGGTCCTGCCATCCATACGCCGTGCTTAGCGTCCTCGGCGTCCACCTCGATCGCATAGAAGCGATCCAGTCCGCGGAAGTGATCGATCCTGAGGATATCGAAGCGCTCGAGCTCGCGACGGATACGTGCGCGCCACCAGGAATAGTCATTCTTTTTCATACTCTCCCAATCGTAGAGAGGATTGCCCCAGAGCTGACCCTCGGAATTGAAATAATCGGGAGGGACGCCCGCTACCTTGACGGGACGGCGATCCTCGTCGAAGAGGAAGAGCTCAGGGTGAAAGTACGCCTCCGCGCTGTTCATCGCGACGTAGATGGGCATATCGCCGAAGATCTTGACGCCGTGCGCATTTGCGTACGATTTGAGTGTATGCCACTCAAGGTCAAAGATGTATTGGGTGAATAGATGATATAAGTATTCGTTTAAGTGCTCGCGGATAAAGGCGCCGACTCGCTCTCTGTCACAGCGGTCGTATCCATCCGCCCATTCGGTAAAAGGCTTGCCGCCGAAGGCTTCGCTCATCGTGGAGAAAGCGGCGTACTCTGCGTACTCCCCCTTTTTGACGAAGGCGCAGAAGTCGTCGTCCGTCAGGTCAAAACGGGAGAAAGCGAGGCGGAGCAGCCTCTCCTTTTCGGGGATCAGGGCGGCGTAGTCTACCTTTTCGGAAGGAGCGAAGTCTATCTCCTTTTCCTGCAAAAGTCCCCGCTTCGCGAGATCGTATAAATCGATAAACAAAGGATTGAATGCCGTCACCGAGACGGAGGAATATGGGGAGTTTCCCTCTCTCGTCGGGGTCAGCGGCAGGACCTGCCAAACGCGGACGCCCGCACGCTCCAGAAAGCGCACAAAGTCGTACGCGCCCTCTCCGAGAGTCCCTATACCCTCCCTTGAAGGTAGGGAGGAGATCGCTAGTAGTATGCCTGCCTCTCTCGTCATGTCAAACCTCGTTGCGGATCATGTCCTCATTCGTCTCGCGGCGCACCGCGACCTTCTCCTGTCCATTCGAGATCAGGAGGATCAGGGGGCGGGGAATGCGATTGTAATTGGATGCCATCGAATAATTGTATGCGCCGGTGACTGCGACAGCCACTTTCTCCCCTCTCACGGGACAGGGGATCGTGATGCCCTGCTGAATGATGTCGCCGCTCTCACAGCATCGACCGACGAGAGAACAGGTAAAGTCCGCCGCCGCGTTCGCGCGAGAAGCGTTGTACACGGTATAGGGGGACTCGTAGAGGGCGTAGCGGGGGTTGTCCGGCATACCGCCGTCGATGGAGACGTAGTTTTTATATCCCGGAATGCTCTTTACGCTACCCACGGTGTAGATCGTCATACCCGCGTCGGCGACGAGGCTTCGCCCCGGCTCGAGGACGATCCTCGGGAGGTCGATCCCGATCTCCGCCGCGCGCTGCTTGATGACATTCGCCATCTCTCCGATGACCTCCGCATAGTCGATCTCGGGATGACTCTCGACGTACTTCACGCCGAGACCGCCGCCGAGATTCAAAACCTTTGCGGTAAATCCCGTCTTCTCGCGGATATACGCGATAAAGCGGAGCATAATGTCCGCCGCGTCCACGAAAGGCTCGTGATCGAAGATCTGCGAACCGATATGACAGTGGAATCCCACGAGGTCGATCTGCGGGAGAGAGAGCGCGAGGCGGGTGATCGCTTCGGCTTGTCCCGTCTGAATGGGAGAGCCGAACTTGCTGTCCACACTCCCCGTGACCACCGCCTTGAAGGTATGCGGATCGATGCCCGGAGAGATGCGAAGGAGCACCTTTTGGCGCTTCCCGACCGCGGCGAGATGCTTGTCCAAAGCGCGGAGCTCGTCCTCGTTATCCACGACGAAAGTACCCACCCCGTGCGCGACGCCGAAGGCGATGTCCTCGTCCGTCTTATTATTGCCGTGAAAGTACGCCTCGGAGAGGTCAAAACCCGCCGCCTCGGCGGTATAGAGTTCACCGACAGACACTGCGTCCATCCCGATCCCCTCCTCCTTCGCGATACGATAGACACCCTTAAAGCAGAGCGCCTTGGAGGCAAAGAGAGGGAAGCTCTCCTTCCCGAAGTGCTCCGCCATCGCGCGCTTGTACACGCGGATATTCTCGCGGATCCTGTCCTCGTCGAGGAGCATCAGCGGGGTGCCGTACTTCTCCGCGAGGGAGACCACGTCCATTCCCGCAAAGGTCAGGTGACCGCCTGCATTGATAGAGATATTTTTGTGTAGCATATCTTGCTCCTTTTTCCGCCTTGCGCCAAAACGCAAGATAGTGAAGTTTTTGCTCTGAAGAAAGGTAGTATATGATCCGTTATACGCCGCTTTTCAACAGCGCTTCCAGGCGCGCAGTCGCCTCGATCGTATTCTCCCTGCTCCCAAAGGAGGTCAGGCGGAAATATCCTTCGCCCGCCTCGCCGAAGCCTTCGCCGGGGGTGCCGACGATCTGCGCGTTCTCGAGGAGATAGTCAAAAAACTCCCAGCTCGACATCCCTTTCGGGCACTTCAGCCAGATATAGGGAGAGGAGACGCCGCCGGTAAACCATACGCCCACCCTGCGAAGGGTATCCGCGATGATCTTTGCATTCTCCATATAGTATTCGACGAGCGCCGCGCACTCGCGAATCCCCTCCTCGGTAAGAGCCGCCTCCGCGCCGCGCTGGACGGGATAGGACACGCCGTTGAACTTCGTCGCCTGACGGCGCGACCACATCTTCTTTAAGGAATAGCCCCCCTCTGTCTCGAGGCTCGCGGGGACGACGCACCAGGCGCAACGGGTACCCGTAAAGCCCGACATCTTGGAGAAGGAGCAGATCTCGATCGCGCACTTTTCCGCACCCTCGATATCGTAGATCGAATGGGGATAGTCGCCCTGAATGAATGCCTCGTACGCGCTGTCAAAGATGATGAGGGAGCCGCTCTCAAGAGCGTAGTCCACCCACGCCTTGAGCCCCGCCCTGTCGTACACCGCGCCCGTGGGATTATTGGGCGAGCAGATATAGATCACGTAGGTCTCGCCGTCGAGAAGGTCGGGCGTGCCGAGGAAGCCGTCCGACTCCCCTGCCTCGAGGAGCTCGATGCGGTTGCCGTTCATCAGGTTGCTGTCCATATAGACAGGATAGACGGGAGAGGGGATCAGCACGGTATTTTTACCGAGGATATCCACGATATTGCCCACGTCGCTCTTCGCGCCGTCCGAGACAAAGATATCGCCTGCGGGGACGGTGACGCCGTTTCTCTTATAGTAGGCGGAGATCGCCTCACGCAGAAAGTCGTATCCGTACTCGGGAGGATAGCCGCGGAAAGTCTCCTTGACGCCCATCTCGCGGGCCGCCTTCTCCATCGCCTCCACCACGACGGGTGCGAGGGGGAGGGTGACGTCTCCGATGCCGAGTCGAATGACCTTTTTATCGGGATGCGCCTCTTGGTAGGCGCGCACCTTCTTGCCGATCTCGGAGAAGAGATAGCTCTCTTTCAGGCAGGAATAGTTCTCGTTGACCTTAATCTTCATCATACGCATACACTCCTTGATATACTTCCGTCGCGCCCCCTGTCATCGTGACGCGATAATCTTTATCCACCGTGATCGTGAGATCGCCGCCTACGAGGCGCACCGTGATAGGCTCGCCCGCAGGAACTCTCCCCGTCCTGACCGCCGCCGCCACGGTAGCCGAAGCCCCCGTACCGCAGGCATAGGTCTCGCCGCTGCCGCGCTCCCACACACGCATTTTCAAGGTGCGAGAGTCGATGACCTCGACAAACTCGGTATTGACCCTTTCGGGAAAGATCCTGAGATTTTCATACGTCGGTCCGATCTTCTCGAGGTCGAGATCGTCCACCCCTTCGGTGAAGATCACGGCGTGCGGATTGCCCATACTGACCGCCGTCATCTTGACCTCTTTTCCGAGGACGGTGACGGGAGCCTCGACCATCTCGGCGCCCTCGTAGAGGACGGGGATCTCCTCAGGAGTAAAGACCGCGACCCCCATATCCACAGACACCGATACGACCACGCCGCCCTTTTTATACAGTTTCAGCGTCTTGATGCCCGAGAGGGTCTCCACCGTGATCACGTCCTTTTTGATCAAAGCGTGATCGGAGAGATACTTTGCGACGCAGCGGATCGCATTGCCGCACATCTTGCCCTCGCTGCCGTCGAGATTAAACATACGCATTCTCGCGTCTGCGACCTCGCTCGGGAGGATCAGCACGACGCCGTCCGCACCCACGGAAAAGTGGCGAGGAGACATCTTTCTCGCGAGATCGGAGGGATCAAAGTCGAGAGGAGCGTCGAAGAGATCGATATAGATATAGTCGTTTCCCGCTCCGTGCATCTTGGTAAAAGGGATCTTACGCATTGTGTTCCTCCACGAGAGACTGCATATCGTAGAGCCCCGCATTCTTCTTGACGAGGAAAGCTGCCGCACGGAGAGCCCCCAGAGCAAAGAGCGCCTTGTCGTGCGCTTCGTGCGTGAGGGTGATGGTCTCCACGCCGTCGCCGAACATGACTTCGTGCTTGCCGACGACAGAACCGATACGGATCGAGCTGATGCCGATCTCCCCCTTCTCTCTCTTTTGCATACCGTTTCTGCCCTTGACGATCTCTCTGCCGCCGAGGGTGTCCGAGATCGCATTCGCGATCATGATGGCTGTCCCCGAGGGGGCGTCCGCCTTATGATTATGGTGCGTCTCCACGATCTCGATATCGTCATCAGCGAGCATCGCCGCCGCCTTCTTGACGAGAGAGACGAGGAGCGCCACGCCGAAACTCATATTCGCGCTGAAAAAGAGAGGGACTCTTTTCGCCGCGGCATAGATCATCTCCTTCTCCTCGGACGTTTGACCCGTCGTCGCGAGGACGAGAGGGAGAGAGCGTTTCACAACGTAGTCGATAAGCTCCGCCGTCGCGAGGTGGGAGGAAAAGTCTATGACGACATCCGCCGCCCCCGTATAATCCGCGAGGTCACGATAGGTGACGCTCTCCGGGCTCACCCCGGACTTGTCCACTGCGACGACAGAGTGCCCCGCACCCTTCGCCGCCTTGAGTACTTCCTGCCCCAGCCTGCCGCCGGCGCCGTTCACGATCACGATCATATCACACCTCGATGCCGACTTCACGCATCAAGCCGACGAGTTTTTCTTCGTTTGCCTTCGTCATCGGCGTCAAGGGGAGACGGATGGAGCCGTCGCCGAATCCGAGACGAGTCATCGCCGCCTTGACGGGGATGGGATTCACCTCGCAGAAAAGGGCGTCGATGAGTCTATGATACTTATACTGCGCCTCACGCGCCGCCGCGATATCCCCTCTGAGGAAAGCGTGGCACATCTCGGAGGTCTCACGCGGGAGCAGGTTGGACAACACGCTGATCACACCCTGTCCGCCGAGGCTCATCAGGGGGACGATCTGGTCGTCGTTGCCGCTGTAAAGGTCGAGCTTATCGTGCACGAGGGACATGGTCTCCACGATCTTGCCGATATTGCCGTTCGCCTCTTTGATCGCGACGATATTCGGCTCCTCTGCGAGGGCGAGATAAGTCTGCGGCTCGATATTCACACCCGTACGGGAGGGGACGTTATAGAGGATAATGGGGCGAGACACCTCGTGAGCGATCGCCTTATACATCTCGACGAGACCTGCCTGGGTGGCTTTATTATAATACGGCGTCACGAGGAGCAGCGCGTCCGCACCGAGGCGGCAGGCATCCTGCGAGAGCTTGATCGCATAGGCGGCGTCGTTACTGCCCGTACCTGCGATGACGGGGACTCTGCCCGCGGCTCTCTCCACGACGGTCTTGATGACCTCGACGTGTTCCTCATCCGTGAGAGTACTGCTCTCTCCCGTCGTGCCTGCGGCGACGAGGGCGTCGATGCCGTTCTCGATCTGGAAGTCCACCAAACGGCGAAGTGCGTCAAAGTCCACCTCCCCTTTCTTCATCGGGGTGATGATCGCGGTGGCAGCTCCCTTAAAAATCGTCTTTTTCATACCAAAACCTCCTATACTCTCTCGGGGTAAATATATGCGCTCCTCTCCAAGCGGGTGACAGACGCGCAAAATATCATAGTAACATACAGAGAAATTATATCACTCCGCGCCCGCGCAGGCAAATAAAATGTAAACGCCGATCTGATATTTTCCCCGAGAAAGGTACATATTAACAAGCGATATGAGAAAAGCGATCATCGTCACGATACTTGTACTCTCCCTCTTCACTCTCGCGCTCCCTATTCCCGCAGTCGCGGAAGGAGAGAGCGCCACTCTCCCCATCTTGATGTATCATTCGATCTCCGCGACAAAGAGAGGGGTATATTTCATCTCCCCCGAGAGGTTAGAATGCGATCTCGCGACCCTTCGTGCGCGTGGATATACCTTCGTCACGGCGAGGGAAGTCAAGGAATATCTCCGAGGAGAGGGAGATCTCCCCGAAAAGCCCATTCTCCTGACCTTTGACGACGGACACTACGATAATCTCTACTACGGATCAGATCTCCTCGCAAAGTACGACGCGCACGCCATACTCAACGTGATCGGCTGTTTTACAGAGTACTCCTCCACCCACGAGAAGGATCAGCTCGAATACTCTCATCTGACCTGGGACGAGATCACTTCACTCGCAAAGAGCGGCATCTACGAGATCGGGTGCCACACCTATGCGATGCACGCCTATAAGCCGCGATTCGGCATCAAAAGGATAAAGGGAGAGAGCGTCGAAACGCACCAAAAAGCGGTGGACGAGGATCTCGAACGCCTCGACCGCGCCCTTCTGGACAAGTGCGGCATAAAGCCCGTCGCCTTCGCCTATCCTTTCGGCGCCTACGACGAGAGCTCGGAGGAGGTCGTCAAGAGAAGGTACGATATGATCTTTACATGTTACGAGAGGATCAATACGCTGAAAAAGGGAGACAAAAGCAAACTTTCCCGTCTTTATCGCATCAACCGTGACGGCACGAAAAGCACCCGCGCCTTCCTGGACAAACACGGCATCGTGTGAATTTTTAGGTATTTCCTCCGCTTATCGAGACATTTCGCAAAAATTGTATCTCCATTTCCTTGATATTATCGCAAAATGTTGATAGAATAGTGATACAAATGCGACAAAATAACGCTGCTGTGACGCGTCCGGACGATATTAGGAGGAAAGATGAATAGGAAAAAGATGGAGATATTGTCCTGGGGCGCAACGATCTTTGCCGCGGTGTGCGGCTTGATCGCTTTTGCAATGATCTTTGTCGCCGCGATCAGCACGGAAGTGACGCCCTATTCCATTTTGCAGGATAGCTATACCGGAGTACAGGTCGCGCTCGGTTGTTCGACGGCAAGCGGATACACCATCTTTAACGCGTCGGCGGCAGTGGTCTTTGCCTACGCGCTCCCCCTGATCGCCCTTTGCGTCGCCGTGTTGGGCAAAGGGTTCAAGATCGTATCCGGCATCGCCGCCGCCATCTACGCAGCAGGCGGCGCGCTCGCTCTCACCGTAAACTTGACGGTGCGTCCCGCAGTCACCTTCCCCGAGATCTCTCTCGCAGTGGGTCCCATCGTCTCGGCGGTCTTTTCCCTCCTCGGCGTTCTCGCCCTCGTCGCGGGGATCGTGCTCGAAGTATATATCGCAAAGGAGAAAAAGAAGGCGGCTTGACCGCTTTTCTCCCTACAGAGTCCCATGAAGAACAATAAAAGCACCACCGCGGGTGGCGGTGATGCGAGATAACCGTATTTGATCGTCAGCAGGCGCCGGCGGTCTTTTTTTACGCCTTCTTGAGATACTGCAAGACAACGTCTATGACGGTGCGGATCTCCTGTCTCTTGTCGGTTAGATCGTCCTGTCTGACGATATATGCCTCGGAAGCGAGCTTCTTGCAGAGAGAGAGGAGCGCGTGCGTCGTGGAATAGTAGAAGAGATCGATATCGTACACTTCTTTCACAGTGCCGTCCTCGAGCCCCGCTCTGTACGCCTCCTCGAACTGAGACTTAAAGATGTCCAAGCCGTCCGAATAGCTGTCGAGATCTTTCACCGCCTCGCGAATGCAATAGGAATCGAAGTCGCTGAGGAAGCGGTAGTAGTCGCGATGCTCGGAAAAGATCTCAAAGAAACGGTAATAGAAGCGGGAAAGACGGTCAAAGCCGCGCCCCTCGCGATCGTTGCCGAAGAAGGCGGCGACTTTCTCCTGCAGTTTCACCGCGCAAGCGACGATCAAAGCGGTCTTCTTGGGAAAATAGCGATAAAAGGTCGCCTCGCCGATATTGCAATAGACGGCGACGTCCTTGATCTTGACCTCTGCGATGGAATTGTCGCAAAAGATCTTGATCGCTCGCTCCAAAATAAAGCTTCTTCTGATGTCCTTGATACCCATAGCGTCCTCCAGGTGTTTTGTGAAGGTCAAACTACCGAATTGATAGTTCGTATATCAAATTATACCCGATATCGCGGTCGATGTCAACACCAATTTCGATAAACAGCACGGTCGGTAACTGTGATTTATCCCAATAAATGCGACAAAAAGAGGAAAATGTCCTCTCCCATCCGTCGTGCGCCGATCTCACCTCCCCGCTTTTCTCCGACGCGAAAGGTCGCATCACAAAAGCGAATCAAAAAACGATACACTTCTCGCGCGGTTTATGATATAATCTAAATTATGAAAGATTTTTCCATCCGATCGGCTCCCTCGGGAGCCGTCTACCTCGCCGTAGATATCGGCGCATCGTCGGGACGACACATCGTCTCCTATCTCTCGGAGGGCAAGCTCGTCCTGCGCGAAGTGTATCGTTTCCCCAACGGCGTACTCGAGATCGAGGGACGTCGATATTGGGACGTTGACAGGCTCTTTCAAGAGATCCTGAACGGACTCTCCGCCGCGAAAGAGGCGGGATACGCCCCCGATTACGTCGGGATAGACACCTGGGCGGTGGACTACGTCCTCCTCGACGGCAACGACAGCCCCATCGGCAAGACCTACGCCTATCGCGACGACAGAGGCGCGGCGATCAAAGAGGCGGCGCACGCTCGCATGGACTTCCCCTCTCTCTACAGTCGAACGGGGATCCAATACGCTCCTTTCAATACCCTCTATCAGCTATTTGACGACGTCCGCACGGGACGCATCCAAAACGCGGAGAGTTTCCTGATGCTCCCCGACTATTTCCATTTCCTTTTGACAGGAGTCAAAAAGCAGGAATACACCAACGCGACCTCAACGGGAATGGTAAACGCCGAGACGCATACTTGGGACAAAGATATCCTTTCCGCCTTTTCTCTCCCCGCAAAGCTCTTCGGCGCCCTCTCGCAGCCCGGCACGACCGTCGGCAGCTTCCGACCCGAGATCGCGGAGAAAGTGGGCTACTCGGCGACGGTCATCCTCCCTGCGACGCACGATACCGCGAGCGCGGTGCTCGCCGCTCCCGTAACGGACGGCGCCCCCTATCTCTCGTCGGGGACGTGGTCTCTCCTCGGCGTGACGGAAGGAAAGGCGCACACCGAGGACCTCGCAAGGAAATACAACTATTCCAATGAAGGAAGCGTGGACTACACCTTCCGCTTTCAAAAAAATATCATCGGCCTATGGATGATCCAGGAGGTCAAGAAGGAGCTCGGCGATAAGTACTCCTTTGCAGAGCTCGCGGAGATGGCGCGCGGCGACAAGGAGAGTCGTCTCATCGACCTCGCCGATCCCCGCTTCCTCGCGCCGAAGAGTATGATCAAGGAGATCGAGAGCGTCCTCGGATCGGTCAGCGTCCCCGCGATGGCGAGGAGCATCTTTCTCTCCCTCGCGAGAGAGTATGCAAAGGCGCTACGGGAGCTCGAAGATGCGACGGGAAAGAAGTACGACGCCCTACACGTCATCGGCGGAGGGTGCCAAAACGCCCTGTTGAACGAGATGACCGCCCGCGCGACCGAGAAAGTGCTGACCGTAGGACCTGTGGAAGCGACGGCGATCGGCAATATCATCGCACAAATGATCGGCACGGGAGAGATCGAGAGTCTCCCCGCAGGGAGAGATATCATCACAAAATCATTCGATATAACGGAGGTAAAAGTCAATGGATAGATACCAAAGCGCAAAGGAAATATATGCCGCGGCAGGCGTGGACGCCGAAGCGGCTCTCACCACCCTCAAAGAGATCGCGATCTCGGTGCACTGCTGGCAGGGAGACGACGTGATCGGTTTTGACGGTGCGGCGTCTCTGTCGGGCGGCATCCAGACGACCGGAAACTATCTCGGCAGAGCGCGCACTCCCGAGGAGCTCCTCGCGGATATCAAGGAGGCTTTCTCCCTGATGCCCGGAAAAAAGCGCCTCAACGTGCACGCCTGCTATGCCTTCCTCGGAGAGGATAAAGGCAAGGTGGATCGCGACAAGTACACCTACAAGCATTTTGAGAAGTGGGTGTCTTTCGCCAAGGAGCTCGGGCTGGACGGTGTGGACTTTAACCCCACCTTCTTTGGCCATCCGATGGTCAAGGACGGACTGACCCTCTCCTCTCCCGACGAGAAAACCCGCCGCTTCTGGGTAGAGCACGGCAAGCGCTCTCTCGAGATCGCCGCGGAGATGGGCAAGGCGTTCGGCAAGCCCTGCCTCGTCAATATCTGGATCCCCGACGGCTTTAAGGACGTCCCCTCCGACCGTCTCGGCCCCCGCCTGCGTCTCAAGAAGTCTCTCGACGAGATGCTCGCGAGCTACGACAAGAACTACGTGATCCCCGCCGTGGAGAGCAAGGTCTTCGGTATCGGCGTGGAGAGCTACACCGTGGGCAACAACGAGTTTTATCAAAACTACGCCGCAACGCGCGGGATCTGCTGTTTGCTCGACAACGGACACTATCACCCGACCGAGGTGGTCTCGGATAAGATCCCCTCTCTCCTCGCCTTCTACGACAAGGTCGCCCTGCACGTGACCCGCCCCGTCCGCTGGGACAGCGATCACGTCGTCCTCTTTGAGGACGAACTCAAGGAGATCGCGAAAGAGATCGTCAGAAACGACGCGACGGATAAGGTGCTGATCGGGCTGGACTACTTCGACGCCAGCATCAACCGCATCTCTGCCTGGGTCACGGGTCAGCGCTCGATGCAGAAAGCCCTGCTCTACGCCCTCCTCCTCCCCAACGACCGCATGAAAGAGCTCCAAGACGCGGGGAATTTCACCCGCTTGATGGTCGAGCAGGAAAAGGCGAAAATGCTCCCCTTCTCCGACGTCTGGGCGGAGTATTTGAAGCGTGAAAAGATAACGGACGACTACTACGACGAGATCACCCGCTACGAGGCGAAGGTGCTCAAGGAGAGAAAGTAATGGAAAACATTTTGCAAGCGAAATTTCTCAAAGAAATGTGTCAAACGACCGCCAATATGTATCGTCTCGGCTGGGACGAGAGAAACGGCGGAAATATCAGCTATCTCCTCGACGAGAAGGAAGTCGGGAAGTATCTCGATCTCGAAAAGGTCATTCGTGAGATCCCCATCGGCTTTGAGGCGAAGGAGCTCGCCGGCAAGATCTTTATCGTGACGGGAACGGGCAAATACTTCAAGAACGTGGAGAGCGACCCCGAGACCAATCTCGGCATCGTCAGGATCAAAGCGGACGGCAAGACCGCCGAGCTCCTATGGGGCTATAAGGACGGCGGCAGATTTACCTCCGAATTCCCCGCGCATATGATGAGCCACATCGCGAGGCTCAAAGTCGATCCCGATAATCGCGTCGTCATGCACTGTCATCCCACGAATCTCCTCGCGATGAACTTCGTGCACGAGCTCGATGACCGCTCCTTTACCCGCTCGCTGTGGCAGATGTGCACAGAGTGCATCGTGGTCTTCCCCGACGGCGTCGGCGTCCTCCCCTGGATGCTGTGCGGCAACAACGCGATCGGTGAAGCGACGGCGAATAAGATGAAAGAGTATCGCGTCGTGGTCTGGGGACTGCACGGCGTGTACGGCGCAGGCAAGGATATGGACGAGACCTTTGGTCTCATCGAGACGGTGGAGAAGGCAGCCGAGATCTATATGCTGACTGCACACCTCCCCCGCGTAAATACCATCACCGACGAAAATCTCGTCACCATCGCGGAAGCCTTCAAGGTCAATTATCGAAAAGATTTCATCGACTGATATGGAAAGCGAAGGGAGAAAGTCACCGAAAGGCTTTAGATCGGAGGCGCGCTTCACTGTCGAAGCGTACTCTTCTCCCGCACGGGAATACGCTCCGGTCTATACCTGGATGTGGAATGGAAAGGTCACGGCGGAGAGGACGGACGCAGAGCTCGCCGAGATGGTGCGCCTCGGGATCAAAAGGATCTATATCCTCCCGATGCCGAAGTCCTTTCGTCCGACCTCCTTTCCCACTCCCCTCGAGCCCGAATATCTCTCCGAAGACTACCTCGAAGCCTACCGCTATGCGGCGCGCAAGGCGCGAGAACTCGGCATAGAGGTATGGCTGTACGATGAAGGAGGCTGGCCGAGCGGCGGCGCCTGCGGACAGGTCATGCTCGAGGATCCCTCCCTCGTACAGGAGACTCTCACGGTCAGATCACGCGAAGTGGAACGAGGCGAAGTCTATCTCCCCGCGGATAAGGCGGAAGCGGCGTTTCTCAATAAAAAGAGGATACACTCGGGAGAGACCTTCAGAGAGAACGGCAGCTTGACCGAGTATCTCCGCACCCGCACCTCTTTTCCCGCCGTGCGCTCTGCCGATCTACCCGACGTCACCAAGGAAGGGACCGCACCCCTCTTTATCACGCTTACGCACGAAAAGTATGCCCATTCGCTCGGCGGCGAGCTCGAGGAGATCTCGGCGCTCTTTACAGACGAACCTACGGCGCCCCGCCCCTTCCCCTATACGGAGGAGATCAAGGCGACCTTCCGAGAGCGCTTTCAGAGAGATATCGAGGACTGTCTCCCTTTCCTGATGGGGAGAGAAAAGTGCTCGAAAGAGGATGCGAATATCAAGATCGACTTTTACAAAATGCTGTCCGATCTCTATATCGAGCGCTTCCTTTTGCGCGAAAAGGCTTGGGCAAAGGCGCACGGTATGACCTATACGGGGCACCTCGATAAAGACGACGAGGCGAATGCCTCCGTTACGAGCGGCTGTTTCGGGTTACTCCCCGCCCTTCGCGTCTTTGACGTGCCGGGAGTGGACGCGATCCGCAGGCAGATCTTTCCCCCGAAAGGGAAAAAGGGGCTGTATGGGAGAAACGCATTCTACCCCATCCTCGCCTCCTCCGCGGCGGCGCAGACAGGGGGCAGACACGCCCTCTCCGAGAACTACGCCGTTTACGGCGCGGGGCTCTCCTACGATGAGATGCGCTACGTCGCCGATTATCTCGCGATATGCGGAGTCAACCTCTCCAATATGATGCTGATCCCCTATGCGAGAGAGGGATACGCCCTCGCGGGCGAGCTCCCGCATTTCACCGAAAAGACCTATCCCGACCTCGCCCTCTTTAACGGCTATCTCGAGAGGCTCTCCTATCTCGCATCGCTGGGCAAGCGCGTCGCGAAAGTCGCCCTGTATCTCCCCGCGGAGGACGGGATCGCAGAGGGAGAAAACTCCCCCGCCCTCGCGAGCTATGAAATGCTCGGGAGAGATCTACAGGAGAGAAAGGTCCCCTTCGACATCGTGGACGACGCCTTCTTTTCCTTTGCAAAAGCGGAAGGCGGCGAGCTGAAAGCGGGCGTCGCGGCGTACGACACCGTCGTCCTGCCCGAGTGCGAATATCTGTCAGCAAGTACCATCGAAGCGCTGGAGCGTTTCGCGGCGATGGGAGGAAAGGTCCTGACCCGCTCCCCCGCCTTGATCAAAAGGATAAAGGGCGCGCTTCTCTACACCGAGACGCCCCCGCTCTCTCCTCTCCCCATCGAGGAAAAGGGGATATTACTCGCCCTCTCCGAGACCGAGGAGGGTGCGATGTATCTCCTGATGAATGAGAGCGGAGAAGATAAGGTCTTCTCGCTCCCCTTACGGAAGGAGTACTGTCTGATCACCCCGACGGACGGCAAGGTACGCCGCGGGAGCATCGACGAGAAAGTGAGTATCTCATCGGGAGAAGTGATCTGCGTCCTTCTCACGAAATGCGATCTCCCCGCCAAATCTGCCACGAGAGAGAAGGCGCTCGAGATCACGAGCTGGAGAATACGTCCTCTCGAGAGAGTCATTATAGACGAGAAATATCACCTGCAAGCGCTCGACGAAAAGAGCGTCACCGCACCCCTCGGGGATTGGAAGGAGATCCTCGGCGAATCCTTCTCGGGAAAGGCGGAATACTCTACGACCCTCACCCTCCCCCATTCGGCGCGAGAGGTGCTCCTCGATCTCGGCAGGGTCAGGAACAGCGCGGAGGTCATCTGGAACGGCGTCTCACTCGGGACGCAGGTGATGGCGCCCTACCGCTACGAGATCCCCGATAACATCATAAAAGAGGAGAATGCCCTCGTCGTGAAGGTCACGAGCGGGGTGACAAATGCCTTCGAGAGCACGACAGCTTTCGAGAAGTATTACCCTTGGCAGCTCGGTAACTACCTGAACGAGGAGAGGCTCTTTCACGCTGACTCTCGAGAGAGCGGACTCTTCGGCAAGGTCAAACTATACTACAATCTATAAGCGGAGCAACAACAATGAAAAAAGAACAACCCATCAGTTCCATCGACAACAGAATGAACGAAGAGCGTTTCGCCGATCTCTTTCGCGAAGTGGAGATTTTCGAGAAAAGGATCGACGATCCCGACCTCAAGAAACTCTTTCACAACGCCTTTTTCAATACCATTCTGACCACTCTCTTCTTTGAAGAAGACGGCACGGCGTTCGTGATCACGGGAGATATCCCCGCGATGTGGCTCAGAGACTCGGCGGCGCAGGTCATGCAGTATCTGCACTTCGCAAAGAGCTGTTCCTCGGTGCGCGAATTGATCCGCGCCGTCATCAAAAAGCAGTTCACCTATCTCCTCTTAGACCCCTATGCGAACGCTTTTAACCGCGAGGCGAACGGCATGGGACATAAGGGCGATATCCCCCAAAATTCCCCTTGGGTTTGGGAGAGAAAGTTTGAGCTCGACTCCCTATGCTATCCCTTGTGGCTCCTCGCGAGATACGTCGAGGCGACGGGGGACGACAGCGTCATCGACGACTTATTCTATCGCGCCTTTGACAAGGTCATCACGACCTTCCGCACCGAGCAGAGGCACGCCGACTATTCGAGCTACTACCACGAAAGACCGGGACGCGACAGACTCGATTGGTGCGGAAACGGCGCGCCCGTTGCGGAAAACGGTCTCGTATGGTCGGGCTATCGTCCGAGCGATGACTCCTGCACCTATAACTACTACATCCCCGGCAATATGTTTATTTGCACGGTGCTGACCGCCCTCCGCCCCCTCTTGATCAAGAAGGGAGAGGAGGAGAGAGCGAAAAAGTGCGAGAGCCTCACCGAGGACATTCGCCGCACGATCGAGGAGATCGGCTCCACCGTCACCGAGGATGGCACCGAGATCTACGCTCTCGAGACCGACGGCTTGGGGAACTACAACGTCATGGACGACGCGAATATCCCGAACCTGCTCTCTATCCCCTACTACAACTATCCCTTTGCGGATAAGAAGCTCTACGAAAACACCCGCGCCTATATGCTCTCCGCCCGCAATCCTTACTACTACGAAGGCTCCGCGATCACGGGGATCGGTAGTCCGCACACCCCCGAGGGGTACGTGTGGCCCCTCTCCCTCATCATCCAGGCGATGACCTCGACGGATCAGGAGGAGATCAAGCGCTGCGTCAAGATGGTCGCATCCTCGACGGGGGGCACCTACTATATCCACGAAGGGGTGTATAAGGACGACGACAAGGTCTATACACGCCCCTGGTTCGCCTGGGCGAACTCCCTCTTTGCCGACCTCGTCCTCAGAAAAGCGGATATCCTCTTTCCCGAGAAATAGCGATCATAGATAACTATCACACAGCGAAAAGGAGCATCAATGCTCCTTTTTTTCTACAATACGGAGATATTCGCCCTTTTTCGCCCTATTGATGCTATACTGCTTTCATTATTTCATTTCATCAAAAAGGAGGAAAAAAGATGAAAAAGAAAATTATTATGATCGTTGCGATCGCTATGATCGTCTGCATCGCGGCTATCGCCTGCTTTGCTTGCGGCAACAAGATCGAGGAAGTCAAGTCGACTGAACTCGATGGAAAGAGTTACAAGTTCTTCTCGGTCACCAAGCACACGTATTTCTACGGAAACGACTGGTTATCCACCTTCACAGTGGGCTCCATTCTGGACAAGGACTTCACCTTCAGCGAGGATTGCCTGATCGTGGACTTCAACAAGGACGGCAAGAGCGGCATCCTTCACTACAATTACAAGGATACCAAGGAGGACTACACCTTCACTTACGAGTCGGACGAAGTCAATAACAAAATCGAGGTGACCATCGAGGATCTAGACTACACTGCGACCGCAAAGTTCTCGCAGGATATGCTCATCGTGGATACCGACGGACTCTTCGGCTTTGATACTTGCGTGACCTATCTGCGCCTCGCGTAATAGTCGCTAAAGGATAAAAAAAGAGATCGCCGAACACTCGGCGATCTCTTTTTTTTATTTCATTGACTGTCTTTTGCCGGATACTCCTTTCCGCAGCGGGTACAGATCCCCTGATCATAGTCGTGTCCGAGCGGAGGATCCGTATCGACGGGATCGACGATCACCTTGCCGCACACAGAACAGCAAGTCCAAGCGCTGTGCCCCGCTTCGGTACAGGTCGGCTCGGTTGCGGGCATCGTCTCGGGCGTATGCTCGGTCAAACGAGGAAGGGTCTCCTCCTCGACCGCCTCGCCGCAAACCTTGCAGGGCAAGTAACGGTGTCCTACGCCGGGGTTTTCGCGCGGGTCCCCTTCTTCACAGGTCGGAGGGATATCTACGATCCACTCCTCCGCTGCCTCGTGACCCAACGCATCTAAATAAATCCGCTCATCGATGGTCGCACCGCAGGTAGCGCAATGCGAGCCTTCCGTCCAGCCTGACGTGGTACAAGTGGCGGGCACGGCGCGATCCACCACAACGGCGTGTCCCTTGGCAGGGAGCACGGTGTTGACGACCAGCCCGCACCCGGTGCAATGCGCCTGCGCCAAGCCGTCCTCGGTGCAGGTGGGCTCGGTGCGATTGCCGTATAAGAGGGTGTGCTCGGTCGTGGCAGGATCCACATGCCCGCACTTTAGGCAGGTGCGGTCGTGGCAGGTATGGCTGTCTGCGTAAACGTGATTGATACTCGCTTCGCGCACGTTGCCGCAACGCAGGCAGGTCGCCTCGACGCAGTGGAAATCATTGTCGTAGATATGCACGCAGGTATAGGTGGAGATGTAGCGGGTATTTTTCCAATGAATATTCTTGTCGTGATAGAGGGTGGGGACCCCTTCCTCAGATGAGACCCAACCTGCAAAGGTATAGCCCTCTTTCGAGGGAGGATTCGGAGCGGGCGAAGTGCTGCCGCGCTTGATGGTGTACTTGGTCTCCTGCTCCCCTGTGACAAACGTCACGTCGATATTATCCTTTTGCCCGTTTGCGGAGGATACTCTCTCATAGTTCCCGCCCGTGGACATCAGCGTCGGAGAGCCGCCGGCGGTAGAGAGCGTCGCCCCGCTCCCGAGAGAGACTTCGTCCCCAACAGAGAACCACGCACCGGAGTCCAGAAGCGTCGTCTCGCCGCTATCGCTGACGTAATAGTGATTGTAGGTGGTGTTATTGACGATATAGTATTCGTTATTGTTATTGACGTTGATATAGATGCCCTGAAATCTCTCGGCGATCCGGGTCAGATAAACCCCCGCGAGCACCGCGAAAGTAACGAAAACGACGGCAACGACGATGACGACGGGGATCCACCATCTCCTCTTTTTCGGGAGAGCGGGCGCAGCGCTGTCGGCGGGCTTCTCGGGAGCCTCCTCCCCTGTCATCAAGTAGGTGACGGAGCAGCCGAAGACCTCGGCAAGCGTCGCGATACAGGCAACGTCGGGGAGACTGCCGTCATTCTCCCACTTGCTGACCGTCTTGTCCGAGACGGCGAGCTTCTCGCCGAGCTCGCGCTGAGAGAGCCCTGCCTTTCGCCTTTCGGACAATATCCTTTTTCCTAACGTTTGATTATCCATAGTCCTCACACACGCGTATGCGTTCAATATAGAAATTATATCATACTTTGCGATTCGGACGAAATACTAAAAACAAAAAAGAAAGAAAAAATTACTTTTCAAAAAAGTCATCCAACGAGCAGTCCAGTAGCTCTGCAAGTTTCAAGAGAGTAAAGACGTCGGGGATACTGCGTTCTTTTTCCCATTTGCTGATGGTCTTGTCAGACAAGGCGAGCTTGTCCGCGAGATCCTTTTGCGTGAGTCCGCGCTTCTCGCGCAGTTCGCGCAGATTTTTCGATAGTATTGACTGATCCATATTTTCCTCCGGTAAATCCGATTGTATATTCATCGTACCACAAAAAGGGGACAAAATGAGTGTTTTGGCACTCTACCAATCGTAGAGTTACTCTACGAACGGTAGAGTTTTGACGTTTTTAGTGTAAATAGTTCTTTTCGATTGTGCTTTTCGATCCAAATGCCCCTTTGGCAGCTCGATTTTATTTTTTAGGCAGATAGATAGATAGATAGATAGATAGATAGATAGATAGATAGATAGATAGAT